>JADKDV010000001.1:662735-994103 GCA_016718315.1 Candidatus Obscuribacter sp. | reverse complement strand
TAGGCAAGGCGCGGTCTTTGGATAGATAATATTCAAGGGCCACCAGTTTGCCGTCGGGGCTGAGCTGGATTTCAACTGTTTCATCATTTTTGGGTTCGGCGTATTTTATGTCCCACCAAAATATCGGTGCTTCCTCGCTCATGATGCGATTGGCTTCTTTTGTGCCTAATTTAAAATCCAAAAAGTTTTTACTGTCATTGTCGAGATTGAATGTGGCTGAGCTGATTGGATAGGTGCCCGGTATTTTGACTTTGCCTTTCCACATGGAAGCTTCTTCCATTATTTGGTCTTTGGTCAATGCGAAGTTGATGGCAGCAGATGGAAATACTTGATCCTGTAATTTGAGATAGCTAAATAAGCCAATCAGACCAAGCACGCTAAGAACCAAAAGCCAAGCGTTGTCGGTTAGCTTGCCTGTTTCTTTTGGCTTTTTATCTGCTTCCACTTGGAGTAACCTTTAAATTTTTTCGTGAATCCAGTCTTTTGATTTAAATCGCCAGGCCATCACAATGCCCTGAATCATTATTGAGCATGCCATAGCCCACCAGATACCTTTGACTCCCATGTGTAGTGGTATGGCTAGGGTATATCCAAGCGGTATGCGAATCAGCCAGTTACTGATTATTGTCATCCACATGGGAGTGCGTGTGTCCCCCGCCCCTTGCAGGGCTCCAGCCAAGATCATAGCAAGTGCCAGGAAGGGTTCGGCCAGAGCATTGATGCGCAGATAATCAATCGTGTAAGCAAGAGCTTTGGGCTCCCTGGCCATTGTACCGGCTATCTGCTCTGCAAACACATAGAGTACAACTCCAGCTATAAGCATCATCCAGATGCCGATAAAGGTGACGCGCCAGCCTGCTTTATAGGCTCGGTCAACTTCTTTGGCACCGAGATTTTGACCAATGATTGAGCTGACTGAGAGGCTCAGTGCCATCAGCGGCATAAAGACAAAAGCTTCCAGCCGCATACCGATAGCCCAGGAGGCCAGTGCTGCTACCGAGTCAGGACAGAGCCTCATGATGCCAAAAACTGCAAAGCTTGAGAGTGTCCAGCCCAGTCTTTGTAGTGCCGATGGTATGCCAATCTTGCAGATGCGACCGAGCATGCTCCGGTTGAGAGGCAAAAGGGAGGCCAGGGCATCTTTGAGTATGCTCTTGTTTAAAAAATAAATTGCCAGACAGGCTCCGGTGAGAGAGGCGGCGAGCCCCGCATAGGCCATGCCTCTTATACCAAGACCGGGCACGGGCCAGTTATGCAGCACTGTCAAATAGTCGAGAGCGACATTGATGCTGGTCATTATTGTCACGATAACAAGCGGAGTTTTACTATCGCCAATGGCTCTAAAGGCGGCGTTGGCAATAACAGTAAGGCTGAATGGTATTAGTACTAGGCTGTATGTATCGAGATAGTCGCGTCCTAATTTAAAAACTTCAGTGGAAGCTGCGAAGGTCTCCAAGACATAATGAGAAGTTAGTTGGGCAACAACTGCCATAAAGAGCCCAATTAAGAGTGACAGTACTAGAGACTGTGCCGCGGCCTTGAGCATCTCAGGGCGCTCCTGCGCACCATAGGCCCGCGATACTAGAGCAGTGGTGCCCACCCCAATGGACATCAAAGAAAGCATAAAGATAAAAAGAATGTGCTCAGCCAAACCCACAGCAGCTTGTGCCGATGCACTGATAGTGCCAGCTACCTGTACATCGACCAGTCCGACAAAGGAGTTGGCCACTGTCGTCAATATTAATGGCCAGCTCATCGTCCAGATGGTTAGCCATAAATTGCCGGTGACGAGCGAATGTTCTTTTTCTTTAGAGCCAACCATCTACCAACCTATTTAGGGTCGGTAAGACTGACTGATTCCTTAGAGAAAGGTTTTTTGAAGCCAGCTTCCAGTCCACGAGTAGTGCCATGGATGGTGCCAAGAATAATGCCTGAGGGTACACCGTAAAGCATCCCTATCATCGTACCGACGCTGCGTGTACTTGTGTCTGGGCGGTCTGCTGCCCCAGCACTGGGACTAAAGTCATCATATAACTGACCGGTCATACGCTTGGACTCATGGGAAACATCTCTTACCACACGCACTGGCACACCGAGAGTGACACCAGCAATAGCACCACAGCAAGCCTTAGGACCTTGAATAAGCTTGCCCAGCTTACTTGTGGTACTGCTTTTTTTGTCTTCTTCTACTTCGCCTGATTGCACCACTGGCCTGGGTTGAGTCAAAAGCATACTGCCATTGCTCTGATCACTTGTGGAGCCAGCATGGGCTGGTACAAATGTAGTAGCAAGAGTAAAAAGGGCAATGGTCAGTATGTGTTTTGTCATGGTTCCTCAGGATATTGCGGCTTTGACTTTATGACTGAAAAATTCAGTCAATCGTCTCAGGGTCGGAGAGATGTCTTCACTATCGATGACAGCATCGATCAAAAATGGCTTGTCAGATTCTCTGGCTTGTTTGAGGGCATTTTTGAAGTCCTCTGAAGTCTCAGCTTTGGCTCCATTTGCTCCTACTGATTTGGCCATGCCGACATAATCCCAGCGAGGCAATTTGTAGTAGTCACGTTTTTGATCGATAAAGCGCAGCATGGCATAGCTGGCGTTGTTAAAGACAATGATGATTGGGCTCAGTCCTTCTTTGACCGCTGTGCTTATCTCCATGCCAGTCATCTGGAAGGCGCCATCGCCCACCAGGACTATTGGACGTCTCTCTGGCATAGCTAGCTGAGCGCCTATAGCTGCTGGCACACCAAAGCCCATGCTGACATAGTAGCCTGGTGACAGGAATATATCAGTCTTAAGGCTCATGCCGGTGTACATGCAGTCTCCAGTGTCGGTAATGACTGAATAGCCATCTCCTTGCTCCAGCAATTCATTGAGTTGTTCGATCATGCAAGCAACGGACAAGTCCTTGCCCTTGCTTGTCTTAACGATGGTCTCGCGGGCAATTTTTGGCACTGTAAATCGCATCGTCGGTGTCAGTTTGGCAGTGACTGCACCAAGCAATTCTTTTATTACTGAGTCAATCGAAAGACCATGATAATTGTGGTAGCCCACAACTACTTCACTAGCGTTAATTTGGATCAAATTGTGTGGTGTCAATTTGGCTGTATAGCCAGCTGTCTCCATCTCGGTCAAAACCGCTCCCAGAGCAATTATGCAATCGGATTTTTCGACGTAATCTTTAACCAGTGGATTGCCGAATTGACCAAAGTAGTTGCCAATAAAGTTGGCATGGCTTTCGGGAAAAGTGGCTTTACCAAGTATGGAAGTAACAACTGGTATGCCCAGTGCTTCAGAAAGCGCTACCACAGTATCTTTGAGTCCAAAGCGTCGGACTTGTACACCGACCATGAGTACTGGATGCTTAGCATTTTTGAGGCGCAATACAATGTCGTCGACTGCTTCTTTAAGCGCCTCTTCTTCTACTTGTACTTTTGCTTTATTTTGTTCTGGTGCATGTACTTCGAGATTGACCATGTCTCGTGGTATCTCGATGTAACCTGGTTTAGATGATGTAATCGTGGTATCAAAAACTCGGTCTATTTCATCTCTAGCAGTGGCTGCATTGTCCAGGATAGTGACTGATTCACAGACTTCGTTAAAGACATTTCTCTGTGTATTGAAGTTTTTAACACAGTGGTGCAACTGTGGTTTGTGACTTCTGAAGCGAGTTTCAGGTCCACCACTGATGACCAGTAAAGGGGATTCCTCGGCATAAGCCAATCCAACTGGATTGACCATGTTGAGTCCGCCAGCTCCATATGTGACCAGCGCCACGCCCAGACCTTTGAGGCGCCCGTAGGCGTCAGCAGCGTAACCAACTGAAGGCTCGTGAGTCATCACGATAGTGCTCAGGTCGCGCTTTGACTGGGCTGCGTAAAAGGGCAGTATGAAATCTCCAGGAATGCCAAAAGTATGTTTGACACCTGTTTCCTGTATGCGATCAAATAGATGATCAGCCAGCTTTTTCTTGCTCATGATTTTTGCCGTCTTGATGAGGTAATGCCATGATTAGGTTAGCGCTCTTGGCGTGGGATAGCACTTTTCGCGGGCTCAGCTTGGAGAAGTATAATACTCGATAAAGGATTACCAGGTGGAAACTCACAAACTCTTTTACTCACAACGAAAAAGAAGAAAGCACTACGTGCGTTTCTTTTTTCTCTTTTTTGTTGTGATGCTAAATGTCTCTACCATCGGTAGTTTAGTAGGGCGTCTGCTGCATCATGGACAGGTCAGTCTCACTGCTGAGCTTTTTCAATTTGTTTTCAATCTGGCTTTGGACCTATATATCTTGCCGTCTTTGTTATTAGAGGCAGATTCTGTTGAGGTTGACGATCAAGGTATCAACATCAAAGTCTTGCTCTGGCAAAGCCAGCTCAAGTTTGCCGATGTGCAAAGCTTTCAAGTGATCAAATATTTCACCTGGGCCATACTGAAAACCAGAAGATGTTTTTATTTGATTAACAGACGTGACCTGCCCAATTTTGACGAATTGTTAGTCATTCTCAGCTCCCGGGTGCCTTTTAACACTGAGAAAGAGTAGGCCAAGCCACCTGGGGAGGCACTACTATATATTTTGCAATCATTATCTGAGGGTATCCAGTTCAAAAAATGAGCAATGGCAAAATTCGTGTATTAATAGGTAAGCCTGGTCTCGATGGTCATGATCGAGGCGCCAAAGTCGTAGCCAGAGCTTTGCGCGATGCTGGCATGGAAGTCGTTTATACCGGATTGCACCGCTCTCCAGAAGAAATAGTCGAAACGGCTATTCAGGAAGACGTTGACGCCATTGGTCTTTCTATCCTGTCAGGGGCCCATTTAACCCTTTTGCCCCGTGTTGTTGCTCTACTTAAGGAGCAGGATGCCTCAGATATTCTCGTTTTTGGCGGTGGCGTCATGCCCGATGAGGACCGCGATGAGCTTTTGCAACAGGGCATCGCTGAAGTATTTGTTCCAGGTGGGGCAACACTTCGGACCATTGAGTTTCTCAGGCAGAAATTCCCCAATCGCCCATAGCCCTTAAAAGTTTTGTGAAAAGGCGGACAAGTGCTCGCTTGACATCGTAAGTTCCCCATTGTTTGGCTGGGCCAAATTGGGTACATTAAATGTATCCGAGAGGGTCTATTTACTCTGACCATTCGGGTATACAACAAAAGAGAGCAGATAAATACTGTCCGCATTAAATATAAGCCTCGTAGATTAAATCTGCTGGACTTATCTCTTGAAAGCCTGCTATACTCGCCGTAATAGCTCATCCTAGATGGGGTCCAACCAAGTGTCATTCAGCGATAAACTAGATAAAACAGCCGCTCAGCCTGAAGAGGTCAAACAAGACCCATTCTTCATGTTTAGAGAGATCTTGGCACCCGTCGTTAAGACCAATGTCAGCCAGAGCTGGGATGACATTAAGGAAGCCATGGGTAGAGGCAACACCGTTGCTCAGTTTGCTGAGCTGTCGACTCTGTCTATTCTCTCTAGAGAAAAAGGCTAATAGCCATATAAAGCAAGATTTCAAAAGGCTCGGTTTCGAGCCTTTTTTGCTTTTTCATGGCTTTTTTTGCATCCTCCAGTTCCTGCAATATCAAAATAATTCGTCGCACGCTACAATTAAAAGCGAGCTTTTGCTCACTGGTCCCTCTGGGACTCTATTTACCAAGATACGCCTTTTGCGTTAGCGGCCATTACCGAGCATAAAATGACGAACAAGCCGACACAGTACAGGAAAGGTGATGTCGTCTTAGTGTCTTTTCCTTACACAACGGATGAAGGCCAGACACAGACGAAGAGACGCCCGGCTGTGTTGATCTCTAATGATTACAACAATTCCCGTCTTGATGACGTCCTTCTCGTGCCGTTGACAAGTAATACTTCGCGCGCGGCTCGTGAGCCCACGCAGGTGGAAGTTTATATGAACTCGCCGGAAGGTCAATCCGGTGGTCTGCGCCTGGATAGCGTCATCGACTGTACCGTTATTGCCACCATTCCCAAGACTCTTTTGGTCTCAAAAATTGGTGCTTTTCCTCAAGACGTCATGGAAAAAGTCGATCAATGTCTCATGATCGCTATGTCAATTGGGCGTCCAGTGGGCGGTCCACTGCCTGAGCCGACTCCCTAACCTTCTTGTTTGATTGTTTCTAAAGCCACCTGGGAGCCTACTTTGGCTTTCAGGATTTCGTTTGCCCGGCCCTGGTGAATGGCTATCTCTAAATAACCGTGGCTGGCAGGAAATGCTACGGCCATGCCTTCGGTTACCGAAGAATAGGTGTTGTTAACAGTGCCAACCTTGAGATCATCCAGGAAGCAAGCGGCTTTAGGCCTGACTTTGTCATTGGGAATATTGGTAATAAGATTGCCAAAGCGATCAACGTGCACAACTCTGCCGCTGGTGACACCATCCTTGGTGCTTGTTTCCTGATTCTCCAGGCGTGCCAGACTCTTTACGTCTATTTCTGTGCCTACTTCCTCGGGCTTAGCGCCGTTGACCAAGTGTGCCGCCACTGGGGCAAAAATATCTCGTGTATGAAAAGTATTGGAGACATAGGGCATCCAGAACTCTTTTTTGTTTAATTCATAAGCTTTGAAATTGGCTTGTTCTTTGAGTATCAATGTAAGGATGCCATTGTCTGGAGCAAGAAAGAGTTCGGAGTCGGTCTTAAGCAATATCCGTCTCTGGGCGCTACCTACCTGGGGATCGACTACAACTATGTGGATAGTGCCCTGGGGGAAGTATTTGTAGGCACTGGAGATGATCCAAGCTGCTGAGGTGACGTTCCAGGGCTCAATCTGGTGGCAAACATCGACTATGACTGCCTGAGGCGCACGTGAGAGGATTACGCCTTTGACGGTGCCGGTGTAACCATCATTGGTGCCAAAGTCAGAGGTAAAACTGATTACTGGACCATAATTTTTCATATTTCAAAACCTTATTTAGCTGCCGTAGCCTAACACAAAGGCTATTGCGTATTCCTTCTCGTGACTCATTGTCAGTTCAAAATTGGTCAAGCCCAGGTTAGCCGCCACATTTTTTGCGCGGCCAGTAAGCTTGATTGTCGGGGCGCCAGAGCTGAGTCTGACTACTTCTATTTCTTTAAATCCTACTCCCACAAAGCCTGTACCAAGCACTTTTGAGGTTGCTTCTTTGGCCGCAAAGCGGGCTGCTACGCGACTCAAAAAATCGCGCGGACGTGACATTACATAAGCTTTTTCGCCATCGGTCAAAACTCTATCTAAAAATTTTTCGCCAAATTTTGCATAGACATCCTCTACACGTTTTATGGAGCAAATATCCGAGCCCACTTTGAATTGCATAGTTATGGATCCGCTGTGCGCGTGCCGTAGAGCACAACTTGCTCAGGCTCTGCCAGTTCTTCATGGATTTCGGCAACACTTTTACGAATGCCGGGATAGCGTATTTCAGGAGCTATTTCTAGCAGTGGCACCAGGGCAAAAGCTCTCTGCAAGAGCCTTGGATGAGGTACTTTGAGATTGGGGCTGTCTAGTATTTCGTCACCGTAAAAAAGGATATCCAGGTCCATCACTCGTTCTTTGACACGAGCAGTACTATTACCTTTGTGGATTGCCAAGAGTCGGTTCTCGATATCGCTCAAAATATCAAGCAGTTCAAAGGGCGTAAATTCAGTTTCTATGGAGACTACAGCGTTAACAAACCACTGTGTATAAACATCCCCGATCGGTTCTGTTTCGTAGAGCGAGCTTGTTTCCAGGACTTTGATGCCGCTTACATCTTTGAGCAGCTGCAATGCCTGTTGCACATTGCCCAGGCGCTCGCCTTCGTTGGAGCCTATGCCTATATAGGCTTTAACCCGTCTTTTATTGCCTCTAAGTTTGCGCTGTGATGCCAAGTCTGTATCCATTGTTTATTAATGAGCTGACATTTTACCAAGTCGTATGACTGTTTTTGGGATATTTTAGACAGAGCAACAAAAGAGGGAAAGTTTTGACCGAAACCGAAAGTAAAATCTCGCCACTGCGCCTGATCCTGCCCGTTGTCCTACTGGCGCTATTTTTGCTGGCTCTGTCGATGCCTGTATCCAATTTGTTTTTGACGCGCAAAAAAATTGAGTACGTAGTCAAAGATCCTGATTTTGTCGCTTTTAGCCAGGTAATGCAAAGTAGTTGTGTGGATTGCCACTCTACAAATATGATTGCCTATCCAATCTACAGCCAGATACCTCCAGCCAAAAACATCATCGCTCATGACATTGTCGAGGCTCAAGCTGCTTTTGTCCTGACTCAAAGTCAGTTAAGTGGAGCCAGTCCTATAGTCGGAGCCGATCTCTCGCGTATTGCTACAGAGATAAATGAAGGCGCCATGCCGCCGGCTAAGTACAAGGCCTTGCACTGGAACGCAGTGCTCAGCTCTGAGCAAAAGAAAGCTGTACTAACCTATGTTAAAAAGACCAGTGACGTCACAGTAAAATAGTATCTGGTGCTACCGGTAGTATCAGTCAAATATTGCATCAAGTACGGCTTGAGTGTCGCTCAAATTTTTGAGTAGATGGCGCGGTTTATGCTCAGCCAGGCTATCCCAGCTGGTCTTGCCAGTATTGACTGCGATTACTTTGGCGCCATAACCATGACCGCAGGCGATATCGCCGACACTGTCGCCGATGATAACGGTATGACTGGCATCAAAGTCTTGTTTAAAGTGCTGCTTGGCACGCTCCACGGCGATGGCAGGTAAATCCAGTCGATTAGCCGAATCACAGCCATAGGCTCCAATCGGAAAATAGTGAGCCAGGGCAAAACGAGTCAGTTTTTTTTGGGCGCCAAGCTCCACATTGCCTGTGACAAGACCTAGATAGGCGTTATCCTTTTTGACCAGTTCTTCCAGGAGTTCTATGACTCCGGGATGCAAAATTAGACGCTCTGATTTATCGATTTCGGCATCGAGCATATTGAGGTAGACCGGCAGCACCACTTCGTGTGCTTTACGGGCTGCGTCATGGTCATGACCACAGGCTGTCAAAATTTCAAAAATAATCTGTGGATCGGTTTTACCCGACATACTGACTTTGGTTTTTTCTACCGGTACCTGGTGGGTCTGCGTCAGGGCTTTGCCGAGAGCGCGGCCTCCCGCTCCACCAGTTGAGATCATTGTTTCGTCTATATCAAAAAGGACCAGTCTTTTAGCTGACACTTACTATGAGCCTTTCTCGTTTGGATTGGGCGGTATGGTTTTGGGTCTGTCCATCTCTCTTGTGACATTGGTAAATGTCGGCTGATTGAGAGCGTTCATATCCATATCGTCTTCGTAGACACGGACCTGATCTCGACCACTGTTTTTGGCAACATAGAGCGCTTTATCGGCGCGCTCAATCAGCTCACTAGTCGAGCGGGCCTGTTTGGGATAACTGGCAGTACCCAGTGATGCTGTGATTTTACCCAGCACTGGTACCTGACAGTTGCGGATTTGACTGCAAAGTCTATCGGCAATGAGAGCTGCTTCTAAAAGTGAAGTCTCAGGCAGGATAATGCCAAACTCTTCGCCACCATAACGTGCGGCTGTATCACCGCTACGCAAGAGTGTTTTGAGGATAGACGATATTTGTCTGATGGCCGAGTCGCCTACAGGGTGTCCGTAGGTATCGTTTATCACTTTGAGTTTATCCAGGTCGATCATAATAAGCGAGACAGGAGTGCCTTTTCTCTCTGCCATGCGCAACTCTTCAGAGAGTCTGTTTTTAAAGTAGACATGGTTATACAGTCCAGTCAGACCATCTGTTATAGCCTGGTGACGGACCTGGGCAAAGAGCTGGGCGTGAGCTATAGCGACTGAAATTTGATCAGCAATAGCACCGACTAATTTAGCTTCGTTTTCGCGCCAGAGCCGCTGTTCGGAGCACTGATGGACAATCAAAACTCCAATCAATTGATTGTCGTTGATGAGTGGTGCTGCTATGAGCGACTTGCCACCGACTACATCGAGGTATTCTCTAAAGACCAGACATCTGGCGTCACCATGAGTACCATTGACGACTGAGACTAGCTCCTGCGGCAGATCGCCTGTTGTGGCGGCAACATCACTTGCTTCTGGTGTGAGATTTTCTACTTCTGGCTTGTTACTCAAGTTATTGAGGGTTGGCTTAAAGGCTTTGCGTATACGCGATAAATCGATGCCGAGTACATAATTGCCTGTGTCAGTCTGCAATTGAGGCGATTTGGCATTGGGGTGGAAGTCTATGGCACTGCCATAAAGACTGAGTCCTTTGCTCGATTCGAGCTCCTCGCGGTGATACTCATGGGTAACTACCAGCGGACCCTCGGCTCTAGGCTGGGCAATCTGCACTCTGTCGGCGCTCAGGGCTAGTGAGAGCTCTTTTGTTACGGTATCGAGAATGGTGTCGACATCGAGCGATGTGCGCACCGCTCTGACGATTTGATTGATTAACTGTTCTTGTTCGGCCATTGTGCGAGCGCGGTTATAGAGTTGACCGTGCTCGATGGCCAGAGCGACCTGACTGGCTACAGCATTGACTAGTTCTAGCTCAGACTGGGACCAGCTGCGCAAGTGATCGCACTGATGTATCAATATCAGTCCAATGGTGCCATTGCCAGTTGTTATTGGGCAAGCAATCATCGATTTGATTAAGCGCCATTCGCTTTCTTCGTGACCGTCAAATAAGGCTCCCTGACTGAGCAAATCAAGCCAAATAATAGAGCCTTGATTGATAATCTTTCTCATGGTGGTATCTACACCAATGAGTATTTTTTTCTTGGTTAGTGGTGCCGTCTGATCATCAGGATTGCACCACATATAGTCAAAGCTGAGCTCATCATCATCCTGGTCACTGGTCTGATGGCTGTCGATAAGAGCCAGACAGCAGCGGCTGGCATTGAGATTTTGACCAAGTTCTTTGACTGTTGTATTGAGGATTTCGTTTAAGTCGAGCGATTGTCTGATGGACTCTGAGATGCGCTGCACCATATGTTTGTGATCGCGGTCCACTTCCAGCATACTGGCCATTTCGTTAAAGGCTGGTAGCAGACCTAGCTCGTCGTTAGAGCGCACCTGCACTCGTTTGCCAAAGTCGCCACGACCAAGACTGAGGCTCTCTAACCAGACTATTGATGGCACGGGTAAAGTAGCTGGTGGACGAATAAGCCAACATGATTGAAACACTGATAGCGCAAGCCGCCAGGCAGATCATCAAAATTAGCCAGTCGTGAGCCGTACCATATATAAGTCTTGTGGGTAGACCAACGACAAGGAGCCAATTGGTGTTGGGCTCATGGTCAAAGGCATAGGCTCTTGGTGTGGGATCGGCGATACCGACTCCTTCTAGTGTGCCGCGTACCTGATTAGCCGCGGCCTGTACTGTGTGAGCCTGACTGAAGTCTTTGCCCTGCCACTCTTTATTGTCGATAGTGCGGGCGATAACTCGCTTGTCTGCATCTATGACCGCTATCACAGCTGATGACTTATCTGTAGCCGATAGTCCAGCATAAAGATTGAGCACAGCTGATGGATCTATAAAGGCCAGTAGTTGTCCCCGGACTTTGTCACCGCTAGTTAGAGGAGCGGCTGCCACCAGATAGCATTTTTTGCCCTCTATTAATGTGGCATTGGCCATAACTGGCTTTTTGCTAGCGCGGGTGCGCTCTAAGAGTTGTTTGATGGCCAGGTCACTGGTCACTATCTTGTTATCGGCACTTTTACCAGACTGCACTGCGGCAAACTGGCGCTTACCAGCGCTATCTACAAGAATCAGTTTTTGCCAGGCAGGCTGAGAGACTATCGCTGTGGATAGGGTTTTTTGGATTTCTTCGTTAGAGGTTGAGAGATTTTGACGCTCAAGTAAGTTAGCCACCTGGTCAATTGAGGTCAATTGACCACTGATCCAGTTGCCTAGCGTGCGCACACCGGTAGCAGCCTGCAGTGTTGTAGCCCGCTGGGCTTCTAGTTTGAGTGTGCGATATTCTTTAAAAAGTGAAAAGCTGCCAATAGCCAGAAGAGGCATAGCGACACCGAGACAGAGCAAAAACATTCTTGCTCTGATTGATAGCTTCGGTGTCTTTAATACCTTGATGGCCACTCTCTGTCGTCACCGTATTGCTTGGATTGTATTGGTTTGAGGGTTAAACGGGGAACCAATGAGATACCTTTTAAGCTGACCACTGAAAATTACAAGTCGGCACTTTTACCATTCATTGATTATATGTAAATCCGTCCGGTTGAAAAGAGGTTTTGCGTATTAGCCGCAAAGATATTTATGTGGATTTGCTCATCTAGCTGCGGCTCAGGGCTTCTGCTTCGCTCTCCTCTTTTGCCGGGCTTACAGTCAGGACTGAGTCTGTGAGCCGTTTGTAGGCTAGATCTATATCAAGAGGAATTTTGTCTTTGAGATCAAAGTTGAGACCAAGGCGCATTGCCTGCATGATTTCTTGCGCAGCTTGTTCTTTTTTGCCCTGGGCAAGATAGGCGTCGACTTTGACCATTCTGGCTACCAGACAGGAGTTTTCAAACTCCAGGGCCTGGTCGGCCAGGTTGAGAGCGGCTGTTACGTTATGCTCGGCAAAGGCGGCACAGCTGGCAGCGGCAAAAAACTGTGATTTAAGATCGTAGTCATTAGCCTTTGATTCAGCCAATTTTTCGAAGGCAAGACGCGACTCTTTGTATTTGCGCCGGTGAAATTTGTAGAGCGCTCTCAGCATCGTGCTCTCATCTGATTGATTATTGGCTTTATCAAGTACTTTGAGCATTGTGCGAGCCTTACCTAAAAGACCGGCTTTGATGTAGAGCAAGCCGAGCTTGAGGCAGGTTTGAGGATTCTGGTTCTCTTTTTGCTTCCAGTCTTTGATACAGAGTGTCAACTGACGAGTGACTTTTGGTCTGGTCAATGCGGCAAAGCAAGTTTTGACCAGTGAGCTTTTGATGATGGCGACAAAGAGCAGTGCGGCAGAGATTTGCACTACCAGGGGCAAAATATAGCCATCCTGGAAGGCCAATCTTGTGGTCAGGTCTAGTCGCGGACTACCAAGGCTGGTGCCCATACCCGTAAATGCCAGCAATGGCTCAAAGATGAGATTGAGGGCAAAAGTGAAGGTGATGCCATAACCAATCAAAGTGGCCACAAAAGGGTGGGGTCTAAATAGCAAGGTTGGCACAAGACACATAGCTAGAGCTAGCTGGGCAAGCACCCCGGCAAAGACAATAATAAGTAAGCTGTTGATATCAGATACGGCACTAAGACCTTTAAGCTGACCTTCATACCAGACCAGTCCATAGACTGGTTTATCGAGATAGGCACCAAAGTATGACGCCACCACTTCTGTGGCGCGCATATCGATCCAGGTCAAAAATGGCAAAAGGATAAAGAGGACACATTTCCAAGCCAGTGCCCGGTCTTCGTCTTCAATTGCATCACTGAGCAAGCGCTCTTTGGCGCTAACAAGACGTAGCACCGTATCCAGTGCCAAGGCGATAGTGGCGGCGCTAAGGCACCATGGTAAAAAGTCTGGTGTGATTTGGCTAAATGCTGATAGGGGATTCAATTTGATACCTGAACAATTAGTCAGGCTATTATAAAAAATGTTCTCATGACAAGCCTGAGAGAAATTTACTTCTTCTCTTTAAAAGTACTGCGCAAGTTTATTAGCTCGTTGCGGGCAAGATTGGCCAGTACCGGATCAAGCCAGGTCAGGCTGTTTTTTTGTGAGTTATTGCATATCTGCAATTCGGCTTCGCTGGCCGCCAATTGCCCTCCTTCTTTGAGGGCGATAGCCAGGTAATAGTGCGGGTCCGCAAGCTCGCTTGCACTCTCTACTGCTTGCTTATAGGAGTTTAATACTGAGGTCATGTCTTTTTTCTTGGCCTGCAATATTTTTTCGTAAAGACAGTGACCTTTGGCCATATATGCCCGGGCTTTGAGTGTGCGGTCAGGATCGGCTTTGACTATGTTTTCAAAGCAAAAGTCGGCAGTCTCAAACTTGGATTGACTCTGCATGATGTAACCGCGCAAAAGCCAGACATCGAGATTGCCCGGCTCGATTTGTTGCACCAACTGCAATGTTTTTTCGGCCAGTGTATCTAGCCCCACCAGGTAGTATTGCCAGGCCAGTGCCAGATAGGCCACTGATGTTTTTTCACTTTCGGCCCATGGCCCTGGTTTTGGCAAATTCACGTGCCCAAACAGGTCTGGTTTTTTTGACAAACCACAGTCTTGTGCGTGTACTTAAAAACGTAAAAATAAAGAGCCAGGCCAGGACCAGGTGTATACAGGCGATAGCCCAGACAACGCGGGCATCAGGATTGCCGTAAAGGATGGCAAAGTCATAACGCCAGGCCACCAGCGAGACTATTGGATAAAAAATCAAACAACTAAAAGCTGACCATAGATAAGTGTAAGTGGCCAGTGCCACTGCTGCTGGTGAGCGGGAGATGATGGCGATTAAGAGGGCCAGGATTACAGCCAATAGCTGAAAAAGATTACCGGCTGCCGCTGTCCACTCGATTGCTTCTCTCGTGCCGCCCAGATATTGCACTTCTCCCCAAAAAAGAGTCCAGTGCACAGCTGTAATAGGTAGATGAAAGTAATAGCAAGCAAGAGCATGTCCGCATTCGTGGAAGAGCACTACCAGCGGTAGCATGACAAATACAGCTGTTTGCTTGAGTAAGTCACGATCTGCTTTGGTAAGATCCTCGTCAAAAGCCTTTTGACGGTTTTGCCAAAGTGCTCTGGCTGTCCTCAAAGTAAGAGGCAGGAGCAAAATGCCCACCACATACTTTGAGATTTGATTGAAATCCATTACTTAGTTATTTGCCAAAACATTTGAGTAAAACAATCGAAAGAGCATAGAGTCCACAAAGAGCACCCATCACTATAAGCATGGACATGGCGGTGGGATCTGGCGTTATGATGGCGGCCACTACCGAGGCGCCAAAGACTGCGTAGCGCCATACTTTGATCAACTGATTACTATTGACGATACCGGCCATGGCCAGAGCAAAAATGATAATCGGCAGCTGAAAGCAAAGACCCATATAAAGCAAAATCGAACTGACCAGCGATATATAAAAATCAAGACGCTGGTGGATAGGGCTCACGCCCTGTCCAAATGAGCCAAAGAAATGCAGCATCGGTGGCAACAGGCAAAAATAAGCAAAAGCAGCACCACAGACAAACAAAAGCGGACTGCCCACAATAATTGGTGCCAGTATGCGTTTTTCTTTGCGGGTCAGACCTGGTGCCACAAAGCGAGCAGCCTCAAAGAGGATAAAAGGAGAGGCCGATATCAGTCCCACATAAAAAGCTACTTTGAAAAAAACCAATAGTGGTTCTTCTATTGAGAGCGCTTGAAAGGAAATATCACCAGCTGGTGCTTCCAGAAATTTGAGAATGTTTTTGGTAAAAAAGAGCGCACTGACAAAGGCTATAGCCACATAACCGACACTGCGCATGATCCGCCATCTAAGCTCGTCGAGATGCTCGACTACACTCATTGCCGCCAGGTTTTCTTCATCATCATCGACACTGACAGGATCTGTGAGATCTTCGTCATGGGATAGATGAGTCAAACCCAGTTCCTCTTCTTCGGAGTGAGCAAGGGCAAGCTCTTTTTTTTCTTCTTTTGTTTCGCCTGATTGCAAACCTGTCACCAGTCAATTTGATGCTTATAGTTTAGCTCTTTAAACGAGTTGTCTGCTTCATTCTTTCATATAGGGCAAGAGAGGCAGCAACTCCCACGTTGAGTGATTCTACGTCGGGTTTTTGAGGGATTACAAGGACTCTGTCGCTCAGACCTTCGGCTTCATTAGTTAGTCCCGCACCCTCGTTACCAACTAGCAGTGCGGTCTTTTTGGCAAAGCTAAATTGATCTACTGATTCTTTTGCTTCAGGGCTAAAGGCTACTATTTCAAACTCGTACTGTTTGAGCAGTTCGGCCGCTCGGTTTAGCGGACAGAGGCAAATAGGCAGGTCAAACAGTCCACCCATAGCGCTGCGTACAACTTTGGGATTAAATGGGTCCACCGAGGACGTCAGCACCAGCGCATCTACACCAAAAGCCAGAGCCGAGCGGATCATTGTGCCTAAATTGCCCGGGTCTTGAATGTTTTCGCCCCAGAGCACAGTGGTGGCACCGTCTTTTAGGGTGGCATTGAGATCTGATAATTGCCAGCGCCCAATAGCCACGACCTTGCAAGGACTGGAAGTCGTGACTAGCTCCTTGAAGAGCGCTGGACTGACAGCCGTGACTGTGTCCAGGCGCTCTAAAAGCTCGCTTTCTTTATCTAGATAGTTGTCCACCACAACGATTGCTTCTAGCTCTATATCGCGGTTCAAGGCTTCCAGTACGAGCCTTTCGCCCTCGATAAGAAAAAGCCCGGTTTTTTGCCGGGCCTGGCGCTCCTGGAGCGACCTGATTTTCTTGAGCAAAGCATTGCTCGATGCAGTGATTGTGTTTATCTTCACTTGACCTTGGCAAGGGCCTTTTCAGCCAACTTACCAAAAGCTTCTTTGTCTCTAACAGCCAGGTCAGCAAGCATCTTGCGGTTGACCATGATGTTGCATTTTGTCAGACCATCGATCATGCGGCTGTAGCTAAGACCATGGGTCCGGGCAGCAGCGTTGATACGGGCGATCCAGAGACTACGGAAGTCACGTTTACGTTTTTTACGGTCACGGTAAGCATTCTTCCATGCCTGCATGAGGGCCTGGTTGGCTGCTATAAAAAGTCTGGATTTTGATCCACGAAAACCCTTAGCGAACTTTAGGATTTTTTTGTGGCGTTTCTGGAGGACATTGCCTCTCTTAACTCTGGGCATCTAAGCTCCTTCTTCAATTTGTTTGAATTGTTTGTACTTGCCGGTCGGCGGAGAGGAGTATTTCCCTTAGACCTGGCTTACTTAAATTAGCGGAGGTATTTCCGGTAAGGGAACATCTCCAGCACGTGTTGCTCAACGTCGGGGTGCACTGCTGCAAACCCTCTCAAAGAGCGCTTCTTGCTGGCCTTCATCCATTCGTTTAAGTGGCGCTTGCCTGACTGCCTGCGCAAAATCTTACCGGTACCGGTGATTTTGAAGCGGCGAGCGGCAGCTTTGTTGGTTTTCATCTTTGGCATATTTGAATTTCCACTATGCGAATTGCTGCTCGTACGTCTTATCTACAAAGTAGACACGACGACTGATCGCCCTTATAAAAAGAGCGAGTCATCCATGATAACACCCTGAGTGCCGGGGGCTTTAGCCCGCTATCATGTTATTAAAATCCGTAACGCAACTTAATGGTTTGCTTGTGGACGCAAGTGAGTGGCGCCACAAAAGTGTCGCATCAGTCTGCATTTAGAAGTGCTTAGACCTTACCGCGCGATGGTTGCGGGTTGAGGATCATGATTACGCTCTTGCCCTCAAGTTTGGGCTCGCGGTCCATCATACCCAGCTCTTTAAGCTCTTCAGCAAAGCGATTCATCAAGTCGATAGCCATGTTTGCGTGCTGCATTTCGCGACCGCGCAAGAGGATAAGCACCTTGATTTTGTCGCCTTCAGTCAAGAATTTTTGGGCGCTGCGAAGTTTGACCTGGAAGTCATGATCTTCGATTTTGTAGCGCATCTTGATTTCTTTGACGTCCTGGATGTGCTGCTTGCGTTTGCTTTCGCGCGCTTTCTTTTCCAGTTCAAACTTGTGTCTGCCAAAATCGAGAATTTTGGCTACTGGCGGATTGGCATCCGGCTGTACGAGTAAAAGATCGAGACCTTTTTCTTTGGCTGTGGCAAGAGCTTCCCTTGTCAGTACGATACCTAGTTGGTTACCTTCCTCGTCAATAAGACGTACTTCGCGGTCACGAATGCGCTCATTTAGGGGTGGTAAGTCTCTCCTTGGTTCGGGACGGCGGGGATCGTTGATGCTCAAGCGTTACCTCGTGAATAACTCATAGGGGATGTTGATTTTAAAATCTGCCGAAGGGGGGACTTGAACCCCCATGAGCTTGCGCTCACTACGCCCTGAACGTAGCGTGTCTGCCATTTCACCACTTCGGCTTAGCTGGCAAGTAATCTTACAACAGCCATACTTATTTTTCTATTTTGTATGACTGCCACTTACTTGCCAAGCGAGTGCTTAGCCCTCAGCCATGTATGGCATCAAGGCGATGTCGCGTGATCTCTTGATCGCAACAGTCAATGAGCGCTGGTGCTTAGCGCAGTTTCCACTGATTCTGCGAGGCAGAATTTTGCCTCTTTCGGTGACAAACTTTTTGAGTCTGTTGGGATCTTTGTAATCGATAAACTCAACTTTGTCTGCGCAAAAACCACAGGTCTTGCGACGACGGGGAGGAGAGTCTGAATTCATTCTGACCATTTAAATAAAGCTCCAATTTTTAAACAGTAATTAAAACGGAATTTCGTCTTCCGATGAGAATATGGCGTCTAAGTCTTCAGCGTCAGCCGCTTTTGCTTTGCCTTTGGGGGCGGAAGAAACTTTGGCAAGCTTCTCTTCACCATCATCACTAGACTGGGTGCGACCAGAAGCGTTTACAGTTTGTGAAAGATTTTCGACTGCGTTAGCATCGATTTCCACATCGCGCTTCTTTTGTCCTTCGGCGTTGGCGTAGTTGTTTATTTGCAACCGGCCATCGACGCAGACAATATCGCCCTTTTTGATCTCTTGAGCACAGCGCTCAGCCAGATCACGCCAGGTTATGACTTTTACAAAATTGGTATCGACGCCACCATCTTGACGGTTAGGAGAATCCACACCAATGGTGAATTCAGTAACAGCAGTGTTGGTGTTAGGTGTAAAGCGCTTTTCGGGTGCTTTTACAACGCGTCCTGAAATGACGACTTTGCTTAGACTCATGACTCACCTTAAGGAAGTGGATATCAGGCGTGGGCGACTTCTGGGTCGATCACGACTACGAGGTTACGGATGATGTCTTCTGACAGTGTCATCATGCGCTTGAGCGGAGTGATTGACTCAGCTTTAGCTTTGAAGACGATGACGACATAATAACCGTCTCTCATTTTGTCCACTTCGTAAGCCAGTCTTTTGCGGCCTTTCTTCTCAGTAGATTCGACGTTACCGCCCTGTGCCTTGATGTACTCTTCGACTACAGCTACTGTTTTGTCGACAGCTTCTTCATCCAGATTTGGTCTGACGATGAACACTGTCTCATATGTTCTTGCTTTCTTTTCTGCCAATTGCTTATCCCCTATGGTCTCTATGTCCTGCCAAAAGCAGGCAAGGGACGGATATGTAATACCAAGAGGGTGATAATACCACGGGGCTGGCTCTGTCCGGGGGCTTGCGAGAGTTTGCGTAAAATCTTGTAATCCTCATACAATAGAAGGAGTTACGGAGCAAAAGGAGTCATGCCAGTGCAATTTGTTCGAAGCAAGCAACATAAAGCTTGTCTGAATCTGGCAATAGTAGCTTTGAGCTTTTGTGCCTGTCCAGCGGCGCAGAGCCGTGAACAGTGGCAGATGCAGCATCCAGATGGTCCTGCACCGACTGGACCGGTGACGACTAGCTCCTATGGCAGTAGTGCCATTGTCGATCCCAACAAACCGGGTGCGCCGTCATCTTTTGCTCCCGGACTGGTAGCTGCCCCCGGGGCTAACTTTGGCAATGGCACTCCTTCTATGGCTGCTCCCGGGCTGAGTTTGCCTGGCACTACCAATCAGCGCAACAGTAACGGTCGCATGCCGCCTCCCGAAATAATCCAGCAAATTATTTCGAGCAGACTGCCAGTAGGTACAGTTTTGACTGGAGTGGTGGCCGATGATTTGAGTACCAAGTCAAGTAGGGCAAATGATTTGTTTTCGGTGGTGCTGGCTGATGGTTATTACCGCAACGGCGTGGAAGTCATTCCAGTCAATTCGCGCATTATTGGTACAGTCGTTGGTGTCACATCTCCCCATATGACCCGCGGTGTTGGGGCTCCTGGCCAGCTAGAAGTGGCTCTAACAACTCTTGTATTTCCTGATGGACGCTCAATTAAGGTCAACGCCTTTATGGACCGTAATCCTGCCCATGATCTACTAAATGCCCCAAAGGTACGCACTAATTCCTTTGACTTTGGTGACTATAAACGTGGCGTTAGCTCTATGCTTGGCTCTTTTACATCCGGGATTGGTGCTGTGCAGCGCATCCGCAATCGCGGACCCGAATTTAGTCTCAAAGCCGGCACTCTTGTACCTGTAAGACTCAACTCCACAATTGATTTGACCCTTATGTCACCGCCTACTGTGGCCACTGGCGCACCGGCGGCAGGTAGTCCTGCCACCACCAGTGGTATCGGTAATTTGAGCCCGCTAAATCCACCTCAAGGCACATTTGGTATGCCTGGAGGAGTTAGCAGTCTGCCCGGTAGTGGACCAATTTTGCCTGTGGATTTGCCTGACCCGTTCTAGCCTGTCCGCCAGATTTATAGCCATAAAAAAACTGGTAGCTAATCATTTAGCTACCAGTTTTTTATTAGTCTTCTTGTGGTTTGTGTTGACCAGTACTACCTGATTTGTACTCAGCCAGATGTCTCCAGCCCTGGTGCAAAATCAATTGGTAGGCATAGACTTGTTCCAGCCATCTGCGCTCGCCTTCTGGCAGGTCGGGGCGCTCCAGGCGACGTTTAAGTGAGCCTGTTATCAATCTTGTTTCTTCGATGGCTTTGCGATAGCTCCGTACTGGCTTTTGCAATTGAGCCCAGGCGGAGGGTTCAGTAGGTCTGGCTAGAGCCGCTGCCACAGGTGCTCTTTCTCTTTCGACTGGAGCAT
The DNA here is from genome assembly GCA_016718315.1 of Candidatus Obscuribacter sp. Classification (GTDB taxonomy): domain Bacteria; phylum Cyanobacteriota; class Vampirovibrionia; order Obscuribacterales; family Obscuribacteraceae; genus Obscuribacter. Next base: position 973,372 of record JADKDV010000001.1, on the reverse strand, counting down.
AGCGCTCTTTTTCTATGCCATTGCCATTTTCGCGGTCACTAACGCGGTCTCTGTCTCTATCGACAGGTCTGTCAGTGCGGTCACGTCCTGGTCTGTCGTTGCGCTCACGTGCCACTACCGGCTCAAGCCCTTCTCTCACCGTGCCTTGAGACTTGCTCAATACTTGCTGAGCAGTAGGGTTTGGGATGACATTTTTGTGTTTTTCACCGCCACCTCTGCGTCTTTCTTTACGCTTGGTGCGATAACACTCCAGGCAGTCTCTCAGGCGGGGGTTGGCGTGTTCAAAGGTCTTGGTGCAAGTCTGGCAGGTCAGTGTGTGCATCACACCAGATTTGCCTTCGCCGTCTTCTTCACCTTCTTCTTCTTCTTTTTCACCACTGGCTTCAGTGGCTACTTCCGGAGCGCTTTCTTTTTCTTCTTCGCTCTCTTCCTCTTCGGCTTTGACCACCTTGAGGACGCGCCCTCTTACTTTGCGCACTACAGGAGCCGGCTTTTCTTCTTCCTCAACTTCGTCCTCTTCGTCTTCTTCGACGACCTGGACTTTTGTCTTAGCTTTAGCGGCTGGCTTGACTACTTTTGCTTTGACCTTTTTGTCGGCCTTTTCTTCTTTTTCGTCACCTTGCTTAGAGCGCATGTCTTCGAGGTGTTCCATGACCTTGGGATTGGTCATGCCGTCTTCTTTCAGACTTCTGATTACTTGAAGTTCATCGAGAGCACGCTTGGGCAGCACTTTGATGCCGTTTTCGTCTGTGGCAGTCTCGATGTTGAATTCTTGTATGTAGCGTCTGATTGTGACACTGGTGACATTAAGGTCCTTGGCGGCCTGGGCGATTTTGGTGCCCTCTACCTTGCTTCGACTCATGTATTTAACAGATCCTTGAAAGTTTTGGATATTTGGCTGTTTGCATCGCTATAGCCGATAAACACGCTAACTGTGCAGATACAAATGCTCGTACTAGAAAAGCACTGGTTTGTCGAACGATTACACCATTCGATAGCTTCTCTCCTATAAAGGTAACCCATATAAGGCCTCAGTTGACAAAGGTCCTATTAATAATTTCTAAAACAATTTACTGTCCAAGTCTAGAAAGGTCAATTTTGTCATAGCGATAAAGGTACCGTGGACTTCCGCCCATCTGTTTGAGCAGCAGAGCGTCTGGTCTTTTGTGAATAGAGGTGACGACAAAGGGGCTGTAAGTAGGGTCGGAAAGTATTAACCCGGCCACCAGGGGCCAGGCCAGACGATGACCCATGTTTAAGGTGACAAAACCGGTTGTGTCCACCAGTCGCGACTTCGTGCCCCATTCCCGGCTCAAATATTGATTTTGGTTGAGCCAGTTGTTGATTTCGGGTGACTGGCTGTTGGCGCTGCCCATGTCTTTGCGCAAAAAGGTGTTTGCTACACCTTTTAGCTCGTTAAATAGCTGTGACTTGTTGGAGCCGCCAAAGAGATTGCCACTGCCAATTAGATTGGCCTTTGCTGCTAAGAGTCCGCTTGCGCCAGTGCCTATCAAGCCAGTGGCATTTTGTCTCACTGTTTGACCATTGTCTGTGGGTCGACCCAGACGCGGCTGAGCGTGTAGCGCCTGCGAAGTCAAAAGTGGTCCATCAGAATCATTGGTCAATACATAGAGAGAGCGACCAACACAGCGTTCAAGATCTTCTTTTTTTTGTTCGGCAGTGTGATAGTCCATATCAGCACAGGACAATACGACATTGCGAAATACCGCACGTGGTGCTTGTGATTTTGCTACGCCATAGGCAAAGGCGTATCTTGAACCCATTGAGTGTGCTATCAAGTCGACGTAGCTGTCGCTATTTTTTTCGGAAACAAGCAGATCAATAAAGTCTCTGAATGGTTTTTCGCTCCATTCAAGATTGGCCTCGTCACCGGTGTAGTCTGCTGTTTTGCCTGGTGATGGCCAGCTAAAGAGAATAGGCAATATGGCTTGATTACTATTGCGTCTTTTGTATTCGTCCACAAGCTCTGCCATTTCTCTAGCCGTGTCTTCAAATGTCATGTCATAGCCATGGACATAGACACAAATAAGTCCGTGAAAGTCACGCAGTTGACGACTGAATTCGGATGCACTCATGGGTGCTATCTGACCGACACTGGCTTGCTTCCAATATGTATCGCGACTGCCCATAACAGTGCGCAGGTCGTTCCAGTTGGTGGCCGAGACACAGGCCGGGCCCTGGTCTGGTCTTAAAAGGTTGATAGCGCCATAGTCCAGGGAGCCCGCACCGATATCAAGGTGTCTGGCGCCGCCGTAGAGGGGTCTGCCACTGGGGCTCTCGTTATAGCGACTGGTGGCATAAAAAACAGTGAGATCGCGGCTATTGTTGCTTTGATTGCCGTTATAAAACTGAGCCATACAGGCATTTGTGGAGCCCATCAGGGCAATACACAAAAATAGGGTCAGGCGGGTCAAAATTGTGGTTCTATTTTTCATAGCACAAGAATATAGCAGAGACTTGTGGGGGCGGGTATAAAGGACTTTATGAGCGACCTGCCAATAGTCAACCAACCTGATAGTGCGAGAGTAAGCGAGCCGGCGCCGGCCATTGTCATGGGCAGTGATCCGCACGGGACAGGACCTTTGCCCAGTGAGCGCATACCGATTACCTGTCAACTTCTGCCTACTGGACAGGTCATCCTATTTACCTCAGTATTGCTTATTTTGTCCTGTCTATCCTGGCTCTTTTTTGGTGGCAAACTTGGTCTTCTGACGGGCATACTGCCGCTCTTTATTTTGCCCTTAATTATCGGTGCATCTACCAGATTGAGAATTTCTCTAGATAATGGTGGTTTTATTGCCGAGAATGGCTTCCATAGAGAGATGCTCTATGAGCGTGGCATAAGACCCTGGTCTGATTTGCATTCTGTCAGACTGCGCAAAATGCAAGGGACAGAGTTTTTGTTGCATAGGCTGGGCTATGGTGACAATCATAGATTGGTCAAACCAACCAGGTGGCAAAAGTTCAAGCGCTTTTTGGGTGAAGGCTGGATGCACCAGGGTTTTATCGTGTTTGATTTTAAGTCCGGCGGCATTGTTGCCTTTCCTCTGGCTGGATTTAATACACAAAATCTTGAGAAATTATTTTTGACAGTCGCTAAATACGCTGATCCTATTGTGCTCAATCCTGATGTCATTGCCTTGCAGCGCGATATTCTCACTGGCGGTCAATTGCAATTGAGCGAGAGTTATACTCGGATGTGGGAAGCCTGTCTGGCTGAGCGTTTTGAAGTAACCAATTTTGTGCCGCTGGAAGCTGGCGCTACTTTATTGGGCAATAAATTGACTGTGATGATGTTGCTCACCTGTGGTGGCATGTCTTCTGTTTATCTGGTCAGGGACGCTGAAGGCAGACGGCTCATTCTCAAAGAGATGGCGGCACCCTTTGAGGAAGAGTCTCAGTCTCTGGCCAAAATCAAAGAAATGTTTTTAAGAGAAGCGGCACTGCTTGGTCGTCTAAAACATCCTGGCATTGTGGCTGTAATAGATAGCTTTGTGGAGCGCCAGCGCAATTATCTGCTAATGGAGTTTGTACCTGGTTTGACACTGAGGCAGCATGTCAAAATGACTGGTGTCTTTAGTGAGCGCGAGACCCTGGATATAGCCATGCAGATAGCTGATATCCTGGTCTACTTGCACGGGCTCAATCCTGCTGTAATCCACCGTGATCTGACCCCAGACAATTTGATTATCAGTGAAGAAGAACGCAAAATAACTCTAGTTGATTTTGGTGCGGCCAATGAATTTATCGGCGCATTGACAGGCACTCTCATTGGTAAGCAGTGTTACATACCGCCTGAGCAGTTTCAGGGGCGCTCTGCGCCAGCAAGCGACCTCTATGCGCTGGGTTGCACGATTTACTATATTTTGACAGGTTTGGATCCAGAGCCCATCTCCCAGTCATCACCAACTGGATGTAGTACGGCTCTTAGTAAGTTGGTGGAGCTGCTTACCAGTCAGGATCTTCACTGCCGTCCAAAGACTGCAAAAGAAGTACTGCTCAGTCTTTCCACTCTCAAGGCAGGATAGCAATGTCTTCTTTGGAGTTGAGTGAAGACTTCGCCATGGATATAGTGGTCAATCCCTATATCAAAAAATTCGACATCCGCAAGTGGCCCGAGCTGCCTTTCAATGCTCGCATAATGATCTTGCTAGTGTCGCTTGCCTTTCTGGTACAGGCTTTTCTTTTTCTTTTGAGGACAACATTTAATACTGTTTTTCCTGCTGACACGGGGCTGCATCTTATTTGTGCTGCAGTTAGTTTTGTCTCGATAATTGGCTTTTTTGTTATGCTAGCGGTTAACTCACTTGCGCGTAGCTATCCAACCAATATCAGTCTAACGGCAAAAGGATTGAGACTGGAGTGGCGTCATCAAAACGTATTTAAGACAAAAATCTTGCCCTGGGATGTACTGGCATCGGTTGATTTTAAACAGTCAAGCCCGGTTGCCGCGCCAGTATCTCTTACTGGGGCGTTAGTTGAGCTTGTTTTTGATATCAGAGATTTTTCAATAGTCGACAGGTACAGTTTTGCCAGCGAAACAGGCGCTCTGGCTGCCAAAGAGACTGGATTTTATAGTCTTTTGCCACCAGAGAGAATAAGCATCAATCTAGATCTTGATACTTTTACTAGAGAAGCAGACAAGCAAAAGATCATCTCGGTGCTGGATAAGCTTGCGCCTGATTTGACAAGACAACCTGATTTTGTTGCCATCGCTAGTAGTGCGCCGCTGCCAGACTTTACCAGGCTCTGGCTTGATGATATGCAGTCTTTTAAACGTAAAGCGGGCGAAGATTTACCTGCTGACACTGTGCTCAAGGAGGGGCATTATGTTGTGCTTAAAAGACTAGCTGTTGGCGGACAAGCAAAAATCTATCTGGCGGAGGATGTGAGCGGTGATGCTTTTAAAGTTGTCATAAAAGAGTATGTTTTACCGGTGCACGGCGGTGCGGAGGTACGTGAGCGGTCGTTTGCCAGTGTAAAAAAAGAAGCAGAAATCCTCAGTAGTCTGGATCATCCAGGCATAGTCAAGATTCTCAATACTTTTGTGGAGGATCATAGAGCCTATCTTGTCCTTGAATATATTGAGGGGCTGACTCTAAAGCAGCTGGTGCAAGAAATAGGAGTACAAAAACCACTCTCAGTCCTGGATATAGGCAGGCAAATTGCTGAGATATTGCAATATCTGCACTGCCAGTCACCGCCCATAGTGCACCGTGATATCTCTCCGGATAATCTCATGCTCACCAGTGACGCCAAAGTCCGCCTGATTGATTTTAACGTTGCCCGTGAACTCGAGTCCGGCGCAACCAGGACAGTGGTAGGCAAGCATAATTACATGGCGCCAGAGCAGTTTAAGGGGCGCGCCTGCCCGCAAAGTGATCTATATAGTATGGGATGCACTCTCTATTACTTACTTACTGCAAATGATCCCATGGCGCTTGCACCCGCTAAGCCATCTGAGGCTTGTGGCGATAGTAGTCTTGATGGTCTTATCCTAAAGCTTACAGCCCAGAGCCTAGAGGCGCGTTATCAAAGTGCCGCCGATTGTCTACTGGATATGGCACCGGATATGACACTTTGAGTGGCAACCAGTGAGACACATGTCACAACGATTAATTCAAAGTGCGATTAATCAAATCTGCGTATTTTTACCTATGCAAACGATGAGATAGTTGTCATGATGTTCAAGTGACTGATACCTCAGATGACTATCACCACTTCTTCAGTGGTACTGAGTAATTAGTGCACCGGCATCTTCAAATTAATAAGGTATCCCTGTTTCTGGTTTAAGAGTCAGGAGTTTTTAGCATGATTACAATTGAGCAAATGATTTTTGTGTGCGCTATTTCGGCTGTTTGTGTTGTATCGGCGATGATACTAGTTGTACTCAAACGAGTGGATGGTTTGCTTGCTGGTGTCTACAAACGCACCTTTCTAGACTATATACGCGCGCTGCTGGACGCACTTAATTTGGGTGGTGAATTTAAAGCTCCATCTAACTGGCATATTTAAGGGATGACGTCCTGGCACCGTTGGTAGTGCCTTTAGAATAATCGTACAAATTACTTAAATTTTACGGTTTGGCAGCTAATGATTTTATTGGCACTATTGGCTTTGAGGTAGATAGTAGTGATTACCCTGGATCAGATCATTTTTGTTGGTGTGCTAACTGGCCTTTTTGGCATGATCTATTTTTTGCAAGCATTAGTGAGACGCGCCCATGAGCTTTTGGCGGGCGTACATCATCCTGCTGTCAAAGATTAAATCGTAGCTTATGTAGTTGCGCTCAAACTTGATAGCCCTGATGCTGAGCCCAGAGGCTGGCACTTTTAGATGGTTTTTGCCTGCGCTGCCAGTTGATCGGCGCATTGCCCCCAACCCTTTTAAAGTCCTATTTTCACGGCATTTTCATGTTCTGGCATTTAGATTGAGTTACTTACTATGTTGGAACCCAAATGGCTGAAGTTAACGAGCGTGCTATTGAGCAGGCCAGTCCTCCTGGTCAGCAATCAGATAATTTTGACCGTTCAGACCTCTACAGTGGTGTAGGTGATCTTGGTAAGTCTTCTATTGGTCCCAATGGACCGCAGTCCGGCGGCTTTGAGAGTAGCAGTGTTAACCCTGCCGGTTCTGGGCGGCTAGACTTTTCTAAAGGTAGTGATATCTACGGGGACCAGTCTGGTCGGGCAAGTTCATCATCTAATAGTGGTCTTGATAGTGCAATCAGTGCCAGTGGACCATCCACCATGCCGGATGGTCGCAGCGATGTGGCTAATAGTGGGACTGGTGCAGGCAATGCTAAAGGCTTCGAGGCACCAGCAAGTCTGAGCGGTAATCCAAACCCATCGGCAAGCGGAGATAGTTCAGGCTATGCCAACCAGGGAGATGTACCAGCAAGTCTGAGTGGTAATCCAAATGCCTCAGCAAGCGCGGATAGTCCAGGTTATGCCAACCAGGCAGATGTACCAGCAAGTCTGAGCGGTAATCCAAACCCATCGGCAAGCGGAGATAGTTCAGGCTATGCCAACCAGGGAGATGTACCAGCAAGTCTGAGCGGTAATCCAAACCCATCGGCAAGCGGAGATAATCCAGGCTATGCCAAACCGGCAGAGGCATCAACTAATCTGAGCGGTAGCGCAAGCGCGGGAGCAAGCGGAGATAATCCAGGCTATGCCAAACCAGCTGAGGCATCAACTAATCTGAGCGCAAGAGGAGACAGTGCTGCCACTGGAGATATTGCAGGACATGCCAATGCAGGAGACTCCGGTGCCTTTACTCGCAATGATCGGGCAAGCTATGGTGATGGCACTAAATACGATGGCAGTAAATTTATTGAGCTCTCTGATAGGGATAGAGAGACCATGCCTGTCTCTGATATTAATAAAGTCAATCAAAATAACGTACAAAATCTGAATTCAAGAGCGGCTGATCTCGGTGATAAGATGCCAGATCTGGCCTTGCGTGCGGTGGGGTCTGAACATTCACCCAATTTAGAAAAGATAAAAGCTGGTCAATATCCTGATATACCTGAAAAAAGAGATTTTGCTGTCTCTCAGTCTAAACCTGATAGCCCCGAAGGTCATATCGCAGACCTTGGTGCCAAAATGGAAAAATCTCGTAGCTATGCTGAATTGCATGGAGATAATGCCAAACTCTATGTCTTCAGTCACGATAAGAATCTCCGAGGCGATTTCCGTCAAAATGGAGGACCAAAATCTGCAGAGGCGCCGTTTCCATCAACTAGTAATGCTGGTGAGGCGCAAATAGGACTAACTCCAGACTTTAAGCATGTCACCACTCTTGGTGCCAATGATCTCTTTGCTAAGCAGATACCGACCAATTTACCTGATTACATGCAGCGTGTCGGTGCACTGTCTGCCGAACGTACGATTGGTCAGGTGGACAAAGTGATGCAAGCGGTAGAAGCGCCGCACCAAAATCAACTGCAAGAACTGCGCCAACAAAGACAAAGCCAGTCTGAATCCTCATTGTCCGGTGGACAAACTGGTTCAGATGGATTCTTCAGACGAATTGCGCGCAAACTGACTAGCTGGTAGATAGAACAATATCGATTGGAATTTAGAGAGGCAAAGACGTACCACTCTCAAGGGCGGCATAGACTGACTGGGTCACGCCAAAGCCGCCTTGCGCCTGGGTGTAGGCGTTTTTAAGGTGGGCTCTGCTGACATGGGTATAGAGCTGGGTTGTAACTAGATTGGCGTGACCCAGTAGCTCCTGTACAGCGCGCAAGTCCGCACCGTTTTCGAGTAGATGGGTGGCAAAGCTGTGTCTTAAGGTGTGTGGCGAAATCACCTTAGTGATTTTTGCTTTGCTGGCCAGTCGTTTTATTGTTTGCCACACCACCAGTCTTGAAAGCCGTTCGTTTTTATTATCTGTAAATAGAGCCTCTCTGCGGGCACTCAATTTTGCTTGTTGTTTTGCTGTGAGAGGGCGAGTCACTTTGGGGCGTCCGCGTTTTTTGACCGGGCTAACCTCTACTATTTGTGCCGCTTTGCGCTCAGCAAGATAATTTTGCAGGGCTACTTTTGCCGAGCCTCCAATAGGCACGATGCGCTCTTTTGAGCCTTTGCCCAGACATTTGACATAGTCCTGATTAAAGTTGATATCTGTTGTATCCAGTCCAACTAGCTCGGAGACCCTAAGACCTGCTCCATAAAGCAACTCTATCAAAGCTTTTTCTTTGTAGGTCTGGCAGGCTTCCAGTAAGGCGGTTACTTCCTGGGTAGTTAAAACCTGCGGCAGTTTTTTGATGCGATGAGGACTCTCCATCGCTTCTACAGGATCGCGCTCCAACTTGCCTGAGCTTTTAAGCCAGTTAAACCAACCGCGCAGGCTTGCCAATCGGCGCGCCAGGCTGGAGTGCATTTGACCCTGTCTTTTGAGGACGGTGAGATAGCGCGAAATATCTGCTCGCACTGGCAAGCGCACCGCATCTGGTTGCGTCAAATACCAGTCGACAAAGTGGCTGATGTCACGTCTATAGGCCTGCACCGTATTGTCAGAGAGTCCGCGCTCGGATCTGATATGCACCATATAAGGGGACACAAGGCTGGCCAGTACTGGCGTATTTCCGCTGGTGACGGCTTTAGAGCTGACCTGGGTCAGCCCGTAAAGAGGACTATTCACTTTCTGATGCATGTGTATATATTACACATATAACAAATATTGGCAAGTCTTTTGTCCTTGCCGGTGGTGGCACAATATTTTTATCGGACAGCTTGGCAGCTTTAGATGCCCGGGACAGGGTGGGCGCTGGCGGCCTGTTTGTTGGGTAGGAAGTGGAAGGTTTTTTCGATTGATTTGGTGACCAGTTTGCTGTCGGCAGCTGGAGCTTGCACCTTAAAGGCAAATGCCCGTGGTTTGTCTGAGGCCAGGTCGCCAATAATGGGCAGGGATGGCAGGTTTTCGAGGGCACCAAAAGTAACTTTGCTCAGTAGTCCAGATACTGTGATATTGCGCGTTAATGTGCCCAGTGCACCACCCAGTCTGGACTTCGATACACGGGGCAGGGTGCCCGCGATGTCGATTTCCAGTACACCATCAGGTAGACTGGCGGTGCCTGCCCCCCACATACGCAGGTCGTCGCCGCTAAATTTGAGTTCTTTTACTGTCAGTATGCCTTTGTAGATTTGGTAGCGGCTGGTCAGTTCGTTAAATTCGCCCGATCTAAATGGCGCCACTGACTGCAGCAGGTTATTAAGGTTAAAGCCGAGAATACCTGAGCTGAGTAGATTGGCTTGAGTTAGTTTTGTTTGCAATTGACCAAACCTTGCCACTACACCATCCACCACTGAGACGTCTGCTGTGCCTTCCAGATTGGTCACTATCTCTTTATCGTTAGTACCGTGGGTGGTGATGTGTACTTCACCGTCCATTACACCAGTCATTTCGTTAGGTGCGCTGAGTAATTTGTCCATCAGCTCATCCATCTGGATTTTGGATAGATAAGCATTCATTGCTAGTGAATTTTTGGCCAGATCAAAGTTACCGTCAACTTTGACCAATCCACCGGCCATGCGGGCTGTCACATCACTGAGCACAATTTGGGGAGCGAGCACCTGGTCTGCTTTGCCTGTGGAGACCGGCAGCTGCACCTGGATTTTGCCGCCAACGTCGTTGATGCTGAGCTTGCGCACTTTGAGCCTATCTATCTGCAATTTTGCAAGAGAGATAGAGTAGGGGTCGTCGGTATCTTTGTTGTCTGCTGAGAGCGAGCCGCTCATGTCATAAAGCTCAAAGTCTGGATTATTGATGCGATCGAGTGAAATCTTGCCAGTCAATTTAGGATGCTTGAGCGGTCCATTGAGAGCCACAAAGCCATCGATAGTACCGGTCATATTTTGGGTGGCTAGATTAGGATCTATAAGTCCGATAAAGGTTTTTGCTGGTACAGGGTTTGGTGAGAGTATGGTGAGGTTGATAGTGTCTTCACCACTACCCCATTTCCAGGCGCCCTGTGCCGATAGGGAGGCGTCTCCCAGGAGCAGATTGGTGTTCTTGAGGCTTATTCCTTCTTTGGTCACTATGGTCATCGAGCCATCGAGATTGAGTTCTTCGTTATTGGGCTGATTGATTGTGGCCACTGGTGTGACGATTTTGAGGTGGTCGTTGCCATCAGCGTGGGCATTAAAGACGATTTCGTTTTTGTTTTGATCGCCTTGTATTTGCGCTCTCAGTTGCAGTGGACCTTTAGAGTCGATGGACAATTTGCCATTGGCAAACAATGTGGTCAGACGCGGAACAAGGTCCAAAAACTCATTGGGAGCAATGGTGCTCTTAAGTTCGGTTTTCCAATTGGGGTTATTGGATTTGTATTCGCGAATATAGCCATTAAGCGAAAACTCAGTCGAACGGGCATGTCCACTGACGTCCTGAATTAATAGCTCGTTGCCAGAGGCGGCAATGATGCCAGCGATTTTTTCGAGTGGTAGCTGTAGTTGTCCTTTTTGACCAACAAGGGCGCCCACCGAATAACAACCAATTACTCCCTCTATATCTATGTCTTTGCCCGAGCGAGGTGTCACTACCATGTCGCCGTAGATGCGACCATGCAGATTTTGGATGGCGTAGCGTTTGAGCAGGTCTTTGTATTGATTGCGCAATGGACCGGGCAATACTGGCGAAGCTAGATAATAGTCAACGTCGGCAATATCGACACCATCAGATTTGACATGGACAGTGCGTACTTTGGCTGTGCGCGATATGTCTTCGATAATGACCGAGGTGGTGATTTTCATGCCGCGGGTGACGATATCTACGTCTTGCAACGAAATCCGGTCGTCGGCAAATGTAATGTTGCCAGATACTGCTTTGAGTGAGCGCGTCAGACCTGGCGGTTTATAGGCGATATCCTCGGGGCTGGCACTCATAAATATGCGCGGATTATCAGGGTCACCCACTAGCTTGATGCTCAGCTCCCGCACGCGTCCTGTCAGGTGACCTTCGGTGATGGCTGGCAAACTAACAGAGAATAACGTCATAAAGCGGCTCAAATGGCTAAACTCAACATTGCTACCAAAGTAAGCCATATCGACCAGTGGTTTGATTGAGCCAGGATGCAAATTGGTGACCTGACCAGTCAGGCTAAATCTGCCGCCATTGCCAACTTTGCCTTCCATATTGGAGAGGGTGAGAACACTGTTTTTGAGATTGAAGTCGCCCGAGATATTGTTTGTCACAAGCGACTTGTCGGCTAATGACAGTCCACCACCCTTAATAGAGGCTGCCACTGACACATCAGTGGTTTTGCGATTGCGAAAGAGTTTGCCATGGGCGCTAATAAACCCGTCCACGATCATCTTGTTGGGGTTGGTCTTATCGTCGATTTTGCTGACAATAAATTTGCGGCTAGAGGGGTCTTGTAGTGCTTTTGCCCAGACTTTGGCCAGTGAGACATTGTTGGTATCAAATGTGATGTCAGCGGTGTCTCTGAGCATGTCTAGCTCACCGTCGAGTTTGACGACCGAATCAGTGGTCGATATTTGACCGTCCTTGATTGTCAAACGTCTGCCTGGATGAGACTCCACATGACCTTTCATCCTGGATTCTTCGGTGATGCCTACAATCGCTAGAAGTGGCTTCAGTTCAGGTGCTACTTCTTCGATTACTTTAGAGACAGGCAGTCCCTCGGCGTCCAGTTTTGTCAGTAGTGTAGAGCGCTGATTGAGTCTACTAAAGTCAATAAATAGCTGGGCTTTGCCATGCATTGTGGCTGTTTCGATAATTTTATAGAGGTCTCCGTCTTTGACTGGTTTGACTTCTCTGATATTGACTGACTTGGTCAACTTAGAAATATCTGGGACCTGGCTTTTGACTTCGACATTGTAGGCTGGCGCCTTAGACTGCCAATTTTTGAGGTCACCCTGACTTTTGAGGACAATGCCACCGACACTGATGTCCAGATTTTTCCAGTTAATTTGGTCTTGAGTCAGTGAGAGCTGTCCATCACCCTCAATGTCTTTAGTGGTGACTTTACCGAGATCCTTGCCAGTTACTACCAGATCTTTTATTTGGGTATTGATATCGGCGACAAATCCTTTGTCGATACTGCCTTTGAGCTTGCTATCAAAACTGATCAGTCCAGTCATGTTGTAGGGCGTGACTTTAGCGCCTTTGGCTGGTATGCCAGCAAATAACTTCTTTTGTTCTACTTTATCTAGAGCGATAGCCAAAAGTGTGCGCATGTCACCGCTATGGACATCTTTGGCGGTGATGCCTAAATCGACCACGGTGTCTTTGAGATTTTTGTTTTTGGCCTCGGTAAAGCCTTTGATGCGCAGATAATCGGCCGATACTTGTTTGTTGGAGCCAGGCAAAACCATAGAGAGATAAAAAGGTAAGCGCTTGCCTGGTACCGGCCAGTTAAATTTGAGATTGACGTCTGATACCGTAAATGGTTTTTTGACGGTGGCTTCTTTAGTGGCATCCATGACATGCACAAGCCCGCTATCCACTTGCATGAGATGGATTTCGGTGGTGTCGGTGAGCAAGTCCTCAAAGTTCCAACCACCCGGCTTGAGCTTGATGGCCCAGAATTCGGGATGGTCAAAGCGCAGGTGTTTGATTACCACTCGTTTGGCAAATAGCGGAGCAAAGGCGATGCCGATATTGGCGCCGTTTGCCTTCAAAAATGGATCGCCGTCTTTTTCGTCGACCTGAATTGCTTTTGTGGTCAGGGTCAGTCCATTTAAACCAAAGTACCAGCGCAAATGACCGAGGTGAACATTGCGGTGCAGTTGTTCAGTTAGCACTTCTTCGATTTTGGGTTTGGCCCAGTCGATATTGACCATCAAGGCCAAACCAATAAGGATGACGATACTAAATAACCAGCCCAGCACAAAACGAATAATCAGCCACGACGGTTTGACCGTTGCTTCTGCTTTTCGAATTTCTGGCTTGATATCAGTTTCCAACATCAACTCTCAAATCTCTCGTGGCACAATAGATAAATGCTCAAAACATTTAATGCCGCTCATTGTTCTAAACGCCTCGGTTTGCTCCTCATGGTAACTCTGGGGTGCACCGGATTTCTGGTCGATTCCAAGTATCCAGGACTTATGCCTGTTTTAGCAAGTTCTCCTGACCAATCTCACAATAATTGTCAGGAGAGAGCACCTGTTTTTGATGACACCCCACAAATGCCAGCTAAAAGCGTACAGACAAAATCGGCTGCCGTCTTTGTTTCGGCCGAAGAAGAGTTATTAAGTGAAGCCCTGGGGTCTCTAAAAAGAAATGATTTAAATAAAGCAATCAATCTTTTAACGAGGCTCAACAAGGAGCATCCAGATCAAGATTATGCACTCTTTTTGAGGCTCGCCATAAAACGTCAAGACGGAGAGCAGTGGTATAGGTTCCAGAAATGGGTCAAACGCAAGGATGAGACACCAGCCTTTATATCTTCTCCCAATGCAACTCCCCAGCGTAAAGTCAGTATTGCCATCAATCAACTCAAAAGAGAGACCTGGTTTATACTCTCCACCGGTCGTGCAACTAGTCGCTAGACCCTATCTAAGATAGATGATTCTCGTAGGCATAGCGCACAAGGGCTGCTCTAGTACTCAAATTGAGCTTTTTGCGCAGTCTTGAGACGTGGACTTCGGTGGTGCCTTCGGTGATATGCAACTGTTCGGCGATTTCGCGATTGGACAAGCCCTGGGCGACTTTTTTCAAGACTTCTATTTCTCTTGTACTGAGCTTAATCCTGACCTTTTCACGGCTCTCTGTGCGTTCTGTTAGTTCGGTGGTGTTCTTTACAACCTGGTTGAGTTGACTGCAAAGTTCGCTCAGCTTGCTAATACTGTTGCTTTGCGCCTCGACAATTTGATAGAGCTTGGCCTGGGAGAGAGCGATGCTGAGCTGGCTGGCTATTCTCACCAGAATATTTATATCTCTAGTGTTCCAGAGACGGGTCTCGCGCTTTTCGTCTAAATGGATCAGTCCGGTCAATCTACCGCGATACATCAAGGGCACCATCACCATAGAGCGGATGTGATAAATCTGCATCTCGGCTCTGACATCGCGGGCAAATGCAAAGGTGTCGTCCTGGACCACTACAAGCGGGCGTCTCTCGCCCACATCAAGGAGCAGATCATGATATTTGCCAAATATTGTGGATTTGTCTGATATCGCTGCCTGGTCATTGCGCGTGCACTGGCGCGCGATGCGCATGATGTTTTCGGGCTCACTGAGCTGACAAATTACAGCTCTGGTGGCATTGAATTCTTCTAAAAGGCTCTGGGTGGCTCTATCTACAATGTCGGCGAGATCGAGTGAGCCGTGGATGTTGACAATAAAGCGATTGAGCAGCGCTTCATCTCTAGAAGATTGCTCGACTTTGTCATACATCTCTTTGAGGTTTTCGATGATGATGGCGCGTTGCAAATTGGTTGTGATAGTACGTGGCAAAAAGCGCTGAAACTCACCAAATTTGGGCAAGTAGTCGCTCACACCGGCAAGCAAAAGCTTGAGAGCTAGCTCCGGAGAGTCTTTGGCTGTGGTGACAATAATTGGTGAATAGGGCAAAAGGCGCATCAATGAGCTTAGAAACTCATCAAATGACTCGCCTGGTAACTCATTATTGGTAACAATTACATCGATTGATCCAGCCTGGGCAAGGTTAAGGGCATCGGCAGCATTGAGGCAAGCGAGCACATCATATAAAGGAGATTGCGAAAGAATCGCCTTTTTCATCAACTCCAGGTCACGACTATTGGGATCGACAAGAAGTACCTTGCGTTCACGCTGACGTTCTGGTTTTGCTTCAGTCTCCGCCGACGCATCGTTCTGTTGCCAGGTGTCGCCATCCTGGGTCGATTCTAGATCGGAGAGATTGTCAGGGTAATTGGTCTGGCTGTCCACTGGATATTCAAAGCCTCTAGTACGATGCAAGAATAAGGCATTTACATAAGAAACCCAATAAGGTTTTATTGTCCTCCCTATACTAAATGCCCCTTAGTGGACTGCTATAACTTTGGTATACGATCACCAACGTGATTAACAGCTGACCTTGAATTCAAGTCAATCCCTGACCCTCACCAAGCCCCCCAGCAAACGAGGATCTTTTGTTTCAAGGCCAAAAAAGAGCAAGGCTTACCCTCCAGCCTTGCTCTTTTCGCTTTTAAAATTGACTCAGGCGGTGGCATGACCGGTCATTACAACCGGTTGTCTGCCTCTTTGCACATAAACTCTATGCAATTTTTTCTGAGCCAGACCAGCTTCGGATAGATCTACGTTATAGGGCAATGCTTGAGGGTTAAATTCTACCTTTGTAGCCTTGTCTCCTTCAGCAGTGTGAAACTCGCCGGAAATTTCGTAGTCTCCATCCGGGAAGGATTCAATTTTAGGATCGACAAAATAGCCGACTAGAATTGACTTGGGTGTATATACATTCACTTTCATTGCGAAATCCCTTCAAATGTTGCTTCCTGGATATTTTATTTCAAACTGAGTATTTCACTGATACTTTCCTGGCTTACCAGGTAAATCTTCTAAAGGAGGCGATTTCAAGACCAAATTGAGCAATCAATTCGGGGACAAAATATGTTAAGAAATAGGGAGATAGTTCGCTCTTGTCGGACAATCAAGGAGAACTTCAGGTTGCTGTCCCTTCCTGAATTTCTATCTCGAAAAGATCTATAAGAACGAGATATTTTGGATATCTTTAAGGAGTTTGCTGATGGCTTACACAATTGTTGCTGACTTGTGCGAAGGTATTGCGGATTGCATTCCTGTCTGTCCCGTTGAATGTATTCACTGGGCAGAAGGCAAAACCAATACCAAAGACACAAAATATACATATATAGACGACAGCACCTGCATCGATTGCGGCGCATGTCTTTCTGTATGCCCTATCGAAGGCGCCATTCTTGACGAGTGGAAGCCTGAACTACAAAAACCATAAGTTTAAGTAGTAGTTACATCATAAAACTGGTCGGCCTTCGCCTTTAGCTCAGACATATAAGTCTCAAGCTCAAGACGAGGCTTTCCTTTTGCTCTTTATCCAGTTCTTTGTCGACAAATACAGGCTCGCCAAAGACGAGCACCATGGCTGTATTTAAAACTGGACAGTTGTAGCTGTCCCAGGTCTTGGCCTTCATTTGAGTGCGTGCCCGTCCCACCACTGGGATGATGGGCAGCCCGGTGAGCTGGGCAATACGCAAAATTTCGCCCTTTACCTTTTCGTTGGGACCACGGGGACCGTCCACCGGAAAGAGCAGGCTCTGTCTATTGTCAGCCGCTGATATCAAGTGCAGGGCACCTTTTACACCACCTTCGGTGCGTGAGCCTCGTGCCACCTGATAACCCAAATCTTCTCCAGCTCTGGCAATCATTTCGCCATCACGGCTATTACTTGCTATTGCTGTCATTTTGTAACGAGGTGTAAGGTGCAGCAAAATGTACATCTGCCCATGAAAATAAGCATAAATGGCCGGCTTAACCAGCTCCATTTTGTCTTTACCGCTGCCGCTGGCGGCAGTTTTGACATAGTCAGAAGCTGATTGGGGGATGACGCTCATTACTCTATATGAACGGTCGTAAACTGAAATGCCATGTTTGAAGATCCAGGCAAAGCCCCTTACCCGGATAGCGTCAAGAAGCGGGTATTTGAGGAACAGGTCGCGGATTCGGAACTTTTTCAACTCTTACAAAATGCCTTTATGAGAAAAGATTGGTCAATTTTTAGGAAATCAAGCGGTCTTGGGCTCCGCAGGATACGGGAGGAGAAGCAATTTGTGTTATTATCTACCAACGCTAAATATCGTAAGAATATCAATAACTGACGGAAAGAAGTAATGGCACTTTTAGTAGAACGAAAGCAAGAACTAATCTCCAATAACCAGACCCACGAAAAGGATACCGGTTCACCGGAAGTCCAAGTGGCGATGCTTACTGAGCGCATTGTGCAGCTCACTGAGCACCTCAAGACCCATTCCAAAGATTTTCACAGCCGTCGCGGCTTGCTCATGATGGTAGGCAAAAGACGTCGCCTGCTCCAATACCTAATGAAAGAAAACAATGAGCGCTACCGCAAGCTTATCGAAAAGCTCGGTCTGAGACGCTAGAAACAAACGTTCTAAGGGCGAGCTTCGGCTCGCCTTTTGTTTTTTTCGGCTGTCTTCCGCTAGTTTTCAGCCATCAAAAATATACAGTTTCCAATAGCTGACTGACTGACTTTTAGACAAGTCTGAGGTGTCCCTCTTGGAACAAAAGTTGTAAAGATCAAAAACGAATCCTGATAGGAAAATAGAGGTACTTAAACGTGCAAGCAGAAAAATGCTCGACCATTCGTCAGACAGAAATGGTCATCGACGGTAAAACAATTATCGTCAAAACAGGTCGTATGGCTAAACAAGCTCATGGCGCCGTAGAAGTTTATTGCGGCGACACTATGGTGCTTGTCACCTGTACCGAGAGTAGAAATGTCCGTGACGGTATCGATTATTTCCCACTACTAGTGGATTACGAAGAAAAACTTTATAGCGTTGGTCGTGTCCCAGGTAGCTTTGGTCGTCGTGAAGGTAAGGCTCCTGACAAAGCGATTTTGACCAGCCGTTTGATCGATAGACCAATTCGCCCTCTATTTAAAGAAGGCTACAAAAACGATGTGCAAATTGTCGCCACCACAATGAGTGCCGATCAAGAAACACCACCAGATACCCTGGCTATGTTGGGTGCTTCTTTTGCCATCGAATTAGCTGGTTTGCCTTTTGCTGGACCAATTGGGGCTGTGCGTGTAGGCCGCGTTGATGGCAATTTGATTGGTAACCCCAGCTATGCCCAGATGGATGAGTCGGACCTCGACATCGTTGTCTCTGGTACCGAAAACTCAATCATGATGGTGGAAGCTGGTTGCAACCTCGTTAGTGAAAGAGATGTCCTGGCCGCTATTGACTACGGTCACCAAATCATCAAAAAGCAGATTGAAGCGCAAAAACAACTGCTTCGCGCTGTCGGCGTTGAAAAGAAAGAATTTGTCTCTCCTGAACCAAAGACCAGACTGACTGCTTTGATTCAAGAAAAGGCCACCGAAAAACTGAAAGCATCGATGAATGGCGTGACTGACAAAATGGTCCGTCAAACTCTCATCGATGAGGCTAAGAAGCTGGTAGTTGATGCTATCGCTGAATTGCCCGAAGACGATGAAATGAGAACCTATAGCGGTGGCGCTATCAAGGAATATCTTGAGAACTACGAAGCCGAATTGATGCGCTTACAAGTGCTCGATACCGGTAGCCGGGCTGACGGTCGTCGTTGTGACGAAATCAGACCGATTACAGTTGAATGCGGCGTATTGCCTCGCACCCACGGTACTGGACTATTCACCCGGGGTACCACCCAGGTGCTTTCTATTGCCACTCTCGGCATAGGCTCAGATGCTCAGCGTCTTGATAGCATCGATCCGCAAACCGAAAAACGCTATATGCACCACTACAACTTCCCTGGTTTTTCAGTCGGTGAAGTTAAACCAATGCGTGGACCTGGTCGTCGTGAAATCGGTCACGGTGCCCTGGCTGAACGCGCCATCATCCCGGCTCTCCCCAGCCACGAAGAATTTCCTTACACACTGCGTGTAGTTTCGGAAGTACTCGAATCCAATGGTTCTACATCAATGGCTAGCACCTGCGGCTCTTCTCTGGCTCTCATGGATGCCGGCGTGCCGCTCAAACATACCATTGGCGGTATCGCTATGGGTCTGATTTTAGAGGGCGATCGTTTTGCTATCCTCTCTGACATTCAAGGTCTTGAGGATTTCCTCGGCGACATGGACTTTAAGGTAACTGGTTCGCGTGATGGCATCACTGCTTTGCAGATGGACATCAAAATCGAAGGTATCTCAATCGAAATCATGAGAGTTGCTCTCGAGCAAGCTAAACGTGGACGTCTGCATATCATTGATAAGATGGAAGCAGTACTGCCCGGACCAAGAAAAGAGCTATCCAAATGGGCTCCTCGTATTATCAAAGTGAGCATTGCTCAGGAAGATATCGGCACTGTGATTGGACCTGGCGGTAAGATGATCCGTCGCATCATCGAAGAGACCGGCGCTACCATCGACATCGAAGATGATGGCACCGTGCTTATCGGTAGTGTGGAGAGTGCAGGCGGCGAAGCTGCCCGTGACTGGATCATCAGACTGGTAAAAAAGGTGCAGATTGGCGGCGTCTATCACGGTAAAGTAACTCGCATCATTCCTGCTGGTTGCTTTGTTGAAATCTTGCCAGGCAAAGAAGGTCTGGTGCATATTTCACAACTAGAAAATCGCCGTGTGGAAAAAGTTGAAGATGTGGTGGCGGTCGGACAGAGAGTCATTGTCAAGGTAAAAGAAATTGACGAGAAAAATCGCGTCAATCTGACAATGAAAGGTGTAAGTCCGGAAGAAAAGGAAGCACTTGAAAAAAACGGCTAATTTAAACGCCCGATTTTTGGCTCAATTTATAGCGCATACAGGGAGTCCTAACCGGCTTCCTGTCGCGCTAATTGCCTTATTTATGCTCTTTACGCTGTGTTTGCCAGCGCTGGCTCGCACAAGAAGTCATACAGCAAAGCGTGCAGTCAGTCACAGTAGTCATAGGACCAGGGGCAAAGCAGTTAAACATACTGCCAGCCGCAAATCAGGCAGGCATACTGCCAGAAGCAGTCATGGTCGTGTAAGTCATGCAACTAAAAGCAAGCACCATGTCAGTCGCGTCTATAAGCCCGAGCCAGGCATTGCACCAGCCGATCCAGTCTGGGAAAGCGAGCCGAGACGGCGCAATTACTCTCTTATCAATCAAGCCTATCAGCTCTATGACAGGGCTCTGAGCGAAAAGACCGCTGGCAATTATGGCGTCGCTCTCGATAAGCTGGGTGAAGCAGTCAATATACTGGACCAGGCTAGAAGCCATCAGCGCAACAATGTACCGTCAACTTTTGAAGCTCATGTCTTTTATGAGTTAGGTCAGATTGCCGAGCTAGATAATGATGCTAAGCTGGCCCGCGATAGTTATGTGCATTGTTTTAAGGCCGCACCAAACTTTGTCGAAGCCTATGTCCATTTAGCGACACTTCTGGCTGGCAAAGGGGATCTTGCACAAGCTTTAAATTATGCTCGAGATGGAGTCAGGTTATGTCCAGAGGATATCCGCCTCAAAACCGTTGTCCAGTTGCTTGAGAGCAAGTCTGCCACAAGCCCCAATGTGAGTGATTCGATAGAGCCATAATAAAAAGAGAGAGAGGCTTGCCTCTCTCTCTTTTTTTGTCCAAATTGGTCGTACAAGAATTACTTGTGGTCGACTGTATCTTTGAACTCTTTGCCAGGTTGGAAGGCAGGTACGCGCTTAGCGGGTACTTTGATCTTCTCACCGGGTTTTTGTGGGTTGTTGGTTTCGCGTGCTTGTCTGTCACGACGCAAGAAGGTGCCGAAGCCAACGAGAGTGACGCGTTCACCTTTGGCTACAACTTCTGTAACCACATCGGTAAAAGCGGCAAGCATTTCTTCGACGGACTTTTTGGTAGTGTTGGTACGAGCAGCGATTTCGGCAGCCAATTCTGCTTTATTCACAGAGATTCCTCCTATCCGATCCTAAATCAAGAGAACAACATGCTTTGTGTATTCTTGGCGGTCTAATAACCACGTGATTGGGAAGGATACAGCACCATACCGGCTGAAACAAGACATTTGTCATAAAAAATGGCGCTTGATAATCATCTTCCTTTGTCCTATACCCTGGCAAGGGTATGCCTTTTGCTCTTTGGTACCCTTAAAAACGGCATGGATAGCTGTTTTTAGATAAATAGTCTAAAAAAGAGCTTGTAATGATGCCTTTTGTCTAAATAGCTGGTTTAATTCAAGATGTAATTATTGAGCCAAACAAACTAACCGGTAAAAAGAGCATATATAAGTGGGAACAAATAAAGAGACAGATGCCGCTAGCGGTGCGCACTTGAGAACATCTACAACTTCTGTAATGGATGCCAGGCAAGCTGCTTTTATGGCTGCCAATGCCTGTGAAAGTAAAAAAGCCAATTCTGTCGTGGTTCTGGATGTTGCTAAGGTGACATTTTTAGCTGAGTATTTTGTCTTTGCCGGAGCCGAATCAGCTGCTCAGGTCAAAGCAATTGTTGATGAGGTCGATGGTCGGCTCTCAAAAGCTGGTTACAAAGTAAAATCTATAGAAGGCAAAACCGAAGCCAGATGGGTTTTATTGGATTTTGGCAATGTCATCGTGCATGTTTTGCAAGAAAAAGAACGTAGCTTCTACAAAATTGAGCAATTTTGGAACCACGGACTGATTGTTGACAGGCAAGAGTGGGTAGAAGAATAAGAGTAGGACGCTTTTAATTGCAAAGTACTCAAACTTTGGGTAATCGTTTTTGAGGGGCATTTGTTATGAGTTTTAGGACCAGATTACAGAGCTTTGTTGACTCCCGGCAAAAAATCCAAATCTGGTACGGCATGGGCTGCCACAACACGGTTACAGGACGTGTTTTGAGTGTTGACCATGACCATATCGACGTCGAGTCATACTCCCATGAGAGCGATGGTCAGATTCATGTCCGTCGGATTTTAGTACCGCTGCATTTGATATTGCACATTGACATTACCTCGGCAGAAATTTCAGAAGAAGATGAGACCAACTTTTCTGTCGAAAAAGACGGCAAAGCCTCAGGCGGTAATGTTATAGATTTACCAGATGCGCCCCGTGGTTATGCTGTGCGGGTGCTCTCTCAGCTCAATTCTGCCTTTTCTAACCGCTTCTCCCGCATGACTGCTGGTCCTGGCGGCATCTACTTCTCCTGTGATGGTAGTGTCTGGTTTATCGACGGCTCTGGCACTTTGAGCGAGTATGCTCGTATCCGGGGCAATAGCACTATCTCTGGACTGCGCTTTGACCGCAAGGGTGTGCTTTACGTGGCCACTATTCAAGGCACTGTCTACAAAATCGACCCCAACAAGTCTGGTCGCATTCTCGCTCAGCTTGATGGCAACCTCACTGGTGGCGGTACTTTCCTCTCTGACCTGGCCATTGGTGCTAGAGACGAGGTTTACGTTTCTAACTTCCCTTCCAATACCGGCGGTATTTTCAAAATCGACAAAGCTGGCGACAGCGAAGTCCTTCTTGGTGGTCCTGGACACGGCACACAGGGTTTGCTGCTCGATCCTGATGGCTTCCTCTGGTGTCTGGAGCATGCCTCCGGCTCGGTGGTCAAACGCTCATTAGATGGTCGTGAAGTAGCGCGCATTCAAGTAGCCGAATCTGAATGCTTTAACTTTGCTGATGGTTACGATGGCAATCTGGCCATGGACACACTCGGTCGCCTTTATGTCACTGCTGGACGAGCTGGTATCGTCATCCGCATCAACCGTGAGGGTCGGACTGAGACATTCTTGACTGGACTGGTCAATCCCACCGGTGTAGCTTTTAGCACAGACGGTGCGCTCTTTGTACTTGAGGCTGGTCGCTCCAGAGTACTCAAAGTAGCGGCTCTCGATAAGGCTGACCGGACAGCATCGGCAACTGCTCTATCTTGATAGATAGATAGATAACAACCTGCGCTTATTAAGAGGACAGTGGTAGATTGATTTCGCCACTGTCCTCTGTTATCAGGTCCTTACCAATTGAGCGCTGGTCTGGTATTGCCAGCGGTGCTAGCGGACCAGCCCAAGTTTATTCAGATATTCTTGCATCTGGCTGCGTGATATCGGTGTGATATGGGCTTCGCTTCTGGGGCGTGTCGAATGGGCCCCTGATACCAATCCTCTGACTTCTCCCCTATCGTTATAGGCGGGACCGCCAGAGTTACCGTGATGTACCTGAGCATTGATGGCTAATAGCGGGCGATTGACGTTTTCGCCTCTCATTGGATCAGGATGATTATGACCATTTAGCTGGCGGTAGGTGCCAGTACCAGTGGTATCACCGGGAGAGGCATGCAGTCTGTTCACACCCATAGGAAAACCAGCAATCATGCCAGGTGCTCTTGCCGCGGGATTTTGGGCAAAGGTAGCGGGGTTACAGACCTGATTTGTATCTGCACCTGTGCGCACAGCGATGATGGCACTTTCATTGGGTTTGTCCCGTATCGCTAAGGAGGCTGGATAGGTTTTGCCGTTATTAAATTCGGCCCCTCTAACTGGTCCACCGCCTTGCCGACCAGGTTCGATATTGTGACCAGCTGTGGCGATATAACAAGTGTCGTCTGTCTTTGCTATCGCCACTCCAGTACCATGTCCTTTTTCGCCGATTACCCGGGCTGATTGACTTTGCGCCTGTCTGTAGAGTTCACCGGTATTAAAAGGAGGCATGGACTGATTGTTGCTATCTCTATCAAAAGACTGAAAGTTGCAGCCGTTGGTTTTTTCTCCAGCCTTAAAACTGGTATTTGACCTGCTTCTGGCTGATTGCCACAGACTTTGTCATTGAGACCGGTGGGAGCTATTGTGTTCGCTTCTGTTGCTAGCCGACCTCGGGCTCCTGGGCTACTTGTTGTGGCGCGTTTTCTTGTGGACGCGCAGAAGTATCAGACTCTGGACGAGCTGGCTGGGACATAGAGATAGGCCTCAAGAAAATGGGTAAGGTATCGGGTTTAGAAACTATAGATAGCGAAATCTTAAAAAGCCGTTAAATCGATGATTAATTCAAGACCGAGCAACTGGCTTTTTGATACTACTGGCGGTACTGCCATAGACTGTTTAGCGAATCAGACCGAGTCTATTGAGGTATTGATTCATCTGACTTCTTGAGATTGGTGTGACTTGGGCTTCTTCTCTAGGACGCGCAGGATTGGCGCCGGATAGGAGCCCACGGACATGACCCTGAGCGTCATAAGCTGGTCCGCCTGAGTTGCCGGGATGGGTCTGGGCTCTGACACCTAGTAGCTGCCGGCCAGTGTTTTCACCTGCCATTGGAGATGGATGAGCGTGACCATTTAATTGGCGGTAGGTGCCAGCACGTGTGGTATCACCGGGGAGGCATGTAGTGTGTTGGTGCCCAGCGGAAAACCAGCAATCATACCTGGTCCTCTTGCTGCTGGATTTTCGGCAAAGGTAGCGGGATTGCAGACCTGGTTTGTGTCGCGACCGGTTCTTACGGCAATAATGGCGGTTTCGTTAGGCTTGTCTCTCATGGCTAGAGTAGCTGGATAGGATCTGCCGTTACTAAATTCTGCTGATCTGACAGGACCACCACCTTCTCTGGGATCGACCATGTGTCCAGCTGTAGCGACAAAGCATGTGTCATTTGTTCTGGCCACAGCTACTCCGCTACCTTCGCCTCCTGCGCCCCTCACCCTAGCTGTTTGTCCCTGGGCTTGTCTGTATAAATCTGCTGTATTAAAAGATGGCATGGCCTGGCTATTGCTGCTATTTCTATCAAAAGACTGAAAGTTGCAACCATTATTCTGCTCGCCTGCCCGTAAAACCGGTATTTGACCAGCTTCTGGCTGATTGCGGCAGACTTTGCCATTTAGGTCCGTTACCGGGGGACCAGGGTTTGCTTCGTTGGACAGTCGCCCTCTAGCTTCCTGGGCAGCCTGCTGAGGCGCTGATTCCTGTGGACGTGCTGGAGTATCAGACTCGGGGCGAGTAGTCTGTGCCATGGTAATGGACCTCAAGAAAATTGATAAGGTATCGAATAGTGGGACTATAGATACCGGCCCATTAAATCGCCATTAAACTGGCTATGACTATCTGGCGAGAGTTATCTCGTTGGCATAGAGCGAATCAATCAAGTCTTTGTAATTGCGAGCCACCACTGGACGTTTGATTTTTAGGGTAGCGGTGAGTTCACCGGCTTCGACAGAGAGGTCTGAAGTGAGCACGGCAAAGCGTTTGATTTGCTCATAGTCAGCTAGATTTTTGGATCGTTGTGCTATTTCTCGGCGCAATAGCCCGTGGATATCCTCGGAGCGACTGAGATCAAAATACGCGTCAAACTCAAAGTTTTTCTCTCTAGCAAAGTCAATTACTGCTTGCTCGTCCAGGGTCAAAAGTGCTACCAGATGTTTTTGCTTATCGCCAAAAACCACTGCCTGAGTGACAAATGGCACGGTGCGCAGCATCGCTTCGATTTTTTGAGGAGCAATATTTTTGCCAGCAGAGTTGACGATCAAATCTTTTTTGCGATCGGTAATTTTGAGATAACCATGTTCGTCAAAATGACCGATATCACCGGTTTTAAACCATTCGCCTTCAAATGCTTCGGCTGTTGCTTCGGGGTTATTGTAGTAGCCCTTAAATATAGATGGACCTTTGACCAGGATCTCGCCATCCTCGGCAATACGCTGCTCTAAGCTAGCCAGGGTCGGTCCCACAGTGCCCATACGCACACAGTCAACACGGTTGACGTTGGATGGGGCGGATGTCTCTGTCAGACCGTAGCCTTCCAGAGCGCTAATACCTATGGCGTTAAAAAAGCTCAGTGTCTCTCTTGTGGCAGGAGCGCCACCAGACACTACCAGTCTCAGATTCGGTCCAATTTTTTCTCTCAATTTAGAGAGGGCAAATTTTTCGGCGATGGCAAATTTGAGCAAGAGCAAGGGTCCGACTGCTTTTTTCTCGGCTTGTCTTTCCACCATTTCCTGACCGATTTTAATTGACCATTCAATTAGCCTGCGCTTGCGATCGTCAGCGCCTTCGATACCGGCTTTGACTTTGGCATAGATGCGATCGAGCACGCGCGGTACTACAAGGATCATGCTTGGTTCAGCTTCGACCATGTTGCGTGCCATTGTCTCGATGCTCTCGGCAAAAGCACAAGTGCCGCCTTTAGCGATCCAGTAAAACTCGCCGCAGATGCGCTCAAAGACATGGGAGAGAGGTAGATAAGAGAGATAGACGTCGTTTTCGTCTAAGGGCAAAACCGGCTTGATGTCTTCAAGTACGGCGATAATATTGGCATGGGTCAGTGGTACACCCTTGGGCACGCCAGTGGTACCAGATGTATAAATGATTGTGGCCATGCCGTCCACTGGAGTGACCTTCATCCGGTCTTCCAGGATTTTGAGGTGAGCCGCATCGAGACTGCCGCCCAGTTTGCACAGTGTATCCACATCGGTAATCAGACTTGCCGGTACGTCGTGTTTGGCTGCTAGTTCTTCGCTGGTTCTGACGCCTTCGGGCAGGTAAAACATAACAATCTTGTGCAGATTGATTTTGTCTTTGACGACAAGCAATCGCTTCAATAGTGTTTCGTTTTGGACAAACACTACGCGGGATTGAGAGTTGTTGATGATGTATTCGATATCACTGGCTGACGATGTCGGATAGATCGGTACCGAAACAGCACCATTAGCCATAGTAGCCAGATCGCTAGCGACCCAGAAGTGAGTGGTGGAAGAAAATATGGCAGCTTTTTCGCCTGCTTTGAGACCAAGTGTCATTAGTCCCAGTGCGATTTGTTGAGTGAGTTTGCTGTACTCAGTCCAGGTGAGCGTTTTGTAGGGCTCTTTTTTGTCTTTGTATTTGACTGCAGGATGGTCACCCATGCCGCGAGCACGCGCAAAAAACACAGCCGCGATATTGCGCTCAGCAATACGGTCGGAATGCAAGCTTTCCAGAACCATCAGTTTCCCTCTATAACAAGCCACCGGCTATTATAGACAGTTTGTCAGGATGATAATTGTGCCTAAATTATTTCTCTGCTAACTGAAATACTGCCCATGGCAGCTTCTTGATAAAGCTGGCTAACATGAAGGGCAAATAATATATGCATGCACTATAGCTGCTTCAAAGCAGAGTGCCTTTCTTGAGTAATTTCGAGCATCCAGGCCGAGACCATTTCGACAAGCTCATCGAGGGCTGGATCAAACATCAAATCGTGAAAGGCCTCCTGGAAGCAGTGTTTTTGCTTTTTAGGGGCTTGTAGTCTCTCGAAGATTACGTCTGCCACTGTGTTATTGATGATGCGCTCTTTGCCAGAGGTAAACATCATCACTGGGCAATCCAGTTTTTTGTTAGTGGATTTGACATCTTGAGTCAGTTTAAGCAGTTCTAAAAGCATCCGGGCTGGCAGCATAAAACGCATCTGCGGGTCGTTGTTGAGCCAGTTGCGGACGTTTTGATCTGAGGTGATGTCGTCTGAGGTGTAGGGCAAACTGAGCTCACAGTCTGGATCAAACAGTGCTTTGTAAATGGCTCGGGCGCGGTAACTCAAGCGAAAAGTCTCAGGATGTCCGTCAAAGCCTGGCGCAAACATCACAAGACCAGCCGGCTTTATATCAGCAGTAGCGCGCAAGGCAAGCAGCGCACCCATGGAGTTGCCCATGACAAAAATAGGCTTGTCGCCCACTGTGTCCTGTAAATGCTGATAGGCACACTTGATATCGTCTAGCCACTGCTGCTTAAACATAAAAGGCTGATTGCGGCGGTTGCCAAAGCCGACTTGATCATAAGCCAGAGCAAAAAATCGTTTAACTTTGAGGCGACGACCAAAGGCTTCGTACCAGCCGCTATGGGCGCCCAGTCCATGGACAAGCAAAACGGCAGCGCGACATTCTGAGGCCATGCCCCAGGTGCGAGCCGATATGGTCTGACTCTTCTCTAGAGTCTGACCTTGAGATTGTGGGACGATCTCAATAATTGAGGCCGTTGGCGTCAGGTTAATATCTGTTGGCATAATTGAGGGATATTATAGCTCTGATACCATCTTTTGGATGCCATAAATGAGTCAGTCCGGTGGCGAAAAAAATACAGAAATGGCTGCCCAGGCTGATAGCGATTGGTCGGCTCAGAATAGCCAAGGCTCTCCAGATAAGGGCCTTCGCAAGACAATTGCTGTTTTTTGCATTTTGTTGTTAATTTGCTTGCTAATTGGTTACATTGTCTTTGCCCCTAAAGAGACACCGCTGGATAAGGCGGTTTCGATGATCAAAGCTAACCGAGCAGCATCTGCGGTACCTCTACTGGAGGACCTCTATAAGCAAAATCCGGCCGAGGTTGCTGTCTATCCCTGGCTTGCTCAGGGCTATCTAGCTACTGACCGCGTGGCAGAGGGACGCACGGCCCTGGATACAGCCTTCAGGGTGCAGTGTCGGGACGAATCACTGGCATCAGTTGTTGATAACTACTCGGTTTACTATCAAAATCGTGGTCATTTTGAAGAAGCCGAAAGGCTTTACCAGTCAGCACTGGCTTCGGTGGAAGCGGATAAGCTAGCGGCTAGCCGGGCGCGCATGTATTTTAAGTGGGCCGAAGCTGACCGGGCCAGTGCCAATCTCGATGGGGCAATCACCCATCTTAATGCTGCTCGTAAATATGCTGGCTATCTTGAGGAGCCCATGAAATCTCAGGTGCCGCATTTACTTGCTGATTGCTACAGACAGTTAGCTGCTTTAGCCGAGTCGCGCCAAGACATCCCTAAAGCAATCGAGCTACTGGAGATGAGTATCAAAGTTGCCGATGAACCTATGACAAGAATTACTCTGGCTGGGCTTTACAACAACCAGAAAGACTCTGCTAAAGCAATTGAAAATTATCAAGTAGTTGCTCACCTGGATGGCAACAATCTGGAAGTGCGTCATAGGCTCGTTGAGCTCTATCTAGAAAAGAAAGACATTGAAAAGGCACAGTTGGCTCTGACAGAGCTGGTCGATAAAGAGCGCAGTTTTGAAAACTATGAACTACTGGCCAGTCTCAATCTCAAGCTGCAAAACTATGCTGGTGCTGTACGCGCTCTGGAAGAAGCCTGCGCCTTGAGACCGCGTCCCCAGCTTTTGAAGCAGCTCATAGCAACACTCAACAAGTGGAGTCTTGAGCTTGCTGCTCAAAATAAGACGCAGGAAGCAATGTCGGTCAAAGGACACGCTGAAAGAGCTGCCGAACAATTGGAAGCCTTGCTCAAAGAAGAAAAGAAAGATGTAAAGCCGGAAGTAGCAAGACCAGACAAATGGAATCCGGGTAATCCTCCTGTATCGATTGTCAAAAGCCATAACTGGCTTGTAAAAGGTAGCCTTACTCCAGAAGGCGAAATCAAAATCAAAAACATCACTGGTGAGCCTGTCGCCGACCTTTCTTTGACCGCGGTGTTTTATGACAACACCAAAAAACGCAGCAATGGCACGGTGGTTTTGCCTGTTGCGTCAGCCGGCTCGGCCCCTTTTGCCGCTGATGCCGAACGCACTCTTTATTTTTCCTGTCCAAATATAGTTAAAGAGGATCATCAATTGGCGGTTATCATCTTATGGAAGGGCAAATTCCTCAAGGAATTCCCTGTATCCAAACAACACTGAAAAAATCATTATGCAAGAAGGTCAACAACCTAACCCTAACCCGGCTCCTGAGCCCAAACCCTGTCGTCATGAATACGTGCGCATTTTTCAGCGTCGTCTCAAGGGGCTCGACAGGCGTCTTGTTTCAACCAGGGCTTATTTGCCGACTGGTTTTAAAATTGGTGACTTTGGTCATTTGAGCGAAGGCAGCTTTTGTTTTTGTGTCACTTGTAGAGGGCGTCTCTTTCCCAAGCGCACACAAGCGGACAAACTGCAGGCACGTCTTTTGGCTAGAGAAGGCAAAGCGGCATTATCAGAAGAGAGCCAGGACTTGCTCGATGAAGTTGGCGCCGACAGACTTTTGGAAGTGCTTGGTGAGGGCGAAAATGAAGATAGTGACGATGACACGAGCCGTCATGATATCCATGTAGAAGAACTGGTGGCTGAAGGTGTTGATGTCCAGGACATCGAAGCTGAGGGCGTCAAACTCAACGAAGAGGAGGATAACGGTGATTTGCCGGAAGAAGAACAATAAAGGCATCCTCGGTTTACTCGATCGCATAATGTTGTTCAGCTTCATTATTCCGCCGGGTTATATCATTTACCGTTTTGTGCGCTGGTATGTCAGCCAGGATGACGGTGATGATGATGGTGAGGACTGATGCTAAAAAAGATTTTTAAGCAATAGATGATTCAATATCTCCTCAGAGTTTTAAGAGCGATGGCGGTGAGTTCCCTTGGTGTAGGCGGGGGGATTTGTCTCTTTGTGATGATTGTTGTTTTGACCACTAAAAGTGAGCCAAATGCTTTTATTTATGGTCTGAGAGTGGGGCTTTTGCTTGGTGGCACTTTTGCAGTGTTTTTGCTGGCAGTGCTTTTACCGCTGGATTTGAGTGCCCACATATTTTTAAACAAGGGTCGTTATCGCCAAATTTGGGACCTGGAGCAGATGCGGGAGATGGATGCCGAAGGCACTGCCAGACAAATATTGCATGCCTGCCGTCAGGCACTATTGGTAGTGCCATACATCACCGCTGTATCTGATGACGTCGAGAATATGGTTACTCGTGGTCAAACAAGTGTGAGCTGGAGATCGGCTGGAGAAGACATGGAAGTGGAAATAACACCACTTGATGCTACGCGCTGGCACATCAAAGTATTGAGCAAACCACGCTCTAAAAATATTGTTTTTGACTATGCCAAAAACTTTGAAAACGTTGAGACTTTTAGCTCTAATTTTGTCTCTATAATTGGCAAAGATAAAGTGGTTCTGTCAGGTGATGCGCCTGAGGTTAAGCCGGCTCTCGAGGTAAAAGGCGATGCCTGACATTTTTACCACCAAGCTTTTTTATGTACTTTTGTCTGCTATCTCTTTTTTAGTGGGCGTGCTTATACTCAAGATATTCCGACCGGCCGCTATGGTGCGCAATATCATTTTGGGTATCAGTGCACTGCTCCTGGTGATGGCTATTATGCGCACTGATCTGCTCACGTTAGATCCGGCTGCCCATGAAGCTGTGCCATTTTTAAAAGAAGCAGGCTGGTTGGCCCTGGGCCTATTTTTTGGTATTAACCGCGGTGACCATATAGTTGCTTATCTTGATAGGCGCGATCAAGCTGCCCACATTAAAGAGCAGCAAGAAAATAAATCTGATTAGCGCCTCTGTTTAGAGTCCAGCAAAGTCAGGACCGCTGCCTTGCGAAGCGGCATTAACTCTCAGGTTTATCTCAGGGCAGACGATTTCGCAGGTACGGCAGTGGACACAGTTTTCGAGTGACATGCCGTGCTTGCGCAGGTCATCGATAACATCTATGCGGTGCACTTCGGCAGTACAGTCAGCTACGCAAGGAGTGGTTTTGCCCAGACCTTCATAGGTAGAGATGCACTTGACGCAAGTATCGGCGTTAAATTCGTCGATGTGCAAATTGCCTTCGTGGTATTTGGTTGAGGCAAAAAATACAGCATCTGGTCTGGAATAAATTGTCGCCTTGTCAAAGCCCTGGGGCTCATCATACTTGGGTGCGGCAAAGTTGGGGACGATATGGGTGCGGTCAGCGCCATAGGTGATTGGTCCTATGTCGCGCATACCCTCAATCAACGATAGCGAGGTGACACCATCGGCAGGGGCGCCAAAGGGATTTTTGAAGCCAACCTTGAGCATACCCACCCAGGCATTGCTCTTGTCGATACTCTTGGCGATATCAGGCAGATACTGTCCGAGCAGTTTGGGGTTGCTCATAAATGCCCAGCGGAAATAACGGTTTTTGTAGGATTCTTTGATGACAAAGCTGTCTTCCAGCTGCTGCTGATAAGGAGCAAGAGCTGCTTCAGTAGTGTCACCTTTAGCTAGCGCATCGTGTAGCACTTTGGCTGCAATGTAACCACATTCCATAGCGCGGTCGATGCCAGCCAGACTCTTCACATCAAGTACGCCAAGAGCGTCGCCCATGAGGATGGCGCCTGGTACGTAGAATTTTTTAGGCAAGCTGTAATAGCCGCCTTCTGGTAGGAGAGCAGCACCGTATTTGAGCAGTTTGCCGCCTTTGATCATCTCCTGGATAAAGGGATGCTTTTTGTAGTCCTGCAGCTTTTGCTGAGGATTCATGTTGGGGTCTTTGCTGTCGAGGCTGATAACCATACCGATCGTCAGCTTTTTGTCTTTCATGCCATAGACAAAGCCACCACCAAAGGTGCCATCGAGTAGGGGGTAGCCCAGAGTATGCCAGACCTTGCCAGCATAGTCTTCGTTGACTGACCAGACTTCTTTGACACCTACTGACCAGAGTTGCGGGTTGTCGCGTAGTTTGTAGTGATCAACTACGTCTCTGGAGATAAAGCCTTTGTCGCCAAAGCAGGTAAATTTACCGTAGACATAGTCTTCTTCTGACTTAGCATCTTCGGATACCGCTACACCAGCTACACGTCCGTCTTCAAATACTACTTTATGAGCGGCAAAGCCGTTAAAGAGGTCGATGGTGACGTTTGGCACGTCTTTGGCTTTTTCTTGCAGACGACGCGCCATCCAGGCTACTACGTTAGAAAGAGTGAGAACTACATAGCCAGTTTTATCCAGTGACTTGGGATACATCTTGGCAGGGACGTCCCATTTTTTGTTGACGCCCAATACTGTAAAAAACGAATCAGTACAGGTGGCTTCGATGGGAAATCCAGACTCTTTATAGTCAGGAAACATCTTTTCGATGATATGGGGATTAGAAACAGCTCCGCTCATCACATGAGAGCCGAACTCTTTGCCTTTTTCTAAAATGGCAATGGTAAATTCCTTGCCACTCTCTTTAGCTAATTCGATAAAACGAAGAGCTAATGCCAGGCTGGAGGGACTACCACCAACCAGGAGAAGATCATACTCAATGCGATCCGACAACTTCCTTTACCCCGCGACCTGACTGAACAGCTTCAATTTGTTTGATCATCTCGGGGATGATCTGATAGATATCACCGACGATACCATGATTGGCAAATTTAAAAATAGCCGAATCAGGGTCTTTGTTGATGGCAATAATAGTGCCAGATTTTGACATACCAACACGGTGTTGAATAGCACCAGAAATACCACAGGCAATGTAGAGCTTAGGTCTGACAGTCTTGCCTGTTTGACCGACTTGGTTTTGATAAGGGACCCAGCCCAAGTCAACTACTTTACGTGAGGCACCGATAGCTGAGTTTTCAAATTTGCTGGCAAGATCTTTGAGCAAATCAAAACCATCAGCGGAGCCTAGACCATAGCCACCAGCCACAATCACATCAGCTTCTGTAAGCTTAACGCCTTTGCTGATTTCTCTTATGGTCTCAGCCACAATCAAGCGATAGTCTTCTTGTTTAAGATTGACTGCAATGCTCTCAATTTTGCCTTTGCGATGAGCATCTGGCTTGAGCGGAATCATAACGCCCGGTCTGGTTGTAGCCATCTGAGGATTTTTCCAGGGACCGAGGATGCGCGCTTTGAGACTTTCGCCAAAGCTGGGGCGGATGGCATAAAGACAGTTTGGATATAGACCGATTTTGGTCGGATCTACTTTACTTTTATGCTCGTATGGTCCGATATCCAGCTCGGTGCAGTCAGCTGTAAGCCCGGTATCAAAATGGGCTGCAATGCGTGGTGCCAGGTCGCGACCGGTGGTGGTACTGCCCAAAAGACAGGTGTGTGGTGGCTCCGGCAATGACTCCAAGAAGTCACAGACCACGCGGCGATACGGCAGTGTGCGGTATTTTTCTAGCTCTACGTGATCGGCGACATAGACTTCGTCAGCGCCGTACTCAACCAGTTTTTGTGGGATATCACCAAGGTTATATCCCATGACCAGACATTTGAGATTGCGCTCCATCTTGTCAGCGAGGATGCGCCCGGCTCCCAAAAGCTCCAGTGTCACTGGTTGGAGTTCACCGAGTATATGCTCGGCTATGACCATTACATCGCCTTTTGGGCAAAAAGCGGATATGTCGACTTCTATTTGCTCAGTCATTATTTTTGCCTTACGCTACCAAAAACTGTCCCAGCTGACTTTCTTTGATCACTTGATCAACCAGGGTCTCTACAGATTGACCTTCGTGCATCTTGCAGCTGCCGCCGATTTCGCCGACCTTTTCGGTCCACGCAACTATTGTTGGACTTCCTTTGAGTCCGGCACGTTCGGAGTCCGCACCTACGATGTCGAGATCGATTGTGTGGATAAACTTACGCATCTCTTCTTCGTTGCGGGCAAGCTTGCGTACTCGCCATGCACCTCTGAATGATTTGTACTCGAGTGGGTGATAACTATTGGCCACGGTAAACAATACCGGTGTATCGCAAACCACCTTTTGGTAACCGCCTTCGATAATGCGACGGCCATGTACTTTGCCGTCCTGCATACTGAAGTCTTCGCAGTAGGTGATTTGGGGGAAGCCCATGCGTTCTGCCAGCTGCGGACCAACCTGGGCAGTGTCACCATCGGTGGTTTGCAGACCGCAAAAGATCAAGTCAGGTTTACCGATATGCTGCACTGTTTTGTAAAGTGCATAGGCTGTAGCCAGTGTGTCTGAGGCAGCTAGCCGGCGGTCCGAAAGCAAAAACGCCTCGTCTACACCATGCTCAAGACATTCAAGCAAGATTTCAACGGCTGGAGGTGGACCCATGGTTATAGCAGTAACTCTACCGCCGTAGCATTTTTTTGCATGGAGAGCTGCCTGCAGAGCATAACGGTCAAATGGGTTGAGCATGCGCTTGGCTTTTGCTCTATCGATTGTGCCGTCTGGGTTGATGCCAGCCTTTGACCCCTGATCAGGGACCTGCTTGACTAAGACGAAAATATTTAGACTGCCCGACATATGACCTTTTAAGCCTTTTGATACCTACTGACACTTCAGATTCTACCTACATATGCGCAGGATTTCCGCAATGTTAGCCGAGGTGTTGCAATTTCTAATCAGCTTTTTTACGGATCTTTCAGTGCTTGTGTAATTTGACTTCTAATTTCTTTTGTTATGCTTTTCCGTAATTGTTTCTTTATTTGTCTCCGTAAGCTACTTCAAGAGGGCGTAATTGTGAGAATTAGTTTCTTTTGGCGCAACCTCGTTTTGGTGCCAGTTTTGGTGGCTTCAACTCTGGGCGTTGTCAGTCCTGTCATTGCTTACGAGGTGGCCGCGGTAAACCCGGCAGTAAGTAGCCAAGATGAATTGGCTAAATCCTTTGACCAACTAGTAGAGGAGTACTTCACCTTTTGTTTTGAAGCTAGCCCTAGCTGGGGCACCCAGGCGGGTTTTCATGAGTATGATAAAAAACTAGAAGATCTCAGTGCCGCCAAAGTAAATGACAACGTTAGTAAGGCCTCAGATTTTGCTCGCCGGTTTAGTGACAAAAAGTTTGATAAGTTGCCTAGGGAGCGGGCTATTGATCGTTTGCTGTTGATCAATTCGGCGCGCTATCAGGTTTTTGATCACGAGGATATGCACAGTCTGGCTAAAGACCCAGATAGATACAGCTCACTTATTGCTGACTCGCTTTTTAGTCTGGCTAAACGTGATTTTGCCCCACTGGCAGAGCGTTATGACAGCGTCACTGCCAGGATGGAGCAGGCGCCAGCTCTGCTCAAAGCGGCAAGACAAAATCTCAAGCCTGAGATGGTGCCGCAGGTTTATGCAGAAGTAGCCATAGAGCAGTTGCCCGGCACTATCTCTATGGTTAAGAGCACTATTCCAGAGGCCTTTAGTGGCATCACCGATAGCGCTGCCAGAGCCCGCTTTGAAAAGGCCCAGAAGGCACTTTTGACTGAGCTCACTGATTATCTCAATTTTATTAAAGAGCAAGTCTTGCCAAAGACTCAAAAGTCTTTTGCAATTGGCTCAGCAAACTATCAAAAGAAGCTTGAGCTGGAAGAAATGGAGGACCGCTCACTCAGTGTATTACTGGATGGGGGCTATCGAGAGCTCGGTCGACTGCAAAAACGCTTTATCGATCTTGGTCGTCAGATTAATCCAAAACTCACTGCCAGTCAGGTATTTGAAGAAATTGCCAGCGAACATCCTAAAGCGGATCAGTTGGTTGCTTCGACTCAACAGTGCCTAGATCGACTGAGAGCTTACTGTGTCGATAAAAATATCGTCACTGTTCCGTCTCAAGAAAAGGTCACTGTCGCTGAGAGTCCATCATTTTTGAGAGCTCTCACTTTTGCCAGCATGGATACTCCCGGACCTTATGAGAGTAAGGCCAAGGAAGCTTTTTATTACGTCACTCCTGCTGAAGAAAGTTGGGACGCCAAGCGTATTGAGGAGCATCTGCGCTTTTTTAGTTATGCCGACATCATCAATACCAGTGTGCATGAAGCTTATCCAGGACATTATGTACAGTTTTTGTGGGTCAAGTTTGCCCCCAGCAAGACCCGCAAGTTGCTTGGTTGTAGCTCAAATGCTGAAGGCTGGGCGCACTATTGTGAGGAGATGATGATTGCCGAAGGTCTGACTCAAAAGGATGGTCAGGTCAAAGATCCTAAGCTCGCTATGGTCCAGGTGCATGATGCACTGTTGAGAGTGTGCCGCTATATCGTGGGCATCGAAATGCACACAAAGGGCATGAGCTTTGATCGCGGCGTCGAATTTTTTATGAAAGAAGGCTACGTTGAAAAAGCCAACGCCGTGAGAGAGACCAAACGTGGCACAAAAGATCCCACATACCTGGTCTATACGCTCGGTAAGTTGGAAATCCTGGCTTTAAGAGACGATTTCAAAAGGAAATACAAAGACAAGTCACTCAAAGACTTTCATGATCAGTTTTTAAAGTGCGGTTTTCCACCCCTAAAGCTGGTCCGCGCCCAGTTACTTGAAGACAAATTGCCGCCAGTAAAAAACTGATGCAACAAAATCAATTAGACTGGCGTCTTGCTCCTAGCACTTAGAGGGAAATGTATGAAAACCAAGCTAGCTCTGTCCGCGTTTGTTTCCGGTCTGGTCTTTGTGGGTGGATTGGCAGCGTCTGTTATTACCTTTCCTGATGGGCAAGAGGCTTATGCCGCTGACGGTAGTATCGCCTGGCAAAAAGAGATGGCCAAAGCCCAAGCTGAAGCCAAATCACAGAGCAAATTTGTCTTTGCTGATGTTTATACCGACTGGTGTGGTTGGTGTAAGCGACTAGATAGAGATACTTTTGACAATAGCGACTTTGCTAATTTTGCCGAGAGTAAATTTGTCTGTGTCAAAGTCAACGCCGAAGACGGTGCTGTCAACAAAAAGATTGCAGAAAGTGCCAAAGTAACCGGTTTTCCCTGCGGTCTGGTCTTTAACAGCGACGGTAAGTTAATTGGCAAAATCGGTGGCTACATGAAGCCAGACGAGTACAAAGATGCCCTGCAAAACGTACTTGACCGCTATGCCAAAAATCCTAATGTGGACGCTTTAAGCGAAGACGAATAGTCAGGAATGCATCACTTCGTACATGGTTTCAAGAGCGTGAGCTGTTGAGCCACAATGAGTGATAAACGCTTTAGCTAGCTGTGTTATGCAATCGAGGTCTTTGAGGTTTGGCAAAAAGCCAAAGCTTGAGGACCTTGTTTGCGAGATGATGTATCGCACAAAGCGCAGTCCGGCATCAGTAATCGGTCCATTGTCAGGTCCACCGCTGCCTAGAATAATTGAATCGACAATTGTTGCTTCAACCAGTGAGAGTTGAGGCATACGCTTGAGATAGATATCTTCATCGCGACTGAAGCTTTCGCCAAATTCTGCCAGAAAACTATCGGAAAAAATTTCTGTGCTGTCTTGAGAAGCTGGATCGAAGTTCATCAAATAATTCCCCTTAGCCAAAATATAAAGATATTGTTGAGACGTGACCTAACTTTAGGGGCAGGTGGAATGCTTGGCAACTAAAGAAACGCTAAGGGACTATATTCTGAGAAAATCTATCAATGTGGCGCAAGCGGCTTCCCCTCTAGATACAGCCTTGAGTAAATGAGGCTTGTTCTAGTAGATTTGTCTTCGTTGCATTTGTTCATCGAATTCAAACCATAGGTATTTTTATGGCCATTACACTCGAGGAGACCCTGCAGACCAGGGATTCAGCAGCTAAAGCAAAAGGTGACCGGTTTATGCATTGTTTAGTCAAAGAAGATCTGGATAAAGACGGTCTAACCTTTACACGTGAAAGACCAGAGCCGGCCTGCAGATTGGACGAAGTTAAGATTCGCGTTCTTTCTACTGCTGTTTGCGGTACCGACAAGAGCATCTATACAAGTGCTCAAAGCGAAGGCATTCGCAACGAGATGAAGCGTTATCTCACTGAGTCAATCTATACCCCTATAGTTGTGGGTCATGAATTTTGTGGCATTGTCGAAGAAATCGGTGAAGGCGTAAAGCGTGCCAGTCTCGAAGCACCCGAGCATATGCGTATAGAAGTGGGCGACTATGTCACTGCCGAAATGCATCTGTCCTGTGGTCACTGTCTACTTTGCCGCACTGGTAACGAACATATCTGTACATCAGTAAGAGTAAAAGGCGTGCACCTTGATGGTTGCTTTGCTCGTGCTGTCAGTGTGCCTTACAAAAACGTCATTTTGTTGGGCAAAGGTGGCGACACCTCGGTGATACCACCCAAAATTGGTGCCCTGCTCGATGCTTTTGGTAATGCCGTCCATACAGTATCCGAAGCAGATGTACGCGGTAAATCAGTGGCTATCCTCGGGGCTGGACCGCTAGGTTTGATGGCTGCTTTGCTTTGCAAAGACTTTGGTGCTTCACGTATCTATCTCACCGAAGCCGCTGATGTGGATAGAAGATTTAAACTGGCTGATGAATTTGGTGTGCAGTACTGTTTTGATGTCGGCAAGGGTGCAAACGAACTCTATAGTGCCGTCGAAAAATACGAAACCACCGCCAATGGTGTCGATGTGGTACTGGAGATGTCCGGCTCTCCGACTGCTTATACAGATGCCTTTAAGATTGTGCGTAATGGTGGCAAAGTGATTTTGCTTGGTATCGCTCGCAAACCGCTCAATAATTTTGATATCGCCAATGGTGTTATCTGGAAAGGCGTGACTGTCCAGGGGATTTTTGGACGACGTATGTTTGATACCTGGGAAATGATGTTGCAATTGCTCAAAGCCAATAACAATGGCTTGCAAGAGCGCATGGATAAGATCATCTGCGCTCGTACTTATAGTCTTGAAGAGTACAAAACCGCCTTTGAGCTTGTGGTATCGGGCAAGGAAATGAAGCTGGTCTTTACTCCTTAATTAGAAAATACAAAAAGCAGGAAATAAAATGAGCCAGGCTAAAGTAAAAAGCAAAAAACTGGGAGTCAAATCTCTCTATCAAGCTCTTGATGGTGAGCTAAACGCTGCTAAGGAAGCCAAAACCTATAAGTACGAAATACCTATAGATGGCAAGCAAGGCGGTGTGGTCCAGGCCGCTGGCAAACGACAGGTGATGCTGGCATCCAATAACTATCTTGGTCTAGCCAATCATCCCCGCATTTTGCAAGCCGCTCAAAAGGGACTCCAGTCCCATGGGTATGGTCTGGCATCAGTGCGTTTTATCTGCGGTACTCAAAAAATCCATCTGGAATTAGAAGAGCGTATCGCTAGATTTTTGGGCACAGAAGCAGCAATTTTGCATGGTAGCTGCTTTGCTGCTAACGAGGCCTTTTTTACAGCACTTTTGAGCGCCGAGCTTGGTGCTAGTGACTACCGTGATGTGATTTATAGCGACAAGCTCAATCACGCCAGTATCATTGATGGTGTCAGACTATCGCGTATTGCCGCCAAGACAACCGATGCCAGAGCCTACAAGCACAATGATATTGACGAGCTAAAGCGCTTTATTGATGAGGATCAAGATAAAGACTATCGGATTGCCACTATAGTCACTGATGGTGTCTTTAGTATGGAAGGCGAGTTTGCCGATCTCAAAGCGTTTGTGGAGCTGGCTAAACAAAAGGATGCGCTCTTATTTGTTGATGAGTCTCATAGCACCGGTGTACTAGGTAAGACCGGGCGGGGCACTCCTGAGCATTGCGGCGTGCACGGACAGATTGACGTTATCTCCGGTACTCTCGGCAAGGCTCTGGGCGGCGCTAGTGGTGGCTTTATCGCTGGCAAAAAAGTGCTGGTCGATTTTCTCAGACAAAAATCGAGACCTTATACCTTCTCTAACTCAGTACCACCGGCTATTGTCATGGCCAGTATTGAGGCACTCAATATCCTGGAAGAAGACAATTCACTGGTGGAAAAATTACACCAGAATACTGACTATTTCCGCCGCGAAGTGCAGCGCATCGGCTTTACTATCCTGCCTGGTGTGCATCCTATCGTGCCAGTGATGGTCGGTGAAGCCAGTATTGCCCAGGACATGTCCAATCTGCTCTTAGACGAAGGTGTCTATGTGCGCGGACTGTGGTATCCAGTGGTGCCCAAAGGTGAAGCTCGTCTGCGTGTGCAGATATCTGCTGCTCACGAAGTGCAAGATCTTGACCATGCTCTGGCTGCTTTTCAAAAAATAGGCAAGCAGCTCGGCGTTATTTAACGATTTCGGCCATCCAGGCACCACCACCATTGGTTTTGCCTTCCAGGCGAGGACCATTGTAGTCAGGCTCATTGACCACGGCCACATTGCCGCGAAACTCTAGCTTGCGCTCTGGTTTGACTTTGCCCTTTTTGTCTTTGGTGGGATTGTATTTGAGGACAAAGCGGATATCTGGATAAGTGTACTTACCAGTTAGAGTAAAGGTCTCTTTGCTGTTTTTATCGATACCATGACCGCTGATTTTCTGGTTGTCTTGTTCGATATACATGCTCGAATGGACTGTTTTAAATTCAAATTCGTAGCCAGCGTCCCATTTGCCCGAAAGGTGGGGGTGCTTGTTTGAAGTTTGTTGCGGCTGTGTCTCGCTAGTTTGTTGCACGGGCGCAGGACTTGCCCCTGCTCCTTCTTTGCGACCGTCCCAGGCGCCTGTGATGGAGGGCTGTCCGCCTTTTGTGGCGGTGTAATTACCGGATATATAAGGACCGCTGTATTCGGGCGTATTTACTACGTCAAAAACACCGGTATAGACAATAGGGGGCAAATTAGGGTTTTCGTCGACGTGATAGCGCTTATGGAAGCGCAGGCTTTTGCCGTTTAAAACCCCGGCATCGATGACAAAATTTTGATTGTCTTTGTCGTCTGTGCCAGTACCCTGAAAGGAATTGCCAGATTGCTGCAAATTGATATGAGCACTCATCGGCTCTTTGTTTACTTCAAAACTAATCTGCCATGGTCCGCTCACGTCGGCATTGCCTGAGCTGGTTTGACCGGTCTGTCCAGGGTTAGCCTTGCCACCAATTTTGATGGTCTGACATCCCGACAGGCAGAATATAAGGGATAGGCCAAGAGTGCTTGTCGTAATTAAGAGCGAAAGCCTCTTATTGGCTACCATCGAAGATCCTCTTAGAGTGTTTAGTAAGTCTTGCTTAGATTTTATAACCTTGCAAGTGAATTGTCTTGGTCAACTTGTCCTTACCTGTGGGGCATATAGATAGATGTAGTTGTAAGTATGGGAATTCTACGAAAGAACTTTATGAAATTTTGTTGACAAGAGGGCTCTCAAGCCCCAGAATATCAGACATTACTAGTTTTCCCTTCCCCGAACCCTTTTGTCCTCCCACAATTATTAAACGGACAGGCGGTATCAGGAGATGACGGCTTAATGAGCGGTACGACCCCCAATACAGATAATGCTAAGGACGTCCCTAAAAAGGCGGCAACCGATGCTGTCCAGGAAGATCCAGCAAAAGTAGCGGAAGGCGCTGCCAATAAGCTGGCTGCCGAGGCTAGTACTGCTACCTTGCCCAAGACCACAGATGCTAGCACTCCTAAGTCGACAGAGGCTGGCAAGACCGATGCTCCAGCTACTCCGGGTACTAAGGTAGAGGGCACTGGCGACAAGACCGACGGTACTAAGCCTGAAGGCACCAAAACCGAAGCTGCTAAGGCTGAAGACGGTAAAGAAAATAAAGAAGCCAAAGAGCAAAAACATCAAAAAGATGGCAAAGATCACGACGACGAACATGAAGTCTCCGACTCTGCTCATCTCAGTGCCAAAGTAACCGAATTACGTATCGAAGAGTGGAAGAAGGCACATAGTGAGACTAAAGGCAAAGGCGTGTTTGGCTTTGCTATGCCTGCCAAAGAGCTATTGTTCGGTGGCAACAATTTAGATATGACACCTGGCAAGCAGTTGTTCGGAGCTAATGATTTGATTTTGACTGGTAATCTCGGAGATGCCCGGATGAATCCAGTCAAATTAGAAGTGCCTGCGGCCAAGCCAGCTAATGCAGAGGGTAAGCCAGAAGCTCCTGGTACCGAAAAACCAGTAGCCGCTGCCGATGCTCCAGTCCCTGGCCAACCAGTCCAGCCTGGCGATGTGACAGATGCTGCTAAAGCTGCTAAAAACAGCGACAAACCTGCCGATGACCCCAATAAACCATGGTGGTCCAAAGCCTTTGATGGTGCTACTAGCATAGTAGAAGGTGGAATCAAAACTATTCAGTCAGCCTACCGCGAAGTATTTAGCAAGACTGCTAGCGATGCTCTTGATACAGTGGGTGATACCACAGAGCAGACTCTGGCCAAAGCTAAAACCAATAAAGACATCACCATCACTAGTAAATCTGATGTTGGTACTGGTGAGCTCAAAGAGGTCATGGCTAATACAGCCGATAGCACTCACTTAATCAATAAAGACAGTCATGTCATCAAGACACCAGATGGTCTGACTATCTCCAAAAACCGTGACAACGGATACACCAAAATCGAAAAAGAAGGTGGCTCCACTCTTGAGCGCTTTGCTGATGGCTCCGAGAAGGTGACCAAGCCAAATGGTGATGTGATCACCAAGTACGACAATGAGCACGTCGAAGTACATAATGCCAAAGATGGCACTAGCACCATACTTAAGGGCAAAGAAGTAACTCAGCAGTTTCCTGAGTTTACTATCCGTCAAACTGCTCGCAATATTATGGATGAAATTAAGGCAGGCAAAGTGCCGCCTCCTGGTGAGTGCGTGGCTGCTGCTGATGCCACTGCTTGCAGTACAACTGAGGGCACCAGCATTGTTGGCAAAGACAACACGTTGACTTTGTTGTCCACCACCGAGCCTGGCCCAAATTGTAGTTGATGCCAAAAATCAAACAGTCACTCGCATGGACGACAAAGGTGTACCTGTCCCAGGCGAAAAAGACGTACCGATGGAGGAGTTTAAACGTCGCAATCAAGGTCGGATGGATTTTGGTGGATTTAAGATTGGCGAGACTCCAGGCGTAGCACATGCTGAAAGCACCAATGGTGCTGTCAACATGACCTATAACCAGGACACCAAAACTCCAGATCTAAAATTGACTGTCCAGGAAGGTCCTCACAAAGGCAATGTCATTGACGTTACCACTGAGGGCAGTCGCACTAAGTACGACTACCACACACCTGAAGGCACTCCTATCAAAGAGTCTTCAGTTGACCTTAACGATGACAAACACATTTATACTCAAAATGGTGTTGACGCCAATAATCCAGAGGCCAACTATAACTTCAGCTTTGATCCAGATAAAGGTTTTACTTTTGGTGAGTATAAAGACACTGCCGACACCCAGCCTGAGTTTAGCTTTGGTGCTGACGGCACCTTCTTTGGTGGACTTG
Organism: Candidatus Obscuribacter sp.; assembly: GCA_016718315.1. Lineage (GTDB taxonomy): Bacteria > Cyanobacteriota > Vampirovibrionia > Obscuribacterales > Obscuribacteraceae > Obscuribacter. The sequence goes on along the minus strand of JADKDV010000001.1, from coordinate 929,487 downwards.
ATTTCGATCCTGATGGTTCGATATATTCATCCGACGGCTATGGTGGTCGGACCTACTATTACGATGGTTCCGACGAAGCTTATGCAAGCAGTACATCAGTTGCTGCCAGTGCTTCTACCTCCGGTCAGAGCGTAGCCAGTACAGTGCAGGCAGCAGCCAGTGCCGGCGGTATAGTCAGCGCTGAGCAATACAGGGGCATGGCAATAGGTGCAATTGGTAGCGTGGACGCCGCTATTCAAGCCTGCCTTACGTCCGATAATCGGAGCGCTCTTGGTAATTTGATTGCCACCAAGGACAGTTTGATTGCGGCCCTCAACCGCATGACCGAGAGATCTCAAAACTTCCAAAAAGCATCTGCCGATGGACTCAGTCAGGATCAGGCTTTTAAAGTGGCTGAGGTCGCTGATGGCCCGGCCGGCATACGTACTGCCATAGATTTGGTCAGAGAGCGTCAGGAAGGTCGCAGAAGTACTGGTCGTACGCCCACAAGCTGGGCCTGATAACTAGTTAAGTACTTTAGAGTTGAGCTAACTTGTGGTATATAGACCATTGGAGTTAGTTTTTCAGGAGCACTCATGGCCATTCCCATGAACACCCCAGTCACCGTTCTACTAATGAGCGGCGAGCAAGTGGACGGTGAAGTAGCGATGATCGATCAAGGTACCTACCTGTGTCTGCGCCGTGAGGGAGAGACTCTTTATTTGCCCTGGTCGGCCATCAAATGTGTGCGTGGCCCCGCTCTACCTGAGCGAGGAGTGGGCTCCAACTTGCCATCTAGCCGCTTTACGTCAATGACCTAGCTAGGTTGTAAATCGGTCGCCCAGGTTGTTTGCTTCCATCCACTGTCTGATACGTAAAGTGGTGCGGGCCAGCAAAAACTGGTCAAGCACCTGAGCTTTGTCGCCTTTGTCTTTTAAAATAGTTTTGAAGCCACTTAAAACATGGGGGCTTTCAAATGCCATATCCAGGACCTTTCTCAGATTTTCGTCTTCGATGGTTTTTTGGAAGTCTCTCAGGTCATCTTTAAGCTGCTTGCTCTCTGGCTTTGGCAAATAAAGATAGCGCTCTTTGTTTTTTTCCACTTCGTCAGTCAGTTCTCTTAAGTCATGAAGAGTCTGGTTGACCAGTTTGACTGCACCACTGACAGTATCAAAATAATAGAGATTATCCAGGCTGTCATCGCGCCAGGCTTGCACCACCGCTTCCAGACTAAAGCCTCGCATGTGCTGCTTCTCTAGGGCTTGTTCGGCTTCGGCTTCATCGTCATAGTCGTCGTCAAAGTCGTCGTCATCAGGACCAAAATTTTGTTGTGCCATGCTTGTCCTATCTAATAAAGCGTTCGCACGCTGCTTTGATTTCTTTGTCTTCTGGTTTTTGCTCAAGAGCAATTTTTAGCTCAGCTTCTCCATCTTTGCGGCGACCCAATTTTTCGATCAGGAGCATACCGCGGCGGTAGTGCGCATCACTATCGGCAAAATTGAGTTCGGTGGCCTTGGCAAAGAGCTTTTCGGCTTCTTTGTATTGCTTCAAATCTTCACTGGTGATGCGGGCAAGGGCTGTGACGTAAGCCGATTTTGTGGGGTTAATTTGATTGGCTTTTTCAAGCAGTGTTTTGGCTTCGGCGGCGTTCTTGTAGTGTGTCCAGAGCAGCAGTGCGAGATCATAGCGGGCTTCTGTATTGTCTTTGTCAGCTTCAATTGCTAGTTGATAAGACTGTTTGGCATCGCCATATTTTTTGAGCGCATGTTCGAGCAAATAGCCTAGTCTTTCGTGGGCAAGGCTGTATTTGGGATTGATGGAGATGGCTGTTTTTAGCTCGTTTTCGGCTTGATTGTAATTTTTGAAGAGACGCTCTTGAATGGTTGCTAAACCTAGATGTGCTTCTGGATTTTTTGGATTGATTTTAATAGCTTGCAAGTAAAGGTCATTGGATTGGTCATAGACCTTTTTGCGTTCCACAAGTAAGTCGGCTAGCGCGATCATGGCTTCGTCATAGCGCGAGTCCATTTGCAGAGCCTTGCGGTATTCTCTTTCAGCTTCGTCTACGCGACCTCGTTTGGCTAACAAAAAGTTGGCCATAAGATAGTGCGGAATGCCCTTATCGTTAGCCAGTTCTACACCCTTTTTTAGTTCGACTTCAGATTCTTCGAGGCGGCCTTTATCGGCAGAAAGTACATTGCCGAGTTCGCTGTGCAGCCTGGCGTTGGCTGGTGCCAACTCAATTGCTTTGCGGATTTCTTTTTCGGCTTCTTGCGGTTTATTGCGCGCTGCATAAAGTAAGTGACCAAGAGCCATATGTGCTTCCCAGTCGTCACTATCGCTTTCGATTGCCTTTTTAAAGAGCGACTCGGCTTCGTCGTAATTTTTCTGGTGCTTTTCTAAGAGCAGTCCGAGATTGACCAGAGCCCTTGTATTGACGCCGTTTAGCTCCAGGGCTTTGCGATATTCCTGCTCAGCTTGATCGACGCGATTAAACTTGGTCTCGTTGATATTGCCGAGTACATTGTGAGCCATGCTGTTAAATGGGTCGAGCGCAATGGCCATTTGTATTTGTCTTACTGCCTCTTCGACATTGTTGTCGCGCAGATTGGCGAGAGCCAGAGCTTCTCTGCCTTTTGATGATTCTTTGTCGTTGACTACGGCCCGTCTGGCTGCTGTCAACATTTCTTTAAAACGCCCCTGCGTATCATAAAGATGCGACAGTACAATATAGCCTTCGATTGTCTCTGGATTAGCTTTGGTCGCCTGTTCAAATTCATGGATGGCGTCCCAAGTTTTGTTTTCTTCGACTAGTTTGTTGCCCAGCTGCACGTGCTGACCATAAGCGGCCAGGTCCACGGCACCTGGTTTTAAGCTGCCAGTGGATTTGCCCGAGGCAATGGTTGTAGCCATGGCAGTAACAGTCAGAGGCGCTTCGCGATTGACTGTGGGCGGTACCGAAATACTCAATGTCGGTCCACTAAAAACACCAGCCATAACAGGTGTCTGCAATTCACCCTTATCTTTTAGGACAGCGTTTTGCACTTTGCCGCGCATGCCATCAAAAGCTTTGCCCAGTTCTTTGCCGCCGCCTTCTTTTAGGGCGTCGATTAGATAGCGCGTAAAGTAGCTGTTGCGCAGTTCATCTGATTCCCAGGCTTTTTGATCGGGAGCACTACTGGAAATTACAACACTGTTGATAGTTTGAGCGACAGACTGGGGATTGATATTAGTGCGAAACAGTCCTTTGTGACCGCCACTGACATTGGCTCCAGCACCGCTATAGCAAGTATCCAGTATCAGTACGATGCGGTCGGTATGCAGGCGTTCTTTGAGTGTGCGCAAAAAACCCTTCATCTCGATACCAGTGGCAAACAATTTGCGCACCTGAGTGTCACTGGCGATGACATAGTTGACACCGTTCATATCCGCCCCAGCTGGCGATCCGTGGGTGGATAGATAAATTACAACCAGGTCATTAGCACCGGCACCATGAGGCAAAAATGAGTCGCCTAAAGCGTCCATTATGTTGATTTTGGTGGCATCACTATTGAGCAAAAGTTTGACATGATCAGGCTTAAACTTGCCGCCCATAGGGTCGACCAAATAGTCATAAAAATCACGGGCGTCTTTGCTGGCAAACTTTAGGTGCGGTACAGCTGGGTCTATAAAATCAGATATACCGATTACCACTGCCCATTTGTCTCCAATGGGAGCCTGAGGACTTGTGGGCTTGGGCAGAGCAAGAGCCTGAGGGCTGGTTTGCCAAAAAAGCAGTGTGAGAGTGATAAAAAGGCTTGTCGTAAATCTGCGCACTAAGGTCATCCTCAACAAAGACCTGTTTATTTTGCCCTGTTTTTACGTAGTTATTGTGGAGCGAATCTAATATGATTAGCTCTGGATTTACTCTCTCTAATTTTTTGTCAGGGCACAGTTGCAAGCGGCAGACCACCAGGACCACCCATCGATTTTTGTGCCCGAAACAATTCGCTTTCAGTGCACATTTTGTGGTAACTGCTGTCATCAGTGGCCTGTGCCACTTACAGAGCTCGATGCCCAGCGTTTGAGTGACGAGCTGGCTTTGCCATTAAGCGCACTACCAGTGGATTCGCTGAGCCGTGCTGAAAGTGAGAGCACTGGACTAAAGGGCTTTACTCGCGCTCTTCTCAAGGGGGATGGGGGTAAGTGTAGTTTTCTTAATCAAGAAGGTCTGTGTCAACTGGAAGGCAAAGCCAAGCCATCGATGTGCCAGCTTTTTCCTTTTACTTTTGTGCATACACCAGAAGGACTTTATACCGGACTCAGTTTTGCCTCCACCGGTGTGCTCGAAAACAAAGGAGCACTCTTGAGTGAGCAACCAGAAGTACTCAATAAAATGGCCGATTTGTTTGAGCGTTTAAATCCTGGTCTGGCCCAGGAAACGCTGCAAGGCTGGCAAAGAATCGAGCTATATGATGGACAGCACCTGCCGTATGAGCAGTTTTTGGAGCTTCAAAGTGAACTACTCCATGGCGTTTTTGCCATAATGCAAGCACCTTTGACCTATCCCAAGATTTCAGTTTTGCGCTTTTTGACCGAGTTCTTTTGTGAGATTCAAAATATTGAGCCCACCAGACAAACCCTGGTAAATCGACTGGGTGACCCGATTGCCATGGACAGCTATTTGCTCAGCGGCTTTGCTAATAATTTTTTTGAGGATAATGCCACAGCAGTGATGGTTAGACCAGATAGGCTGGTGCAGCGCATCGCTTTGATGATGCAGGATGGTAAAGCAGTCGAGTCTATAGATTCACTTGATTTGACTTTTGCACAACTGCAAGACCATGCCATTGGTAAACAACCGCTCAGTACCGAAGACATATTTGCTCGTTATGCTTATGTTCGCCTCTTCAGTCGCTTGTATCTGGGACCAGGGCTTTCGGGACTGTCTTTTAGTGCTGGACTTGGTCATCTTTGCCTGATTTTAAGTCTGGCCAGGCTCAGATTAAAGCGGTTGATTATGCAGTTTCCTGAGCAAACTGACCGTCATTATCAATTTGCCCTTGAGTCTATAAGACTTGTAGAGAGCAAATGGACCGCTCTCAAATACGCCAGTGATGGCAAAAACATGCTTGAAATCTTCTTTCTAGACAAGGACCGCCCCAAAAGACTCTATGAATTAGTCTCTTAGGTCAGCGAATGGTAAAATTGAGCAATGCCAGACGTACCCGAAAATGTGCCAATTTATATAGCTTCTGATTTTGAGTCCGACACGGATGAAGAAGAGGACAAGGTCGCACAGGCTCCGGCCAAACCTGCCGATAAACTATCGCGGCAGTCTTTAATGGAAGACCGCTCAGCCAGTAACTGGCAACCTTACACAAAGGATATTGTTGAGAGCAAGAAGGAAGCCAGCAAAGCTTCTGTGGATAAACCGTTGCCACTGCCTCAGACCACACCCGTGCAAGTACCGGCGGTAGCTGGTATCAAGCGTCGCACCGTTACGTTTTTGATGGCAGTCACTGCCCTCAATATGCTAGCCCTGGGCGTGTATATCGGTAATCGCATGCTACCGCGCAGTCCCTACACGGCTGCCTTTGATAGCAATGGCAAGCTCTTTAATCCATCCAGTAAAGCTGCCCTGACCAGTGTTATCTCTGAGATAGTCTCTCGTGCTAACCCCTGTGTAGTCAATCTAGATGTGCGCATGGCACCAAAGACGGTGCCAAATGCCGGTCAGATTAATAATTATGTTAATCCCTCCAGTGAGATGATGCCTTATCAAGCCACAGGCTTGATCGTGCGTTCAGACGGCTACATTATTACCAGTGCACATGCTCTCAAAAAGTATGACAGCATCGAAGTCACCTTTTACGATAATCACAAATGCGAGGGCACATTAGTTGGTAAGGATAACTTTACTGATTTAGCCATTATCAAAGTCGATGCTGATAATCTGCCGGTGCTCAAATTTGGCGATGTGCAAAAGCTCAACCCAGGCGATACAGTTATTGCAGTTGGATGCCCAGTCGGTCTTGACCATACTGTTACCACAGGTGTTGTCAGTTCCGCGCACCGATCTCTGGCCGAGGTCAACAATAATCGCGTCGAGCTAATCCAGCATGATGCTTTGCTTTATATCGGCAGCTCTGGCGGTCCGCTGCTGGACATCCACGGCGATGTAGTGGGCATTAATGCCGCTGTTCGTGGTGGCACTCCCGGGATGAGTTTTTCGGTGCCCAGTGATGTAGCTGCTCATGTCAGCCAGGAGCTTATTGAGCACGGCTCTATCGCTAGACCTTTTATGGGTGTGGTCATGGAGGATGTCGATCCCAATATGACTCGTTCTTTGACTTTGCCATCAAACTCGGTGGCTGTAAAAGTAATCAAAGTGGAGCCAGAAGGTCCTGGCGATCATGCCGGTATGCTTAATGGCGATATCATCGTCAAAGTAAAGGGCATCCAGGTCAAATCATCTCGCGAAGTACGCACTCTCACCCGTGATGACAAACCCGATCAAGTAATCGATCTGGTGATACTGCGCAACGGTAAAGAGCAGACCATTAAGCTCAAGCTGGGTAACTACGACACTTTTAGACCGCATGGTTGATCTTGCCGATAGGGTTTGTGATTGTGCCCGGGTGCCGCTGCTTGATCAAGAGCAGATAGAGACTTACCTGGCGCATGTGCCGCTGTGGATTGTCAGTCAAGCAAAACCGCAAAAACTAGAGCGCAACTACAAAACAGTCGACTTTAAAAGTGCACTGCTACTAGCTGGACAAATCGGTGAGATTGCTGAGAGCATAAATCATCACCCCGACTTGACTGTCAGCTACGGTCAGCTTGTCGTGCAGATTTTTACTCACTCAAAAGGTGGACTGACTGAGGCTGATTTTATCCTTGCCGCCAAAATAGATAGACTTAGCGTGCCTTAGTGGTGCATGCGGGTGTAGTAGACATAGCCTACACAAGCCATGATTACCAGTAAAATCACCGCTATAAACCAGGCCGGAGTGCTTGGCATGTTGTACATCTCGGCTTTGGTTGGAGATGGTCTCAGCGTATTGTCACCTTTTGGTCTGGGTGGTGGCAATGGCGGAGGCGGTGCCACTGGCTTGGGTGTGTCGTCAGGGCTAAAACTGACTTCTTTAGTTACTGCTTTGGGTGTCGGAATGGCATCAAGGTCGCCCCATTTATTACCACTCTCTGCCTGATTGCCATTGGATGGTGTTGCTGCTGGAGCAGATGCAGGAGCAGGAGTGGGAGCTGGTGCGGGAGCCGGAGCCGGTGCCGAAGCCTGAACAGGTGCAGGTTGTGGTGCTGGGGTACGTGCTGGTGCAACTGGTAGTGCTTGCGTCTCTGGTGCAGTTGCTCTGGCTTGAGGTGAGCCTATGGAGTCAAGATCACCCCACTTAGAACCACCTTCTTGCTGGGTATTAACTGCTGCTTGTATGTCTTGTTTGGCCTGATTTGCTGATGCTGTCACATCCAGGTTTGGTCTCATCGAGACGACATTGATTTCACCAGTAGCTTCTTGCTCTTTGATGTTAGCTTTAGGTGTGGGTATTGAATCTAGATTGCCCCATTTACTTTCTTCTTGTCCAGGACCAGCCGTGACAGGAGTCTGTGCTACTGCAGTAGCAGGAGCCGGTGCAGGTGCTGCTGCCGGAGCCGGAGCCGCAGCTGGAGATGTTCCCGCGCCAGGCGCACTGCCTTGACCGTTTAAAAAAGCTACCAATGCTTTTACTTGCTCATAAAAGTTTTGAGGATAGAGCAAGGCTGCTACCCCTATATGCTCGGCGATAGAAGCTATTTCAGGAGTGACTGTGGTGACCGATGCCACCATTACTGCCTGAGGAAAAAGGGTCTTAACCTCATTCATCAGTGTCACGACGTTATCTACTTCGTCATCAAGATCGAACCAGACCAGGCGACCGCCGATTTTTAATGCCTGGTCCACCGCACTGGCTCCGTTTTGAGAGCCGACAGTGGCCAGATATTTCAATCCTGGTTCACCTTTGATCAATTTTTCCAGCACTTCCTGTCTGGATTCGCTGCCATCACAAACCAGTAAGGTTGGTATGCTCACGGTTGACAAGCCCCTTATATGCCGTTACGTCGATAGTTTACACCTAAGCTGGAGTTGAAACTGAGTTATCCAGTGAGAATCCCATCAGTCTGCCATTGGTTTCCAGCATCCGTTTTCTAGTTTCTTCAACGGGAGAATTGGACATTTCCATATCTTTGTACATAGCCAAGAGCTGAATGCTCGACATCAGACAGAGATTTTTCTTACCTGCGAATTCTTGCAAAGCTGGAGTGAAGTCTGGTTCTGTGCGCTCGGTAGGAGGTTTGCTAAACCAGGTTTGAGCAATCAAAATGCCCTTGGGTTCGATTTCATATTCATCCCAGAAAGCAATTACAGACTCGGCGAGTTGGGCGATTTCAGAGCGATTGGCTGTGGCAGGACTGCGTACAATGCGGGCAATAGCATCAATTTGATCACCGCGACTGAGCCAGAGTTCGGTAGGATTGCTGCGCGATGGAGTGACTGTCCAGCCCAATCTTGTCAGGACTTCCTGAGAAGCACTGAGATAGCCTTCGTTCTCTCCAGTCAAGAGTACATGTTTGAGTCCTTCAACAGCGCGAATACGGCTGTCGAGAGCACCCAGGCGCAATTGCATCTGTCTCAATTGCTCCATCATCTGACCGTGCTCGCTCTTGAGCCCGTCTACATAAGGGAAAGAAAATTCGTTGGTCCAGGTAACGTTCATTGTCTGAGTTAGTTCTTCCATTTTTGTCATTAAATCCTTAGCAGCAGAGAGTGATTGAGAGTCGGTCAATAGGTCCTGGTCCAAATAAGCTGGATTATTAGCATGGTTAGTCTGAGGTGGTGACTCAAATTTTGGCGGTTGCGCCGGCACATTTTCTGGTGCTACTGCTGGTGCCGGCACCGGTATCTGAGCTGCCTGCGGAGTAAAGGTCGGTACTGGAGCTGGAGCCGGTTTTGGCTCCATAAAAAATGGTGCCTGGGTGGGCGCTGCTTCTCTCACCGATGATGGCGGTGGTGCCGCTTGAGCCAGTGTTTGAGAAAGTGTCTGCACTACTTGCGGGGCGGGAGGAGTTATAACTTGTTCTTTTACTTCCTGTTCTTTGACTTGTTCTGGCATAGGCGTCTCGATGGCTTGGGCTGTAAATACGGGTGCAGCTGGTTGAGGAGCTGGCACAAATGATGCTGGTGCAGCTGGCGGCTCTATAACTGGCACTTCTGGCTCTGTCAGGGCTGGTGGCGCTGGTGGTGCCAACTTTTGCCATTGTCCGCTGTTTGTGGCTAAGGGTTCTGGCTCTGCCACCGGTTCTGGCTCTACTACAGGTTCTGGCTCGGGGGCGGCTGCTGCTTCTTCAAACTGTGCGGTGAGCGACTCAAGTAAAGTATTTGTGGGGGCTGGTACATTATGTATTTGATCTATTAATTCCTGGCTCTCAAGAATTTCAGCCTGGTAAGAGGGCTGCAAGATTTCTTTGGCTACGTCCAGACTGGGCATAGACTCTTGAGTCTGGGTTTCATCAAATTGATTGATATCATCATTTTGTGACTTTTGAGCTGGCGTTGCCGAATAGCTCGGTGAACTTTGAGAAGCCGCGAGCCAGGCTGGCACGGCGGCCGGTGGCGGTGGTTCTTTGGCTACCTGCGGTGTATTAATTGAGTGCATGATGGCACGCAGACTGGATTTTTCGGCACTATCGACAGCTGTGCTCTCTTCTTTTTGAGCATTTCTAGCGGCCATTTGCGCCTGGACAAAAGTATCATGGGCATCAAAAGTGGCTTCGGCAGCCTCGCTATGACTGCTCTCTGTGTTTTCTATTTGATTGTCAGTGACCGCTTCTATTGGTTGTTCGCTAACCGCTGCCACTTCTTCATCAGGTTTTAAAAAGTCAAAGGTACTGCGAAACTCATCCATGCTCATGGCCGTGGCTGGTTTATCAGGTCTTGGAGGTGTTGTGGTCTCAAAAGTAGTAGTTACTGATTGAATTGTGTCTCCACTGCGAGTGGGATCGGAACGCAAATTTTGCACCATTTCATTGAGGGCATCATTATGATCAATCTCAGCGGCAGTGGGCTCTGGTCTGGCAAAAGGAGAGCGCTCCTCTATTACCGGCTCACTGGTGACGTCGGTTATTTCTTCTATTTGAGCTATCGGAGTAGCCTCGCTTTCTTCAAGTCCTTTGAGCAGGTCTGTAATCTTTTGCTTGGGAGTGATTGCTCCGGCTTTGCCTGGCTCACGCGTAGCAGTTTCGATTTCGTTGGCTTGTTGTACCAACTGTCTGGCTGTTTCGGCAAATTCAGAGAGGTCCATGTCAGCAGTAGCGCGTTTTAGTTCAAAGCTATCGAGCACCGAGTGAGGTTTTTCGACAACTTGTGGTGCCTCCTCTTGGACTGGCTCGGAAGCTGTCTCTATATAAGGTTGATTTAGCTCTTCACTCTGCGATAGCTCAACACTTGCCCTGATAATATTGTCGAGATCTAAATCCAGATCCAGGTCAGCCATTGATGGTATTGCTTCTGGCGCTGGTGGTGCCTCAAGCTCTTTGCTCAGTCTTTCTGCTTCAAGAGAGACTGACTTGAGGATGTCTTCTGCCGTCACTGACACTGGTTGGACAGCTGCTTTTGCCGGTGAGCCAAAATCATCATCATCGAGACCGTCATCATCAAATAGCGATTTGAGTGCTCCTTTGGGAGGCTTGGACTCAGCTTTTGGTGCCGGCGGCTCGCTTGCGATCTGATTGATATTAGATTCAGTCACTGGCTCTTGTCCTGTCATTGAAGGAGTAGTAGTCGAGGCAAAATTAGTGTCCAGACTCTTGAGGCTATCGGTGGCTGTAGCCAAAAGTTTAGCTAGTTCGTTGCCGGTCTCAGCATTTTGGCTTGTGGCGACTTTGATATGTCCCTGTTTAACTGCTTCCTGGTACCAGATATCGACACCATTCATCAAAGCTTTGTCAAAATCAGGCGAATAAGGCGCTGGTAGAAATATTACTTTGCCACCATTGTCACCGGCCCAAAACTGGGCTGCTATACATTTTTTTGGTCCAGCAGTGGCGAGTACTGAATAATTACTGGAGAGTACGTCGGTTCTGATAATTGTGTTCCATTCCAGACCCGACTGTTTGAAGTATTCGGCCATCTCCGAATTTTCGCCTTCGTCACTGGGCTCGATTACACGCCCATGACTGACAGCACTCATTTGACGACCAGTGCCCTCGGCATTTTTTTGAGCTGGAGCATAGACCGATAGCCAGTCATAGTTATCTACTGAAATCGAAGGTCCGGCCAGAATAAAAGGACGGCAGAGGAAATATATAAGTAGTCCGCCCTGGGACAAAAAGGGTATCAATTGCTCCAGTCTGTCGTCGGACTCATTAATAAGCTCTTGAATCAGACCATCGTCTGGCACATTGAGCTGATTTATTCCTTCCTGCACAAACTGATTGATACGTCTTGTCGCTTCTGGGCCCTTATCAAATAAATGGAGCAGGCTGACTGGGTTGGCAATAATGACCTGGTAATGCTCCAGTGATTTTGCCTGACCGAGATTAAGATGAGACTCTTCGCCATAACCAGGGCAGTTGAGTCTCAGCACCCGATCTTTATCTATCGTCATAGTCCATACCTTTCAATAAAGTTTGCCCCCGGTTAGGGTAGCGAGCGCCACCTTGTAACCCAATAGGGGTAACTCCCAGATTGATATACCCACTATTTAAATAGCAAACGCCCAAAACGAGTTGTCAGTAAGTGTTAGTAAAAAAACCGCCTGTTGTGCAAGACATACAGGCGGCTTTTGTATTTTTTAGTGTGCTTCCAGTTCGGTATCGAGGCTAAAAGCTGCTTTAGAGAAAGGCTTCTCTACAGAGTTGGAGAAAGCATTTCTGGAGCCCCAGTACATACCTTCACCGGTACCTACTAGAAGACCAAAGGGCACACCCATTACTGATGAGATTACCATCGGGGGGATGTGATCTTTGCCGCCGATTTTATCGGCGAAGTTGCCGGTAAATTCGATGACACGGTTGGAGCTTCTGCGCACGACTGCCACAGGTACTCCAACTACAATACCGGAAGCTACTGAAGCTGCGCGGACAGGAAATAGGGCAACGTTTTTACCCATTTCTTTCATATCATCGGCTGATGCTTCGAGATTTGCTGTGGAAACAAATGCACCGGCTGCGAGCAAAGCGCAGGTAACGGCTTTGAAATTCTTGAACATATTCACTGAGAACCTCCGTTCATCAATTCAGGTCAGATTGCTTGGCTTAGTAACACTAGGTTGGCAATCATAGCATCGAGAACCCCCGGTGGTTTACGTTTAGAGCTGCAATAATGTATTTTTGAGCTGCCAAGAATTTCTTCTATATATTTTGGGATTAACTAGATGAGCGAAAACATATCAAAACAAGCAGGCCAGTCGACTTACCATCGCAAGGGCTTTGGACTCAAAGAAGAAGTTGAAGTTGATCTCAAGAAAGAATACGAGTCCGAGCTAGTGGCAGAGTTGCGCACCTCGGGCAATGTTATTAGCCGACTTGGTATTACAGTTAAATTGGCTGAAGCTTTTGGCTTTTGTTGGGGCGTGGATCGTGCTGTTTCAATGGCTTATCAAGCCAGGCGGCACTTTCCGGACAAAAAGATCTGGATTACAAACGAAATAATCCATAATCCCATCGTCAATAACAATCTAAAAGAAATGGGCATCCACTTTATTGCCCTGGACAGCGCAGGGGCTAAGGATTTCAGCCCCATAACCGAAGGCGACGTGGTGATTTTGCCGGCTTTTGGCGCTTCTGTCGAAGAAATGAAGATAATTGAAGAGAGACATTGTGAAATTGTCGATACAACTTGCCCCTGGGTGTCAAGGGTATGGAACCGTATAAACAATTACGAAGAAGGTAATTTCACGGCCATTATTCACGGTAAACCCCAGCACGAAGAAACAGTCGCCACATCATCTCGTGCTCATTGCTATTTGATTGTGCGCAATATGGAAGAAGCGAGCTGGGTGGCTGACTACATTTTGAATGGTGGCAGTCGGGCAGAATTTTTAGAACGTTTTGGAGCTGCTGCATCTCACGGCTTTGATCCTGATTTACATCTCAGCGCCATTGGTATCGCCAATCAGACAACCATGCTCAAAGGCGAAACCGAAATGATCGGCAAACTATTTGAGCAAACTATGCTCAAAAAATATGGACCACAAGAAGTTGATAAGCATTTCCTCAGCCCTGGTGACACTATCTGCCATGCCACGCAAGAGCGTCAGGATGCCATGCTCAAACTAGTGGACGAAAAACTAGATGTGATCCTGGTAATCGGTGGCTTCAATTCTTCCAATACTTCTCACTTGCAAGAAATAGCCGAAAATCGCAAACTCAATAGCTATCATATTGATGGTCCCGATTGTATTGGCCCTGGTAATCAAATTCGCTTCAAGCCCCTGGATAAGCAGACTTGCGAGATTAAAGAGGGCTTTTTGCCTGATGGTGAAATCACAGTTGGTCTTACCTCTGGTGCCTCAACACCGGATCAAGTGGTGGCAGAAGTTTTGACTCGTTTATTTGCGCTCAGACAGTAAGCGGCTTATGGTGCTAGCCACTTGCATGCCTTGACCAACTGACCTGGCGATGCGTGCTACTTCATATTTACTGGCCACTGCATCTCCAATGGCAAATATGTTTGGCAGGACTTGGCCGTTGCCAAAAACATTGAGCTGAGCATTTACTTTTATATGTTGGCTTTCGCTGAGATCGATGGTGCCTTGCAAAAACTCGGTGTTTGGTTGGTAGCCAGCTTTGACTACAACAAAATTACAGGGCAAAGAATATTTTTTGCCAGTATTTTTGTCCAATATAGCCACACTTGAAAGACCATCCTGACCATCTTCAAGCTCTATAATCTCACTTTGATAAAGCACATTTATGTTGCCGTCTCTAATTCTTTGTTGCAGATCGGGTCTGGCTTTACTGAGGCCACTGCGCGGCATTAGATAGACCGATTTACACTGATTTTGCAGACTCAGTGCTTCCAGTAAGGCACTATCTCCGCCGCCTACAATAAGTGCGACTTTAGTATTGAGACTGGTGATTTGGGCCTTGCTAAGGTGGTAGTAAACATGGCTGAGTGCGGTTTCAGATCCCTGCAAAAAACAATTCTCTAAGGCGGTAACCAGGTGCCAGGACGATATATTCAGCTTCAATTACAGCATTGCCTTTATCCAGGTTAACTCTGCCGTTGTGGTCAATAGCGGTAACCGTAGTATTACTTAGGTACTCAAGGTCACAGTCGTCATTCAAAGCCTCGTGACTGGCCTGTATCAGTGACTGTTCTAGAGATTTTTGGGCAGCGTTACCGTTTGACCAGGTAGTGCCAGCAAAGTTTAAAATGGGCGATGGAATTTGTTTGAGCTGTCCGCCACAGTTTAGATTTTTGTCAATTAAAACAGCCGCTATACGAGCTTCGAGTAGCCCCAGTGCACAGCTCACGCCGCCGGGACCAGCGCCAATGAGAGCCACTTTAAAATTTTTTGTTGCCATTGCCACCCTTTTGTATGGTCATTACATAAGTTAGCCTATAGCCTCTTATTTAGCTCCTTTCACAACCAAATCTCGGCAGTTTGTTACTATTTGCTCTACTTCACAAAAGCAAATTATGACTGACTCAATTAAGCAAAGTGTATTTTTAAAGGCTCTCAGGGGCGAAAAAACTGAACGTACTCCAATTTGGTTGATGAGGCAGGCCGGTCGCTATCAAAAGACTTACCGGGCGATAAGGCAAGAGGTGGATTTTCTCACTTTGTGTCATCAAAGTGATCTTGCTTGTCAGGTCACGGTGGATGCCGTTGATCAGCTTGGTGTAGATGCCGGTATTATTTTTGCCGACATACTTTTGCCATTGGAGGCGATGGGAGCTGGGCTCAGCTTTGCTAAGGGTGAAGGTCCAGTATTAGAAAAGCCAGTCTCATCGCCACAAGATGTAGCTGCTCTCAAGTCTTTTGATGTGGCTGAGAGTCTTGGTTATGTATTTGAATCAGTCAGGTTGTTTGTCAATGCCAGACCGCATACTCCACTTATCGGCTTTGCCGGAGCGCCTTTTACTCTAGCCAGTTATCTGATTGAGGGCGGCTCATCGCGTAACTTTGAAAAGACCAAAAAGTTTATGTACACAGAGCCAGCTGCCTTTGCCAGTCTGATGGATTTACTGGCGCAAATGACTGTTGCTTATTTGCTTGGTCAAAGCAATGCTGGAGCCCATTGTCTTATGCTTTTTGATAGCTGGGTCGGGGCTCTCAGTCGTCAGGATTTTGAGCATTATGTACTGCCTCATAGCAAAAAAATATTTGCTGCCCTTGGTGATGGTGTACCTAGTATTTATTTTGGCACCGGCTGCGGTAGCATGCTCGACCTTATGGCTTTAGCTGGTAGTACCGCCTTGGGGGTAGACTGGCGCTCAGATATCAAGCAGGCTAGAGCCGTTATCGGACCAGATATACCGGTGATGGGCAATTTAGACCCTTGTGTTCTTTTTGCTGATCGCAGTACCATAAAAAGTCAGACTGATTTGATAATGCAGGCTATGCAAGGTGAGCGCGGCCATATCTTTAATCTCGGACATGGCATTTTGCAGCATACACCTGAGGATAACGTCAAATATCTGGTGGATACTGTTAAAAACTGGTCGCCAAGCAAGGTCGGTGTGTGATGGCAGATCCTCGAGTCATCATCATTGGTGGTGGCATCACAGGACTTACTTGTGCTTATCGTTTGAGACAGGCGCGCCCTGATTTGGACATAACTGTTGTCGAAGGCACCGCCAAGACCGGTGGTCCAATCGAGACTGTAGTAATGGGCGAGACCAATCAATATACGCTTGAGCAGGGACCAGACAACTTTATAACTAACAAACCATTTGTACTGGACCTGGCTAAGTCGCTTAATTTGACTGAGCGTATTGTCAAAAGTCGTCCAGAAGGCACTGGCGCTCTGGTGTTGAGTGATGGGCAACTGCAAAATGTGCCGGGTGGTTTTTCATTGCTTGCGCCTTCTCGCCTTTTGCCTTTTGCTACAAGTCCTATCCTCAGTCCTTTGGGTAAGCTGAGAGCACTACTGGAGTTAGTTATCCCGCCTCGCAAAACTGATGCAGACGAGAGTCTGGCTAGTTTTGTCAGACGTCGTCTGGGCCAGGAAGTCCTCGAAAGGCTGGCTCAACCCATGGTGGCTGGTATCTATGTTGGCGATGCCGAAAAGCTCAGTGCTCAGGCTGTTGCTGAGCGTTTTGTTGATCTGGAGCGCACCAGTGGTAGTGTCATACGTGGTCTCATGAAAGGCAGTGATCAGTCATCTGGTGCTCGTTATGGACTCTTTGCCAGCTTTGATCGTGGCATGTCGGTACTGGTGGATGCACTGGTGCAAAACACCTGCAATTTAAAGCTCAAACTCAATACAAAAGTGGACTCAATCACGCCCTTAGAGTCTGGCTACAGACTCCAGTGTGCCACTGGCGAAGTATTGGAGAGTGACTATTTGGTCCTGGCTATACCGGCACCAAGTGCTGCCAGACTTTTGCAAAGTATTGATAGTGCGCTTTCTTCTAGTTTGGGTTTAATTAAATCTGCCTCTTCGGTGGTGGTCAATGCTATTTTTGATCGAGCCGCTCTCAGTAAGCTTAAAGCCGGTCATGAGAGCGCCTATGGAGCAGTTATTCCTGACTGCGAGCGCAAAAAATATGGTTTGACACTTATTGCCTTTAGCTTTCTCAGTAATAAATACAACGGGCGAGCCCCTCAGGACAAAGTGATCTTGCGTAGTTTTATGGGCGGTGTGGGCCAAGAGAATCTGCTTGATTTTAGTGATGAAGAGCTTAAACAAAAGACATTAAAAGACCTGGATTTCCTTCTCGGCATTAAGGCTCCCCCTGAAATTGTCAAAATTTCGCGCTGGCCAGGTTCGATGCCTCAATATAATGTAGGCTACAAAAAACTGGTAGCCCAAATAGAGCAGCTCGCCGAAAAGCACAAAAACCTCTTTATTGCCGGAGCGAGCTATGGCGGCGTAGGAATTCCTGATTGCGTCAATAGTGGTAATCTCTGCGCACAAAAGCTTATCAGTCGTGTATAACTAGTAAATCGACAGATGCGAGTTTTTTATGAGCTTAAGACCGGACTCTAAAGCCAAATCAGAGGGTCCTCTAGCCTTGCCAGCAGAGCGCAAAGGCTCTTGGGTAAAAGTCAAAGGCGGCCCGGTTGTAGCTGTAGTCGATATGGGTACCAATTCTTTTCATATGATCGTCTGCCAGGCATCGCCTGACAAGGACCATTTTGAGGTCCTGGCCAAAGTAAAAGAAGCAGTGCCATTCTTTAGACGTTCGCTTACCGCCCATTATATAGATGAGCCTGCCCTGCGTTCATGTCTACGTATCTTGCGAGATATGCTCAAAAAAGCCAGAGAGCGCGGCGCTACATATATTATGGCTGTAGCCACATCGGCTGTGCGTGAGTCCAAAAACGGTGAGGAGTGCCTTAGGCGCATCCGTTCTGAGTTAAAGATGGATGCGCGCATGATCTCCGGTAAAGAAGAAGCGCGTTTGATTTATCTGGGCTTTTTATCCAGTTTGCCGCAGACTTTGCCCAACTTTAAAGGGCGCTTTTGTATTGTTGATATCGGTGGCGGTAGCACTGAGCTCATTGTCGGTAGTAGTGAGCGTACTTATTTTGCCGAATCCTATAAATTAGGCGCAGCTCGTTTGACCCAGCGCTTTTTTAAACGAGGCGAGGTTACCCGAGAAGCGATTAAAGAGCTGCACAATGAAGTGCGCGGTGTACTCAGACCCTCGGCAAATGGCATCGCTACTTGTGGTGGCTTTGATGTGCTGGTTGGTACATCTGGCACAATTCAAGCGCTTTCTAAGTTGGATAGAGTCACTTGTGGTACTCCTCACGCCGATCTTGTGGGCTGGACTCTCGAGATCGATCGCCTCGAAAACATTGTCAATTATTTGCAAGGTGCTGCACTCAAAGGTGAAAAACCCAAAGGCGTCAGTGCTGATCGCAACGAAACAATATTAGCTGGATCGATTGTATTGCTTGAGACAATGCGCTCTTTAGGAGCCAGGTCTTTGCGTGTATCTACATCGGCTCTAAGAGAAGGTGTGGTCGTCGATCGCTTTTTGCAGACTGGATGGCTTGATGCTGGTCTGACGATGCACCGCGATCCGCGCTCAGTCAGTGTTTATAACTTGCTTGAGAAGTATCAAGTCAATTTTGAACATGCCCAGCAAGTAGCTTTTTTGAGTCAGCAGCTCTTTACTCAAACTCGTGGACTATTGCACAATTATCCTGAAGAAGTGGGACATCTGCTCTGGTCTGCTGCCATGCTGCATGATGTGGGTATGTTTGTCGGTCGCAACGGGCACCACAAACATAGCTTTTATCTGATCAAAAATGGTGGCTTACTCGGTCACTCCGAAGAAGAAGTAGCAATTATCGCTGGTATTGCTCGCTATCACCGTGGTTCTGAGCCTAAAGTGACACACGAGGCCTGGTATACCCTGGATATTGATGGGCGCAAAATGGTGCACGACCTCTCTGCATTTTTGCGGATTGCAGAAGCTCTGGACCGTTCTCACAAACAAATTATTAGCGATCTTAAGGTGGTACTCAAAGCTTCCAGTAAGGATAGTCAGAGTCGCACATTGAGTCTTTTGCTACATCTCCATAATGGCGAAAACGCTCAATCTGAGATATGGGCGCTCAACGAAAAACGCGAATATTTTGAAAATCATTACGGCGTCAAGCTGGAGATTTTGGTAGAGGCTAATGTACTTTTAGCTGATCTAGAAAGGTAAAAGTACATTAGCCTAAAGCGCTCCCATGAGTCCTCTACTAACAGCTTTTAATCTTTTATCTGCTGCTTTTAGCCATAATAGTGGTTGGTAGTGAGGAGATGAGCAATGGCAAAAGTTTGGTCAAAGGTAGCACTGCTTGTGGTGGCGGCGATGGCTCTGGTGAGTCCAGTTGTGGCCCAGGTACAACAACCTGCTGGCTTGTTGCAAGCCGGCAGCTCGAGTTTGCCGCCGGGTCAGTATATGATGACCAATATTGGCACAGGTCAATCCTATTACATCTTTATCAATAGCTCTGGGCAGCTTTTAGCTCAGGACCCGAGAGCTTTGCAGGTCAATGTACTGCCGCTTAGTCAACCAGCTGCCGTCACCGCACAGCCTACAACTCCAGCTCAGCCTGCCGGTTTTGGCGGCATGCTCAAGCAGGGACTGGATAGCTATCTGCAAAACCGCCTCAAAACACCTGCTCCCCAGCAATAAGGGAACCACAACAGTCTTTACCCGTCTAGACAAAAGCATCTGCATGGATGTTCTTTTGGTGGGTAAGACAATGCACAGTGTCCGCAAATTTATAGTTGTTACAGCCCTGGTCTTCCTCGCTGTCACTGCCCTTTATCCTCCGTGGCAGCACAAAGATAGTGCCGGTGTGGCTGTACCGATGGGCTATAGCTTTGCCTGGCAGCCGCCGGTGTATCAAAAGCGGGCAAGCGCTGATATTTTTGGTCTGACCATCAATCTAAATATGCAACCGGTAAGAGCAAATAGTATTGATCTCAATACTCTCTTTAAAAACTGGCTACTGGTACTGTGTGTCGGCGCTGGGGCCTACGGAGCGACTTTGCTCACCACATTTTTGTCCAGTCAAGGCAGGAGGGGTACTCATGGGACTGCTAATTAGACTTGTACTTACAGCCGTATCCTTTTTCTTCATTTTGCCCTTGATTCATGGCATTGATTTCCACGGTAACTTCTGGGCCGCACTCGTAATTTCAGTGGTTTTTGGTTTTATGCTCTGGCTTGTGGAGCTAGCAGCTGTGGCACTGTCGGCGGTGATAACAGTGACTTCCTTTGGTTTGTCTCTGCTCTGGCTTGTGCCGCTATGGATTTTAGGCTTCTGGCTCTTGCCCGCTTTTGCTCTTATGCTTACTGCCGATGTGATGCCACAATACCTTACAGTCTCAGGATTCGTGCCTGCTGCTTTAGCTGGTCTTGTGATGCTAGTTATAGGCGGTGTGACTGGTTCTATTGAGAGACGTGCTCAATCAGCTCAATAACCAGTTCCTTACATTGTTGGTCCACCGAGACTGGCTGCTCGTTTTAGACCTTCCTGTCTGATTCGGGCGGCTTCACGTTCGGCTGGCTCCATCACATCGCGTTCCATACGGGTGGGTAGACCTACACCAATCCAATCACCACTCTGGTTGCGCAGTCGATAATTGGCGTTTTGAGTCATGCTCTGCACCTGTCCGGTGGCGTCGCTGAGCACACTGTTGGCGGCTCTTTCGCTATCAGCCAGGATTTGCTCCTTTTGCGCTTGTATTCGCTTGGTCTGCTCAATTTGCATAGCAATGGCTTTGGCATTGTTGTAATCGAGCTCACGCTGCTTACGCTCTTCGGGATTGACTGGCTGCTGTCTGGGTGGCAGAGATTTTAGGTAGGCCAATTGCTTCAGAGCAGTCTGGCAGCGCTCAGCCGTCAGTTTGTCTGGTTTGAGCTGCAGTGTGCGCTGATACTGCGAGATTGCATTGTCGAGATCAGCTTTTTGGGTGAGAGTGTTGGCTAACTGATAGTGGGCTTGATAAACCCCTGGATGACTCTTGATATAAGCATAAAAATGCACACGAGCTCGCTCCAGCTCACCCCGTTGATATGCCTGTACAGCTTCTGTGTAGTGCGCTTCGCCATAGGCTAAAGCCGCACCTGGTGCCGACTGTATTGCTAAACAAACGAGGGCTGCCAGTAAAAGTCTTCGCTTCACAATACATCTCCAGCAAGGTGCATACTGATTTGCCTCTCACAATAGCTTGAGGCTATGGCAAGAGCAAGGGGAAAAATCCCACAGGTGCAAATTTTAACCCGCGTGGAGAGAATGTTAGTACTTGGTAGTAACCGTCTATTGACCCAGGTCTTTTTTCATTTTGGCTTGAGCTAGTTTGCCTTGTGGGTTTTCGGCCAGGTCTTTGACGTGCTTGAGGCGACTGCCAATCTTACGTGAGGCAATCGAATTGACCATAGCACGAGGCACAGGAATGCCCATATCGAGATTGGTGGAGAGGTCCAATCTGGTAGATTTACCGCCATCAAGCGGGGTAAAAACCCAGCTGCCTTCCATTGCCTTAAAACGATCTGAAGAGACCATCTTATAGTCGATACGCTCAAGAGGCACTTCCCACTGTTTCATCTTGCAGACAGCAGAGCCAAAAACAGGGATAAAAGTGAATTTTTGCTCTAGCAAGCTCTCGTTTTTGCCTTGCTCCAATACCTTGCTATAGGCCAGGTCGGGGTCCGAGTTACGTTCCACGTGGACAGCATTCCAGACAGTTTCGGGGGTGGCTTTGATAACGATGGTGCCTTTGGACCATTGGCTATTGTCCTGAGCTTCGGCTTTGTCTAACTCTCTGGCTAACTCTGCGTCGCTAACGGGCTTTTTGTTTTTTGCTTGAGCTGGAGCGCTCATCGCAATAAGTAAGCTGGCACAAAGTGCACTTACAACAGTAAATCGGCTTAGATATGTGATTTTGTTCAAGATTGCACCAGCCCTAATACAGTTGGAAAAATGATAACACTGGCTCGTTTTGATGCAAATGAAATTACAGTCGTTACACGCCAATGGGTATAAAACGAGGGACGAGTCTACGCCATTTAAGTTTCTTCGCGTAGTCCTTATAGTTGTCTCCAAAGGTCTTAATGAGCAATTCTTCTTCGTACTTTGCTCTTCTTAGCCAGAGCGGTGCCACCACAAAGAGTGCAAAACCAAGGCTTATAGGAGAAAGTGCGGCAACAGAGCAACCCACCAGGGACTGTATTATGCCGGAGTAAGCGGGATGCATAACAAATCCAAGCAGTCCAGTATCTCTGACTTTCTGACCGTCAAGAAGTTCCGCATCGGTAGAAAAAGCCTCGCCCAGTGAATACCAACCGCCAATCATAAAAATAAGACCGCTTATATAGATGAGCACTCCCAACCACGACACTAAACTGAGGGCGCCGGTACCCTGGTTGGACAAAGTAAAGAGAGGCACAAAAAAAGGCGCTTGGATTTTATTGTCCAGGGCAAAACTGCTTATGGCAATTAAGGCGATGGTAAAGAGTGAAACCAGCTGCGGTGCACGCTGAATCATGAAGTCTCTTTCGTAGAAGACACCCTTACCGCGTCGGGAGAAGCCTTTAGCAAGTACAGGTACCGAAAGAGCAATAGCAATCACTGTCAATACAATCACTGCCAAAATCGAGGGACTGTAGAGTCCGGTCATATTTGTTTCTCTCCTTTAAACGTAAATGCATCTTCGGTCAAACCGATATTGCCTTTAAAACTCTTCCAGGTGCTATGTGAAACCAGCTTGCCGTTTTCATAGTCCCACCATTCAACTGGCAGCATTGTTTGCGGATTGACTGCCACTCTTTTAAAAATGTCTTTCATATCACTGTCATGGAACACTTCCAGAAGATGCACTTTATCTGTGTTAGTTCCATAAATGACTGGCTCTTTTGAGACTCTTGCTACATTACCCTGCTTGAGAAAAATTTTGAGTGCTTTAGCCAGTGAATAAAGATCAGAGTCGCACATGGGATAACCATTGGCTGAGCGCAAGAGATTGGAGTTTGGCGCCAGGTCTATTGCTAAAAAACTCAGGGCACCACCTGGTTTTGCTCTGACTTTACCGTTTGCTCCAAGTATGGCAATAGAGCCTTTGTGAAAATTACCCTTCTCGATAAGCTTGATCAATCGGGGCTTTTTGTAATAAAAGGCGCCCTCTTCAACAACCTTGCCTTTTTTAAAGGCAACCATTTGGTACTCAAATGTATAGTCATTGTATGCATCGGCGCGTTGCACCATTTTTTCGATAAAGCCTGAGCCCTCCAACATATCCGATGGAGCAATTGATTCGCCGGCAAAGGCGCTACCTGTAGATAACAGGAACAGGCTTATGATGGCAACTAGATTGGTTTTTAAATACATAGGTCACTTTATTTTTGGGGTTTGCCAGATTGCTGCCAGACAGGCAAGCAGATCTTTTACGCATTCAGGTCGATTATTAGTCTGGCTTTCTTTCTTTTCAACCGTAATTAGCATTCTTTTCATCCAGATGGCGTGTCTGGTGTTTTGTTTAGCGTGCAAAGTAAGCCAGGCCAGACCCTCGTCAATTTTTTCTTTGCAATACTTATCTATACGAGCATGGAAATAGGTCTCAAAAGCCTTAAGGGCGATGCGGGCGAACTGTGTCGCCACCAGTTCTGCTGTAATGATTGCCAGCACTCCTTCTTCAGTGGTGCCTTCGTGGCAGTAGTAGTGCATTCTTCCCTTGAGATTAAGCACTTCTTCAATACTGCATTCTTCATCTGATTTGGCCTCTAGCTGGTCTATTTGGGCATCAGTCATGCCAGCCAGGATGAATTGTCTTAGATAAAGTTTTTGGTAGTGTCTTTCGTCATCAGCTAGTTGGGTGAGCAAATTGAGGCCACCGTCATTGCTTCCATCTTGAGTGAGCAAGGCTAATTTGTCCTTGACAACCGAGATGTTATCAGGCAACGATCTTACAAACGGCCACATAGAAAGGCACAGGGCACGGCTTGTCGTAATGTCACTGGTTGTTACCGTGTCCATCAAACAGCTGTGCGAGAGGCTTTCGTTTAATTCTGAGGCAATCCAGGCCAATATCTCAAGCGCTCTAGCACGCGCCTGTTTGGCTTCATCAGGGGCAAGGTTAAGGCTTGTCACCTGCACTTTTTCTTGCAAGTCCGGGTCCTCATCATTGACTCCAGGCTGTCAAAATGACAGCTTTGCACCAGGTCGGTCTACCAAACGACCTCGACTTGATACTTTACTACGTCATAGGCTAGCTTTGCCCTCACCTTACTGGGATGTTAAACTTTTCACCAGGCAAATGCCCCCGTTGTTACATCCTGAACCAATCCAAATTGAAAGACCTAGTCTCAACCCCCCTGCCCAATATCGCTGGCGTGCCAGTAATCGTTCCTGAAATGACCTCTTTGCGTATGAGCGACGGGGTAGAGTTGGCTGTGCGACTGTGGAAGGGCAAGAGTGGCTTACCTGTTGTGCTCTATTTGCACGGTATCGAGGGACACAGCCAGTGGTTTGAGAACACAGCCAGTGTGCTTAATCAAAAAGGTATCACTGTTTATGCTCCTGACCGTCGGGGCGCTGGTCTCAATCCTCGTGATCGCGGCAATCTCTCCAGTTACAAGACTTATCTTGGTGATCTCGAGATGATTATCCGTAAACTCGCTTTTGATTTTGTCGGACATCCCATCGTGTTGATTGGTAACTGCTGGGGGGCAAAAGCCGCCAGCGTGATTACACAAAAGGACTACAAACCAGTGGCATCAGGCGAGATCAATTTGCCTATCGCTGGTCTGGCTCTGACCAGTCCTGCCATTTTTACCAAGATCGATTTTGGTGCCTCCACCAAAATGCAGATTGCATACACTTCTTTTTTGGGTGGTGACAATGCTTCCCACCGTAAATGGCCAATTCCACTTGAGGTCAACATGTTTACTGATAACCCGACTTTTCAGGGCTATCTTAAGCGTGATCCGCTGCGCCTGACCGAGGCTACAGCTTCATTTTTTGTGGAGTCTTACAAGCTGGGCAAACTGGCCGAAAAAGCTAATGCTAATATCGAGGCACCTCTGCTCGTTTTGCAAGGTGGCTCGGATCAAGTTGTCGATGTCGAAAAATTGCAGTCATGGTTTGCCAAAGCGCGCTCGCAAACCAAAGACTTACGTATCTTTCCAGAGTCGTATCACAGTTTGGACTTTGATGCTAACTGGTTTAAGGAGTATACCCATGTCCTGGCTGAGTGGATTCTGGCCAGACAACCTGTGGTGACTTGATGCAACTCAGTAAAATTGTCTGCCGGGCAGTCAATCTGCCTTTTCGCTTTGCCTTTGGACATAGCCTGGCCAGCCGCAATCACTCAGTCAATATTATTGTCGAAGCCACTCTCTTTGATGGCGAGCATGTTGTCGCCGGTCTTGGCGAGTCTGTGCCCCGGCACTATGTTACTGGTGAGACCGCCAATAGTGTTTTAAAGGCTCTAAATGAGCGCTTCATCCCTCAACTTGTCGGTCGCGAATTTGCCTCTGTCGATGCGCTTTTACTATTTTTGCAACATCTCTTTTTTGAAGAAGGGCTGGATTTAACGCCAGGTGGAGCCAGTTTTGCTGCTCTGGAGCTAGCTATAGTTGATGCTTGCGCTCGCTATCTTGGTAAACCACTTTATGCCATGCCTGCTTATATCAGCGCACTATCCAACAAAAGCGGCAATATCTGGACTGATAATATCTCTGACAGTGAGCGCTTTATCAAATATGGTGGTGTGGTGCCATTTGGTAAGCAAAAGACTCTAGCTGCGCTTTTATATTTTTATCGCTTCTATGGCTTTAGCACAGTAAAACTCAAGGTCGGTGGCGATCCTGATGGGGATGTAGTTAAAGTCAAACTTGCTCGCTCCATTATGGGAGACCATGCACTAATCAGGGTTGATGCCAACTGTGCCTGGGACCTCAGTCAGGCTGAGCGCACTCTGGAGCGCATGAGACCCTATGGTATAGCCTCTGTGGAGCAACCGCTTAAACCAGGTGATAGCGATCTGCCGTTTTTAAAACGACAAATACCCGAAGTAATAGTTGCTGACGAAAGTTTAACGACTTTTGCCGACGCCAAGAAACTAATAGAAACTAAGTCCTGTGGCGCTTTTAACATACGAATAAGCAAGGTCGGCGGAATTTTTGCCGCCATGCGACTGGTGGAGATGGCACAAAATGCTTCCCTCGAATGTCATCTAGGAGCGCAGGTTGGAGAGTCGGGTATTCTTGCCAGCGCCCAGCGTCATTTTGCTCTGGCCTGGCCCCACTTTGCCAATATTGAGGGTGCGATGAATTTGTTTTTGCTCAAGCGCGATCTTACTAGTGAATGTGAAACCGTTCCACTCGGGGCTTGTGCTAGTGTGCGCGCCAGGGATGGACGGGGGCTGGGTGTGACACTCAAACGCTCTTTGATGCAAAGTCTCACTGTAGGCGGTGCCTTGTGAGTAAGTTGTTTAAAAAGCTCGAAATTGCAGCAGGACAAAAATATCGGCAATTGACCCACGTATCGCGTTTTTACCGAGCCTTGCGGGATCCGGCTGCTGCTCAGAGAGCCAAGCTTAAAACGATTGTCGATGCTAATCGTGATACCGCTTTTGGCAAAGCGCACAAGTTTGATCTTATAGCTACTGTAGATGACTTTCGCAAGCATGTGCCAGTCAGCAACTATGAGTATTTTGAGCCATATATAGAGAGACTCAAGCAAGGTGAAAGCAATCAACTGACGCGCGAAAATCCTGTCATGTTTGCCACTACTAGCGGTACTACAGATAAGCCCAAGTTTGTGCCAATTACTCCCGCTCATATTGCTGACTATACGCATGCTTTCCAGATCCATAATTATCACCTGGTTAAAGATTTTTACAGAGCGGCAATTGGGCGCTTTTTGATTATTACGAGTAACGACGAAGAAGGTCTGACCGAGGGCGGTTTGCCTTTTGGTGCAGTGTCCGGCATGCTAAACAGACGGCAGTCACCGATAGTGCGCAAATATTTTGCTTTGCCTTATGAGCTTTGTAAGGTAAAAGATGTCGATGCCAAGTATTATCTGCTTTTACGTGCTGCTCTGGTGCAAAATATCACTGCATTTTTAGGCTGCAATCCATCTAGCTTTTTGTTGCTTGCTGACCAGCTTAGAGACAGGGTCCAGGACTTGATCAAAGATATTCATGATGGCACTGTGTCGAGCAAATATGCCGCCAATGTGGCACCCTCGGTTTTGGCTGCTTTTGAGCCGTATTTGAGACCTGATGTCAGCCGCGCTAGTGAGCTTGAGCATTTGCTTAATAGCCATGGTGAGTTATTGCCACGGCATGTCTTTCCTAATGCAAGTGTGATGTCCTGCTGGAAGGGCGGACCGATGGGCTTTTATCTTTCACAGCTACCAGATCTCTATGGTGATTTGCCAATCAGGGATTTTGGTTATATGGCTTCTGAGGGGCGCGGTACTATACCGATTGCTGATGGTTCTGCTGCCGGTCCACTGGCACTGACTTCGCACTTTTTTGAGTTTGTCCACGAAGATCAAATAGACAACAAAAATCCCCGCTATCTAATGGCTCACGAGTTGACTGTTGGTCAAAAGTATTTTGTCTTTTTTACCACCAGTGCTGGTCTTTATCGATATAACATCAATGATTTGATGCTAGTCGAAGGCATGCTGGAGTCGACACCTCTATTGAGTTTTGTGCGCAAAGGTGGCGGCGTAAGCTCGGTCACCGGCGAAAAGGTGACCGAAGAACAGATTCTCTCTACCCTTAATAAAACTGTTCAGGCTCTGGCTTTGACTGAGATACGGCATTTTACTGCCGAAGTAATGCTCGATAGACCACCTTACTATCTCTGTTATGCCGAGGTGGATAGCACACTGGCGCAGCATCTGCGCTCTGGCTTTCAAGAAAAATTCCTCGAATATTTTGATCGTTATTTGAGGGAGGCCAATCCCGAATACAATGACAAGCGCGAAAGTCGGCGACTTGGTATGCCATGCATGCGTCTACTTGCACCCGGTACATATGCCTTGCTAAGACAGCAGCGCGTGCACGAAGGGGCACCAGAAGCTCAGGTGAAAATCCCACTTTTGAGCAGCCAGGGAGTTTTTGCCGGGCGGCTCTCGCTAATTGGTAGCTGAAACAAAAGATATGACACAGACAACTGCTATCAAAATCGGAGTTACTGGTGCTACAGGACTTGTCGGGCGCGATCTAGTGCAGAGCCTCTCTCAAGCTGGCTTTAGCGTCAGAGCTCTGGCGCGTAAACCACTCACGCTGGTAAAGTGGGCCAGTGAGCTTGCTATGCAAAACCCATCTCTGGAGTGGTTTGAGGCGGATATAAGCGACAACCTTATGCTCGCTGATGCCTTTAAAGGTTTGGACGTGGTGGTGCATGCTGCTGGTTTTGTCGATCCTCTAGCGCCCCGCTCTGAGATATTTGCTATCAATTTTGAAGGCACCAAAAACTGTTTTGTCGCTGCCACTGCCTGTGGGGTAAAACAGTTTATCCATGTCAGCAGTTTATCTGTAATAACCGGTCAAGGCGATCAGTACAATCTAGATGAATCAGCTCCGCTGACCATGTGCGGTGAGTCCTATGCCGATAGCAAAGTGGCTGCCGAGCGTTATATCACCGGGCAAACGCTCGATGATATCAAATGGACTGTGGTCAGACCAGGCTTTATCTATGGACCGGGTGAGCGCAGCTGGTTGCCCAGAGTTATAGATAATCGCTCAAGGCAAAGCTGTGCTGGTCGACGGCGGTAGCCGCGAGACAAATGTTGTCTATGTTGGTAATTTGACTCTGGCAATTAGAGCCTGTTTGCTAAATAGCACTGCTTATGGGCAGGTTTTTAATATCACCGATGGCCAAAAGGTTACTAAAAAAGAACTTTTTGATAGTATCGCCGATGGTATGAATCTGCCTCGGGTTAGTAAGAATGTGCCGCGCTGGGTGCTCAAGCCGGTCTTTGATACTATAGGGCTAATTGCCCCTTTAGCTGGGAGTGAGGAGGGCCGCTCTAAACTAGCTAAGTTTAGCCCTGGAGCCTTTAGACTTGTGGCAGTTAATCAGGGCTTTAGTGTTAAAAAAGCAGAGCGATTGCTCGCTTATGACGCTAGTAATGGCCGCCAGCCTTTTAAGGAGAGTATGGTGACCACACTTCAGGCTATCAAAAAGGATGGTGCCTCATGAAGGGACTTGGTGCTTTATGGGATTTTATCGTTGACTATTTATCTCGCCACAAGCATCCAGTAAATGCAGTTTTGCATATAGCTGGCGTACCAGCTGCTTTTTATGGGCTCTATCGGATGGTCGTGCCGGGCTCTGGTGTTGATAGACAGATGGGGCTGGCTCTTTTGATATTGGGTTATGTTTTGCAATATATTGGACACCGGGCTCAGGGTAATGAAGTCGGCGAAGTGATATTGATTAAAAAGCTTGCTAATCGCGTAAACAAAAAAAAGGCTGGTCATGGATAGTACCAGCCCAAAACCTCTGGCTCAGGTCAAAGTACTTGTGGATGGCGCTACTGGCTATGTCGGGCAGCACCTGGTGCAGGTTTTGAGGCAAGCTGGCTTTGCTGTTGTTTGTCTGGTGAGACCGCAAGCCAGACAAGTTGATATTGATTTTTTGGCAGGACTGGGTGCCACTATCTGTAAGGGCCAGTTGACCATGCCTCAAAGTGGTGCCTCGCCTACTGGTAGCTTTTTTGATGGTGTAGAGCTGGCTGTGCATCTCATTGGTAGTATCGCCCCTAAGCGTGGCGAGAGTTTTAACGAACTGCATACAGCCAATGCCCGGAGTTTTGCTAGCTGGTGTAAGCTTGCCGGCGTTAAGCGGGCAGTCATGGTCACCGCTCTTGGGGCTGACAAAAACAGTGCCAGTAACTATCTCAAAACCAAAGCGCTGGCTGAAGAAGCGGCTCAAGAGATACTCGGCGATGGATTGGCAATTGTGCGACCATCTTTGATACTTGGTCGTCAATGTGGTACCAGAGATAGCAAACTGATTAAACGCTATCTCGATATTATTACCACCAAAGCCTTTGTGCCTCTTGTGGGAGGGGGCGAGAGTTTGGTCCAGCCCCTCTACGTTGTCGATTTAGCTAAAGCAATTACTGCTTGCCTGGTGCGCGGCAATGTCCATGGTGTAAATGAGTTGGGTGGTCCTGAGCAGGTCTCTCTCAAAACAATTGTGCAAAAACTTTGTGCCCTCAAGGGCGTTAATAAGCCAGTCTTAAATGTGCCGCCCTTTGTGGCCAGTGGTGTGGCGTCAATCGCCGAGCGCTTAATGGAAGTGCCCACATTGAGTCGTGATCAAGCCTTGCTTGCCACTATGGATAATGTCACAAGCAATAACCAGATAGATTTGCTATTGGGGCAAGAGCCCACCAGTCTCGATAGTGCACTAAAGACTTATGGCTGAGGCCGCTTTGAGGATTTTGGTTACAGGGGCCAGTGGCTTTATTGGTCAGCATCTGGTGCCACGCCTCTGTCAACATGGGCATCAAGTGAGATGTCTGACTCGCTCCGGACGATCGCTTTTTAGCGATTTGCCAGTGACCACAGTGCCAGGCGATATCACATCTTTTGCCGACATACTGGCAGCAACTATTGACGTTGACGTGGTTTTTAATCTAGCTGGCATGGTCAGTTACCGGTCCAGTGATCTGCCCGAGCAACTGGCTGTAAATGTAGATGGTGTCCAAAATGTAATGCAAGCTTGTCTCCAAAATAAAGTTGCGCGGGTGGTGCATACAAGCTCAGTAGCCGCTTTTGGTATCCCAGAGCCTAAGGGGCGCGTCGCCGATGAAGATTTTGTCTACAACCTCTCTGGTCGGGGTCTGACTTATTGCGATACCAAACATCAAGGCGAGCTTGTTGTCGCTAGCTTTTTTGAGCAAGGTCTCAATGTTGTGATGCTCAATCCCGGTATCATATTTGGTGAGGGCGATAGTCATGCTCATCATCACGCCATATTTAGGTCGATGAGTCGTGGTGTGCTGGCGGTGCCATCAGGCGGGATACCATTTAGCGATATTAATGATGTTGTCGAAGCTCATCTCAATGCCATCACTATGGGTCGTGCCGGTGATCGCTACAGTCTCGTTAGTGCTAACTTGAGCTTTAGTGATGCTGCGAGCATTTTTGCCGATATTTATCACTGCAATAAGCCGCTTTTTGAGCTGCCTGATTGGCTTGTGATTGCTACTGGATTTTTATCGGAGAGTCTTTATGCCCTTGGTCTGCCCACAAAGTTGACAAGGCAGCAGGCCTGGCTCAGTTGTCAGCGGATATTTTTTAATAGCAAAAAAGCCGAGAGCGATCTGGCCTTTAAGCCGACACCATTCCAAAAAACAGTAGAGCGCACTGCCTCTTATTATCTCAAGCGTGTCTAGCCCACATTTGTGTGAAGCGAGCGTGTGCTTGATGTGAAGTGAGCGTGAAGTATTTTTGGGGTAGGGTCAAGTTTGTAAACAGGTGTTATATTCAGCTTTGTGAGGGTAAAATAAGTAATGGATTTGGTCCGAGGAATGCTAAGGGGGTCTTAAAGTGGTCAGCAGTGCCATGTCAGTCGGCGGGATGGAAGCACCTAAAAGTGCTTCTGGCGATAAGCCCTATCCCTGGATTATTTCTCCGCTAATCGACTTTTTCTTTATTTGTGGTGGCGGCGCGCTCATATTTTTTGTAGTCAACTATATGTACCTGGGCTGGACGGTGCCGACCGACCTCAACAACCCGGCGGCATACTGGCTTATAACTGTGGGCTTTTTGTCACAGCATCTCTTTGCTGATTCTCACAACAGCGCTACTTATCTGCGCATCTGGGGCTCTCCCGAGGACCAGGCTAGATTTAAGTTTCACCGCACATGGTTAGCCTATTCAACAATTCCCATGTTTATTTTGGGTCTCAGTTTGCCTGGTACCGTCGGAGTCTTTGTCTATATCTACCTGATTACAGTTTATTGGCATTATGTGGCGCAGGCCTTTGGTATATCGCTCATATATTGTTATAAGCGCGGCTATTACTTCACCAACATGGAAAAAGAAATCTACCGCTGGTTTATGTTCTCCATGGTGGGTTGGACCACAGCTGGTTTCCTCACGTTTAGAGACCGTTCGCCTCGCAACTGGTTTGGTGTGGAGATTCCCTTTTGGGGACCTTTGCCGGACGTAGTCTATAATTCCTGCCGTTTCTTATTCTTCTTTATGACCATCGCCTTTGTGGTGGTGCTCTTGCGCAAATATCTAAGAGACAATCAGATGATGCCCTGGCAGGGCTTTTTGATTATCTTTACAGTTGGCTGCCTGGGCCTTAGCCGGGACGTAGCCAATACAATGTTCTGGCTCTATGTACCTGGATTTTTCCATGGCAGTCAGTATCTTGCCGTTTGTCTTGCCTATTACCTCAAAGAGCGCGGCATGCCCGAAGGCATGAATACATGGGAAATAGCCAAAGTGGCTACCGGAGCGCCCGGGATGAAATATCTGGGACTGGTGATACTTTCTGGTGTCTTCTTCTATGTAGGCATACCGCACTTCTTCATGCAGATTGGTTTTCCTTTTGCCATGATGGGAGGACTGGTCCTGGCTTGTGTCAACTATCACCACTTCATCACCGATGCGGCGATATGGCGTCTAAAGGACCCTCGTTGCCGCAAAATCTTACTTGCTTAATTGGCTAGCCTACCTTTTTTGAGGACAACTAATGGTCAGTGCAACCTTTGATTCCAGCCAGCCAAGACCTGAGCCACGAGCTCAGGCTGCGGCTCTAGCTGTCAATAAATGGATAGTCAATCCCTGGTTTGACTATCTTTTTGTGGTGGGCGGGTTTCTGTGGCTGGTCTTCGCTTTGCAGATTTACTGGTTTCACTGGGAAGCTCCAGATCCTTCTGCTACCGGGCTGGCTGGCAGAGCCGCGTATGGCTTGCTTTTGACCAGTACAATCGGTACCTATCTATTTGCTGATTCGCACACCATAGCGACCTACATGCGCATTTACTCCACCAAAGAAAACCGCGATAGATTCAAGCTTTACGCCTACTATCTGCCCTGGATGAGTTTGCTTCTTTTTTCACTCTGTCTTTTGTATCCGCGGGCTGCCGGCTTTTGTGTCTATCTCCACTTGATGTGGGTGTTTCAGCACTATGTCGGTCAGACTTTTGGTATCTCGCTTATCTACTGCTACAAACGGGGCTATTTCTTCCAAAATTGGGAGCGCGAGACTTACCGCTGGTTTATGCATAGCTTCTCGGCTTTTGTCATTACTCGTATTCTTTGTTTTCGCAATCACTCCCCGGATGATCTCTGGGGTATAAAGCTGCCCTTTTATGGCTTGCCTGATTGGATTCATACCCTGGCGCTAGCATGGTTTTGTGCCATGTCAATTGCTTTTATCTATGTGCTTGCCAAAAAAGCGATCATGGAGAAGAAATTTTTGCCCATGCCCACTGCTGCCCTAGTGGTGACAATGCTCCTGATCGGTTACTCCACGGGCTTTGCCCATTCGGTAATCTGGTTATATGGACCACCATTTTTTCATGGCAGCCAGTACCTCACTGTATCCCTTGCTTTTTACCTAAAAGAAAAGGGGCTGCAAGAAGGTCGGATGGCAGAAGTCAGTAGCAATCTGTTAAGAGAATTTGTCAGCCGTGCAGGTCTCTACTACTGGTTTATGGTGATTTCGGCTGGATTTGTCGTATATGTAGCAATTCCCAATGTATTGCAAAACTACGGCTTCAATTTTGTTGCTACTGCCACAATCATTCAGGCCTGCCTTAATTTCCATCACTTCTGCAGTGATGGCGCAATTTGGCGTCTGCGTGACAAAACCTGTAGAGAAATATTGCTGGCTTGAATTAACCCCTTTTCAGCCAAACTGCTCATCTTATTCATTAGCTTCTCAATAGTCGGTATAATGCGGTGTGCATTAATCGTTTTAGCGGGTTAAATCAAAGCGGTGTCTAACAAATTAGTAGCAGCGACAATAAGCTGTATTTTTAATAGTCCTTGCTGGTGCAGGGATGTATATGGCCAATGTGTATGCGGAGCGCAATCGCTTTACTCCAGAAAAAATCTTCACAAAAGCATTTGATGAAGATGTCTTGAGAGCAGAGCATCTGGAGGGCACTAAGGACGACAGCACCCAATACGATGTGCGCTTACATTTTAAATATCCTCATGAACCCAAACCTTTTAACGATTCTCAGTATAAAGGGGGTTGGTATATGGAGGCGCGCAACTGGTTTAACGAGCGCTATCCCAACGAAAAAGCCCTCCAGGAAATGGATTTTTTGAAGTTTAAACAACGTCAAATAAATGAAACCACCCTGGTCACAAATGAGTGGATCTTGTACAACCCGCACACTGACGACGTTTATTACCGTGTATTCGGGACAGCTCGTTAATTCTGGAGATTATCTTGTCACTTATTAAAAGCAAGCGCTTCTTCTTTGCCCTGGCCCTGGCGCTCAGCACTGGATTTAGCAGTGGTGTGCGGGCGCAGGACAATGACCTGACTTTTCAAAGCGGTGTGCGCGCATACAACAATAACGAATTCAAAAACGCTATCAATTTGTTTCGCTCTGCTCAAAGAGAATCACCATACGACTTTAGACCTTTTTATTACGAAGCTATGTGCTTTTCAAAGATGGGACAAACTGGTGCTGCCCGCACAGCCTTTGGCACATTGATAAACAAATTTCCAGACAGCGAAGGCGCTGAGTTGGCTCGCAAGGCGCTCTCTATTGCCCCTCCAGGCACTCAGCCAGTCCTTTTGAATGGTCTTAAAAAACTCAACAGTCTGACTACCGATAAATTGCCCAAAGAAGTTGTTTTGCCTGCCGAAGATAACGACGGCAAGCCTGTTGTCACCGTGAAGGTGGGTGGTCATGATGTCAAAATGATGATCAATAGTGACGCCAAAGAATCGATGATTGGCGAAAAAATAGCCGTCAGTGCCCGTCTTGCTCTGGTCACTACCAGTGGTCGCAGCAAAAATGATGAGGGTGCATATGTCTTGTATGACATCGCAGCCGGTGCCATGAGTAGAGCTGCTATGCCTGTCTATATTTCTAGCAAAGCTAAAGAAACGGCTATATTGGGAGCCGATTTTTTGAGTGGTTACAGCCTGTCGTATGACAAAGAAGCCAAAACAGTCAAATTGTCTGCTATACCTGGTGCCTCAGATCCTTTTGCCACTGGCATGAAGTTGTTCAACCTTAATAAGGCTAGAGAAGCCCTGCCATTTTTGCGCAAAGCGGCTGCCAGTCGTCCCCAGGATCCACGGGCACTATATTGTCTGGCTGTGTGCTTGCAAAAAACAGGCTTTATGGAAGAGGCAAGAACTACTTACAGACAGGTGCGCAAGCGCTTTGGTAATACCGAAGCCAGCTTTTTGGCTGGAGCTGCCCTTGAGCAACTCGATCCCAGCTATCGCCAGGAAATGAGAGCGATGGAAGCAGCACAACGTAACAATACTGGACGCGATCGTCTGCCTAAGGAAGAACTTACAGAAGTGCCTTATACCGTCGAAAATAGTCGCTATAAGGTCACTGCTTATTTTGATAATCAAAACACAGAGTGTTATTTTGAGCCCAACTCACCCCATTGCATCTTTTCGCTTGATCAATTTAGAATGATTGACTCTAGCTATATCAACGACAATACACCTCGCACCGAAACATCAGATGCGCCACCTGATGCTAACCAGGCGATACTGACCACTACCTATCAAATTAAACTTAGATCGGTCAAGCTGGGTAAAGCCGAACAAAGAAATGTGCCTACTGTGGTTAGCGAATCACGCGGTCTTAAGGGCATGGCTGGCAATTACGGTACTTTCCCCCGTCCTATCTTGAGTGGTTATGTACTCAATGGTCTGACCTGGGAATTTGATACTGGCCGTCGTGTTATAAAAATCTGGCGGAAAATTCCCTAGTGCAAAATCTAACTTACAGCAGGAAAAATCTGTTTGTTTTTTCGCTGTGGGTTATGGTTGTACTCTGTTTGCGCATGTTGGTATCAATCTTTTTGCATCCATTGCGCATAGGCTGGGATCCTGCTTTGCACTTGCAATGTGCTGAGCTTATCGTCAAGGGCGGTATTCCCTATGTTGATATGCTTGATGTCAATCCACCTTTGATCTGGTATCTGGATACTTTGCCGGTGCTCGTTAGCGAAGCTTTTAAGGCGCCGGTTACTCTAGTCTTTAACGAATTTATGGTGCTATTGATGGCCTGGGCAGCCTCTGCCTTGGGCTACTTGCTCATCAAAAAAGCACAGCCGGCTGAAGCTTTTGCCTATCTTGGTCTTATTTTTGGAGCGCTTTATTTCAATTTCTTCTTGCGCTGGGACTTTGGTCAGAGAGAGGAAATTTTTGTACTGCTTTATTTGCCTTATCTGGTTTTACGTCTTTTGCGCTATCAAGGCGCCAGATTTACAGTGGCAGAGGGACTGATTTTTGGTATTACTGGCTCGATAGGCATCTGTCTCAAGCATTATTTTGTGCTGGTGGCACTGATGGTAGAGTTGTCGATGCTCCTGGCTTATCGTCGACCAAGAGTATTGATTGCCTGGGAAAACCTTGGTGTGCTGGTCTTTGCACTTTTGTATTTGATTCATTTTGCATTTGCACCAAAAGAAATGCTCGATAATTATTTCCATTTTTTAGTGCCAGCATTTGCCAAAGGTTACTTCTTCTGGGATACCTGTCTGGCTAATTCAATTGCTGCCCCAGACAAAAGAGGTGTCTTTTATCTCGCCTGTCTGGGCGCCGCTCTCGCCTTTACTCAGCTCAAGCGTGCTGCCGTACTTTTGCCCTTAGTTGTTTTTACTCTGGCTTCGATTATTCCGTACTTATTGCAGTTTAAGGGTTGGCCGTATCACGATATTCCAGTCTTTGCTGGCGCTTGTATGCTTATAACCACAAGCGGTGCCAGTATTATTACCAGCCTTGTCAAAAAACAGACTCTGGCTTTGCCCATGGCAGCACTGGCAGTTATTACCGGTGTTAGTCTGGTCAACAGTCTGGAAGAAAGTCAAATTGTCAGAGCTGACAGACAATATGATATGACACTTTTGGGTTACAAAGGGACTGCTCCCTGGGCAGATATAGACAGTCCTTTTACCGAATATTTGATGCAATACACCAAGCCACTTGATCCTGTGATCTTTATCTCCAACGGTGTATCTCCTGGTTATCCCTTACTAACGCAGTTTAGACTGCTGCCAGGCTCAAGACATTTGCACTGCTGCATTTTGTCAGTACTGCAATATATCAAGGATGCTGCCACACCAAGTCTTGAAGTTAAAGAACTATTGGCTAAAGAGCCTCAGGTAATTGAGCAATATGGCAGTGATATTCAGAAGCGCAAACCAGTCCTTATTTTTGTCCAAGAAGCGCCAGTGGTCGAGTATCTGAGACCATATGAGTTTTTTGCAAAATATATGAAGGACTATAAAAAAATTGGTAGTGCGGCAAACTTCGACGTCTATAAGAGAGAGGGTGTCGAGTAAATGGGTGTAATGGTTTTTGCTTTTATACTTGTTGCCGCCTTTGCTCTGGGCAATATCGTTTGCCATCCTTTATCTATCGGTCCAGAAGCTGCCTGCCATCTCAGTGCATCGATGTTGACTGCCCTTGGTCAGAGACCATTTGTGGATTTTTATGAAATTGGTAGTCAGCCCACTCTATACTTGCAGGTGCCACTTGTGGTGGTGGCAAGACTTTTGCGCACTCACCCTATTTTGATTTTTAAAATTGTTGTTCTGGCTCTGGCTTTACTGAGCGCCACTGTTTTGCTTGCTCTTGCCCGCTTGCGCGGACCGGGTTGGCATCGGCTTTATCTGCAGCTTGCGGCTATACTTGTCTGTCTGTTTTACGGGTTTAATTACACCGAATTTGGTGAGGCTCCGCTTTTTTTTGCCACCACAATTACGCCATATTTGTTTGCTCGTCTGAGCAATCAAAGTTTGCCGCAAAAGCTCAAAATCGTTGTTATGCTGCTTTTACTTTTGGCGCTATTGACCGCTCCAATTTTTGTTGCTTACTTACTTTTGGTAGAGTTTGCTCTAGCTTTAATGCTCCTTAGTGAGGGGCAAAACCTCAGGAGCTATTTTGGGCAGGGGCGGTCCCTGCTTTTGTATTTGCCTCTTTTTGTTGCGCTGCCTATTTATCTATTGCTTGCTTATCTCACGCCTGGATATCTGGATTCAGCCTGGACTTATAACAATCTTTATTTTAAGTACTTCAATGATCAGCTCTACTGGATGGAAAAATCTCCAGACCTGCGTAATTTGATTTATTTATCTATCTTTTTTCTACTGGTAGCCTCAACAGGGTTAACTCGATCGAGGGAAGCAAGGCTCTTTTCGATTGCCTCTATCGTTGGTTTTGCTTTTTATATAACGTCTGTTTCTACCCTCTCTTGCTATCTCATGCCTTATTTCTATTTTGCTTTGCTGGCGGCACTGAGCACCTTGAGCTATTTGATCTCCTCTCTGGCTGTCAGATTTAAGCAGCCGCTAAGATGGCGTAAAGTACCGTTTGTTTTATTGCTTTTGTTATTGCCACTGGTGATTTTAGTGCCATGGCTTTTGATGCCGCTCTTTGCTCCAGCCAGCGCGACTGTCAAAGTGTCCTCACCGCTCGGCTTTAGGGGCTATAGTAAGTTTTATGACTTTTCTGTTTTTGCCTCATTTTTGTTAGAGCAAAGTCAAGCCGATGACAAAGTGGCGATTTATGCCTGGCAGGTTAGACCGGCATATCCTCTATTGTTGCAACTGTTGCGACGTCCATCTAAGTTTTTGTATCTTTATCCTTTTATGGTTTTTAAACATGGAGATCCTGAGGGCACAGAAGAGCAAAAAGCCAAACTGGCTGCCATGCAAAAGCAGATCTATCAAATTATCGAAGACGAATTAACAGGTGAAAATCCGCCGCAATTGTTATTAATCGAAGACGGTGACATCAGGCAGTGGTTTAACGAGTCTGGCTTGATGGAAAAAATAAGTAATCGCTATGAGCTTTTACAGGGCGTCAGTCCTACCAATAGCGATGAGGTGGAGAAACATCCACCTTTTGAATACCTGGCATATCGCAATCCATTTGCTGTATATAAACTTGTTCGCTGATAAGTTATCCTGATAGTTCTATATGCATTGGAGTGTCTTTTGAAAGGCGAGCCTGTCTCTATTTTAATTGTTGAAGATCAGGAGCTAATCAGGCTTGGTCTCAGTCTCAGTTTTCAAAGAGTCGAAAACTTCGCAGTAATTGGGCAGGCGGGAGACGGTGAGACAGGCATTTTAAAGGCAATCGAGCTAAAACCGAGTTTAGCACTGGTTGATATTGGTTTGCCTGGTGTCAATGGCATTGAAGTCAGCCGTCGTATTAAAGCTGTTTCGCCAGCCACCAAGGTGATTATGCTCACTCTCAAGGACGACGATGATTCGGTCTTTGATGCACTGGGCGCTGGTGCTGATGGTTATTGTCTCAAGGACATTTCGCAAGAACAATTGACAGCAGCCATTGCTACTGTGATGGATGGGCACTTTTGGATGGAGCCCAGGCTGGCCCTCAAACTTGCTGCCGCTTTTGCCAGGCAAATGGAAGGTCTGGGCGATACTGCTGAAGTAATGACTGGGAAGCAACGAGAGATATTGGACATTTTGTCGCGCAAACTTTCTGTAGCCGAAATCGGCAAATTGTTGAGCTTCCCTGAGAGTGATGTCAAAAAGCAGCTGATGACAGTAACGCAGGGGCGAGATATTGCCGATAAGGCCAGTCTGCAAAACCCCGCCACAAGTGATCAGCGGTTGTTTGTGGGCACTACCTTTGCTGGTCGCTACCGTGTTGATAGATTTATTGGGCACGGTGGTATGGGCCGTGTCTATCAGGCGACTCACTTGCTAATGGATCGTCGTGTCGCGCTTAAGCTTTTGCATCCGCAATTTATTAACGACAAAAAGCTAGTCAAGAAGTTTCACCAGGAATCGAAGTCAGCAAGCCTTTTGCAGCATCCAAATATTGTCACTGTCTATGATTTTGGTGTGTCTGAAGAGGGTATTCCCTATCTTGTTATGGATTATATCGAGGGCTGTGGTCTTGATGTTATCCTCAAAGAACAAGGCAAGCTGTCTCTTAAGGACTTCCTGGAGATTTTTATTCCAGTTTGCGAAGGCCTGGCAGAAGCCCATGAACACGGTATTGTGCACTGTGATCTGAAGCCCAGCAATATCGTTGTAGAGCGCTCCAGTAAAGGTCTAAAAGTCAAAATTGTAGACTTCGGTCTTGCTCGGATTCAACCACAGGGAGTTGGTATTCAGTTTCAGGCAACGGATGCTTTTGAGATTGTCGGCAGTCCACTCTATATGAGTCCAGAGCAGTGTCGTGGCAAGCATCTAGATTATCGCACTGATATTTACAGCCTTGGCTGTGTCATGTTTGAGCTTTTGACTGGCAGACCAATATTTGATGGTGCTACTCCAATGCTCATATTTATGAAGCAGGTAGAAGAAAAACCGCTTGCCCTCACTAAAGAGCTGCTCGGATACGAACCACCAGCGGTACTCTCCTATGTGGTGGCAAAGTCACTAGAAAAGAACCCCGATGATCGCATCCAGAGTGTTAGTGAACTGCTCAGTGTGCTAAAAGGGCTGCAGGCTTAAAGTGATTTGGTGGATTTAGTATTGCCTTTGCTTTTGAGATAGACCTCGATTTCGATTAGCAATTCATTCACTTTGTCATTAAGTTGACCGAGGCATGTAGCAGTTCGTTCATAACAAGCTACTTTGGCTTCCTTTTCGAGAGATTTCAAAATGCCTTCGCAGCTAGTGGCGCATATAGTGCCGCAAGCTCCCTTAAAGGCATGAGCCTGCTTCATCACGGCGATATAATCACGGTCTTGCAGATGCTGGCTCAGTTTGCTTACACTCTCTCTAGCTGAGTGATAAAACATCTCCAGGAGCTGGACGTGCTCAGTACCAAAGCGGCTCAGTAACAGATCAGTGGAGAGCTGACCTAAGCCTTCGCCTTCAGTTGTTTCGTTATCATCAATACTTATCGATGTAATACTCTGGAGTCCAGCTCTTGTTTGATTGGTATTGAGGTTACGCGGTTGTCTCATCATGGCGCCAACGTTTTCTTCGGTATCGAGCCACTTACTCAAAATGTTCAGCAGATTGTCAGAGAGTATTGGTTTGGGCAAAAAATCATCCATACCAGAGCGGCTGTAATTTTCTTTGACGACACTAAATGAGTTGGCTGTGACTGCGATTATAGGTGCCCATTTGCCTTGTTTGGCTTGATTGATGCGGATGCGTCGGCAGGTATCAAAGCCATCCATCTGAGGCATCTGACAATCCAAAAAAATGATGTCGTAATCCTGGCTGGTGCTTTTTTCCAATGCTTCAAAGCCGCTGACAGCAACATCAGCCTCCAGCCCAAATTGAGTCAATAGTAGTTTAGAGACGCGCAGATTGATGGCATTGTCATCAGCTATCAGAGCCTTAAAGGGACGTTTAAGTGGTCCATCGCCATTGTTAGCTTTTTCTCTTGTAAAACCTCGCGCGCGCGTATAGTTACGCTTACTGCTGGAGGTTTTGAGACTTTGCTCACTTTCATCTAGTGCTACCTGATTGCCAGAGATGCCCTGCGATTTGATACCATCCATGGCCATCAATACTTGCGATATTTTGACCGGTGCATTAAGGATGATTTCGTTCTTTTGCAGTCCTGCTTCGCCTTCGCTTTTGGCTAGAGGATCGGCAATGATTACCCGTCTTTTAAACTTTAATGGGCTTTCGCGAGTATTCGATTGCATCCAGCG
This sequence comes from Candidatus Obscuribacter sp., assembly GCA_016718315.1. GTDB lineage: Bacteria > Cyanobacteriota > Vampirovibrionia > Obscuribacterales > Obscuribacteraceae > Obscuribacter. The sequence goes on along the minus strand of JADKDV010000001.1, from coordinate 887,992 downwards.
CTTAGGCGGTTTGCCCAGGCTGACATGATAGTTTTCGCTGCTTTCATATTGATGTGATGTTAAAAGGTTGCTCCACTGCTGCAATGTAGTGACACAGCTGACTTGCAGCCCTGTCATACTGAGACACTCGTAAAGCCTGTCCATCATATGTTTTGAGCGGCCTGTAATAAAGACGTTTTTGTTGCCTATGACTGGCCTGGTCAGGGCTTCGATTTGGGTAATAGGCAGTTGGTTTGCCGCATTTTTAAAATTGAGAGTAAAGCTAAACTCAGCGCCGTTACCGGGTTCGCTTTGCAAAAGCAGTGCGCCACCAAGTAATTCCACTAAACTGCGCGATATACTGAGACCCAGTCCAGTACCACCGTATTTGCGGCTAATTGAATGATCTGCCTGGATAAATGGCTCAAATAGTTTTTGTTGTAAATCTGGTGATACTCCTATGCCGGAGTCCAGTATGCTGAATTTAACTGTGCATTGCTCAGGCTCTCGTGATAAGAGAGTGGCACTCAAAAAGACACCACCTATTTCGGTAAATTTAATAGCATTACTGAGCAAGTTTAGTAGCACCTGTCTTACTCTTGGTCCATCGCCTTTGACTAGATCTGGTATGCGCGGGTCAGTAAAGGAGATAAAAAACAAGTCTTTGACTTCTGCTTGAGTAGCCAGAATATTCATTGAGCTATCAATTAAGCCACTGACAGAGAGGTCTTCTGATGCTACTTCCAATCTACCAGCTTCGATTTTGGAAAAATCAAGCACATCATTTATTACGGCAAGTAGGCTCTGACCGGCTTCTTCGATGACGTGCAAATAGTCCTGGGCTTGCTCAGGCAAGGTCAAAGTACTCAGTAGTTGAGACATACCGAGTACCCCGTTTAAGGGCGTGCGTAGTTCGTGTGAGATATTGGCGACAAAAGCAGATTTAAATCGACTTGCCTCTTCAGCGTTCTCTTTTGCTTCAGACAGGGCTTTCATCAAGCTGTGATGTGCTTCTATGTCAGTACAACTTATGCACCAGCGCAACGGCTTGCCGGCATCATCAGCCAGTGGCAAGCTGCGCAATAGATGCCATAGATAGACCCCATCAGCTCTCCTCAATCTTACTTCATCTTCCAGCGGAGCTTGCTTCTGTCTGGCCTCACGCCATTTTTCGGAGAGCCTTGCTCTTTGATCTGGGTGGACAGAGGAGAGCCAGTTATCACATTCATTGCCATCTGACGTCTCTTCGCCACTGACCGGTGGCTTGATTCGCGCTAAACCTGTGTAGTTGTACCACTGCTGGTTGAAGTATTCGACCTGTCCTCTGGCGTCTGTGGTGATTATTAAGTGAGGAGATGTCTCGCAGACAATGCGGAACATCGCTTCACTTTCAGTCAGCTTCAAGCGTGAAAGTTCATTTTCCATGATTAGCTTAGAGAGGTCATTGACCCTCAATGCAAGCTCTTCTTTGAGCGTCTTTTGTTCGTTTATCTCAGTACAGCTACCAAACCATTTGACTGGTTCACCTTTTTCGTCAGTGAGCGGTAGCGCGCGCACTAGGTACCATTTAGGCTTGCGGTCAAAGCCGCTAGTGATGCGGAATTCCATTTCAAAAGTAATGGTGCGACGGACTGATTCGCGCCATTTAAAAAGCACATCTTTGCGGTCTCGCTCATCGATAAAGTTAAGCCAACCCAGTCCCAGAGACTGCTGTGGTGTCGCTCCAGTAAACTCCATCCAGCGCTCATTGACATATTCCATTGAGCCTTCGGAGTCGGCAATCCATAAAAAAGATGGACACATTTCGGCCAGTTTGACAAAGATGGCAAACTGTCTTTCCAGCGATTCCAGCGCTTCGTGTTCGCTTTCGGCAAGAATTATCAGCTCATCTAGAGCTGCACTGAGTTCTTCGCTCAGGGCAGAGTCTTGATTTTCCTGCAAAGATTTCCAGATAGATCCATCCAGCAGCTTTTTTAGTCGGGCATTAAAATCTTGCATGGCTTCCCGTACCGACTAGTGTTTGATTTCTGTTGTAAGCGATTGTTCAACTGATTCGAGCGCTTGCAGTAGCTCCCGGGCACTCTGAAACCGCCCTTCAGGGTTTTTGTCCAGGCAGCGAAAAATAACTTCTTCCAGGTCCCTTGGCAGATTGTTTTTGATAAAAGGGTCTCGTGAAGGTGTGCCTCTGATGTGCTTATTGAGCAGCTCATAAAATGAGTCAGCCTGAAATGGCATTTCACCAGTAAAAGCCTCAAACATTGATATTCCCAGTGAATAAATATCGCTTTTGTGATCTAGCTCCTGACCAGTGCACTGCTCTGGGCTCATATAACTGGGACTGCCCACTACTTCACCGGTACAAGTCAGTTTAATGAGGTGCTCCAGTCCGCCCAAGCTTTTGGCCAGTCCAAAGTCTACAAGTTTGATGGCGTCGTCAGCGCCAACCAGAATATTGCTCGGTTTTACATCTCTGTGAATGATGCCCTGGTTGTGCACCGCTTCAAGAGCCCTGCATACTTGCTCAAATATGAATAAACCGCGTTTGACTGAAAGCTTGCCGGTTTTGTGCAAAATTTTGTCCAGGCTCTGACCATCGCAGTAATCCATTACCATAAAGGGCTCGCCGGTGCTCATCACGCCAAAGTCAAAGACACCGACTAGATTGGGATGGCTAAACTGACAAAGACTTCTAGCCTCTTTGCGAAAGCGCGAAACCACAGCCGGATCTCTCGATTGCTCCGGATGAAGAATCTTGATTGCTACTGCTCGGTTCATATAGATATGTCGGCCTTTATAGACCATACCCATGCCGCCTTTGCCCAATACTTTTTCGACTTGATAGCGCTCCGCAATGATGGTGCGGTTTGCTCCACTAGCTCTTTGTTCCCTTAATTGTTCTTCGCTAAGTCCGGCGTTGCTATTTAGTAAAGGACAATAATTAATATCTTGCTCGTCCAGTGGTAATTCACTGTCTTTGTTTTCATAGCCGCTGGTACCACTTGTGGTGTCAGGCTCAGAGTGGGCGTGCAGGGCGCCGATATGCGATCTCGATGGGTCGGCTGTGTCTTGAAGTATATTTAGCAAACTGCCAGAGTCTTTGATGATGCTACTCTGGTGCAATTGTTTAAGTAAACTGACGTGCTCTCCCAGGTCGGGGTCCATCCAGGTCTCTCCCGCCAGGACTGCCTTGATGGCTGCGTAAAGATGCTCACCCGAGACTTTTTTGAGGCAATAGCCGTCTACCCCTGCTTCAAATGAGCGAGTAATGTCGTCTTTGTCCTCTGAGCAGGTAAAAACTATTATTTTGGTCTTTGGTAAGGCTTCTTTGATTTTAAATGAGGCCGTTATTCCATCTACTTTTGGCAAACCAATGTCCATCAAAATTACGTTTGGATGGGTTGCCAGTGCTTGCAAGATAGTACTGACACCGTCCGGACACTCTGCTACGACGCGTACATCAGCAAAAGTATGCAGCGCATATTTTAAACCAAAACGAGTAATCGCCTCATCTTCAGCAATGAGCACAGTAATGCAGTCTGAAGGCATATTAGGGGACCGCCCTGGAGTCCTTTCAAGTAGATAAATAGGTACGTGCCAACTTTTTCCATTATGGCACTGACCCAATTGACCGTAAAGGGAACAATCAAGTTGCCTCTACTGATGAGTCTAAACCAGGATTTGTCTGACTTTGCTGTCTCGGATGCGCCAAACTAAGGCATCTGTAAAAAAATGATGGCAGTTAAAGACCGAATAAACTGTGCAAAGAGCAATTGCCGCTGGTACTTGCAAGCTCAACAGGTCAGGAAGTTTGAATGAAATGACGTAGCCAACCGCTAATAGAGCCATATAGTAAATCAGAGACCAGGGCGCCAGTACCTGATTCCAGCCATTTGATTTAACTTTGAGGTTTTTTTGTAGAGCTTGCTCTTTAAGGAAATAAGAGTAAGTGATTGAGAGGTACTGACTTGAGTGATAGAAGGTTACCCCCATAAAGTAGTGTATGTTGTCCCTCGAAAGGAGGGTGAGGCTGATAACAGTGATAATGCTCAGAACTGCTGGTAGTGGCAAGACTTGTTTTGTGCTTATGGCTCGGTAGCCAAAGGTGAGGACAAAGAAAATGCCCATCAAGACTAGCAAAAACTGACTTAATATCAAAAAGCCGATGGGCAGTGGTCCCCAGAAAGGCAGGTCGAGTCCGAGAAAATTGATTTGACCAAACTGAGGGATAGTAAAGGCTCTGACCAGCACAAAGATTAGCTGGGCCCTGAGCATGTTTTGGATGACCAGTCGCTCCAGCGCACTGAGAGTAAATTGACGCTTAAGGCAGTAGATCATGACCACGCCATAGGTCTGGGCTGTGTAGTGCTGAATTGCCCAGAGCAAAGTTATCTTGGTAAAGACCTGGGCAAAAGTCAGCGATGTCAGACTGGGAATAGCCAGTGCCAGTACCAACAGAGCCGCAGCAATAACTACCTTTTTGACTGTGGCTGGTGTTGTCTTTGAGGTAAAGACGCGAGCCAGAGTGGCCGGACCGTGGGTGTCTGTGATCAGTAGACTGCCGTAAAAGAGCACGATACCAAAGAAAGTAGAGGCCGGGTCGGTCTTATTGCCTGACAGTCCGAGGTAGGACAGTCCCCATAAAATCCAGAGCATACCCCCTGATACAAATAGATAGTCCAGAGCTGGATTGATTACCCAGGGATAGGGCGTGTCAATTGAGTGACTATCAGCGGGCTTACCCTGAGAGTCATCTCTTTCTTTAGCGCTCAAGTCTATGCTTTGCAAACCTACCTCTCGATATTTTCATTATAGGTATTTTTGCTATCAGGGTTCGCGGCAGACTCTATTCATTGCTTTATCTATAGCCTGGGCCCGGGCTTTGATTGTTTCTGCCTCAACATTGCCGCTATCGCGCTCAACTAGATAAAGATTCCAGAGTGTAGTGGCTTCTCTGGGCGTGCCTTCTAGCTTTTGCTCTTTGACCAGGACCAGAGCTTGATTGAGCAGTCTAGAGGCTTTCTTAAACTCTTCCAGGCGCTTTTCTCTTTCTTCAAAGCCAGTGCCCAGGAGATAAAAGACCATACCCATATTGTTATAGTCTCTTATGAGGTTAACATTGGATCGACCCAGATATTTGAGATCATGATCAAGCACGCTCTGATAGCACACCACAGCTGCACTGAGCTGATTGGCATCGCGGTGCATATCAGCTAGTTTGCGGCAAGTCTCTACCCAGCGCTGGTTGTATTTGCCTGGAGCCAGGCTCCAGGTCTCTCCCATTTGTCTGGTATAGAGATCTATGGGAGTCTGGAAGTCGTATTTTGACCAGTATGCACTAACTAGTTTGTCCCGGCTGGCAATTAGCTCATCGATATTATGGGGGCGATTGAGCACTGCATTGTATTCAATCAAAGCTTGTTGCAATTGCTGCTCAACTCTGGTGTCGTAGTTATTAAGGTTTTGCTCCCGAATGGCTGCTTCTCTAGCGGGATAAGTGCCGCCAATAACGATGACAAATATGGCGATTAATAATACTGCCCCGCTTATAAATGCTTTGTTGCGTTTTTGTTCGCTGTCCATCAGGCTGCACCCTCGCTCATGATTGGCTTGGACGGAGCAACACTGTCCTGCCCAAACCAGATTTGACTGTTAGCGGCAAAGGCAAGATAAAATGCTTTGACTAACATATCCAGTACTGGTATGTGCGCTAAAAGAGCGGGTAGCCAGGTCAGTGGTAAGCGTATTGCGGCTTGGCGCCAGCCTTCAAAGCCACTGAGCCATTTACCATCAGTACTTTGAATGAGCACTTGATTGGCGGCGTTTGTACCAGCTGGGAGTAATTCCTTTATGGCTGGTTCGCTGGCATCGGCAAAAGTCAGTCTGCCAAATATATCCAGTCTGTGCAAAAGTCCTACGTATTTGACACAGCTCAAGCAGTTATTGTCAAATGCCACTATCAGTGGTGCACCAAATTTGAGAGTGATATAGGCTTTAGCCTTGTTGGCTACTTTAACCATGTCTTGTGGATCGATAAAGAGTAGATACGTAAACATAAAGTTCCACTCAAACATCGGTAAATTCATAAAGTACTCGATACCCAGGTGTAGTGCCAGTCCTGCTAAAAGCACCCAGTAACGTGCTGGCTTCCACCATATTAAGTTCCAGAGCACAAACTCGACGAGCAAGGTGCCATATGTGGACACCTGATAAAACCACAATTTATCGATAAAGTGTGGAATAGGAAAACGAATAATGTCATCGTATCTGACTGCATAGTAAACAGCTGTGCCATCATTCCAGCGGGTGCCTTCGATTTTGCCAAAAAATGTATGACAGTAAGCAATCAAAAGCTGTATCTGCAGGAGGCGCTGCGCCCAGGGTGCGCTGTAAAGTGGATAAAAGCCGGTAATGCGCCAGTCTTTTTTGATGTTGCGCAAGAGCGCATCAACACTAAAGGCGTCTCCGGCATTACTAAAAGCCAGGCACATGGCGGCAATACGCATATAGTTGTCGCCAGCATTTTGGTTTAGCTCAAACTGATGGCCAAAAGACATCAACAACATAAATACAATCCAACTGCTAAGCCTGGTGAATACACCCAGAGTAAGCATCACAGTAAAGCCAATCAAAACATAGAAGGCACCCAGTAACCACCTGTCATCATTGGGTAAAAGCAAGAGCACATCAAACATATGATCGTTATGCCAGTAAAGCGAGATCATATCTTTGATAGGAATTATGCTGTTTTTAGAATAGTAAAGATCGAAATCTGGGAGCAGATGGACTAGTTGATTTTCGAGCAATACGCAGCCAAAAAGGATGCGGAATATAGCCATTGGAATGGGACTTTGTGGTTTGAACCAGAATTCATCCCACTTAGCGATCCATTTGGGTCTGCGGCTAACTTCTGCAACTGCTTGACTCATATTACTCATTTCAGATCGTCTGGTTGTACTTTGTATGTGAATAGCACTGATTTTTCGGTGTGCTCTGGCAATTGGTCGCGGTAGACCCAGTTTTTGGGATCAGGAAGTGGTGTCATATGTCGGTTTACTAAAAGTGTCACCATATCTGGTGGGTTTTTAGCATCGTCGTTTGCTCTGGCAATATAGCGTGCGATGCTGGGCAGATACTGTGAGCTGATATTTGGCCAGCACAAATTATCTACAAAGAGCTTACGTGTTCTTTCTCGTCTAAATTTGGTAAGTAGATCCATTTTTTGAGTGCGCGGAAACTCATATATTTTGACTGTGCCATCCTGAAAATGTACCAGGGCATCGGCATTGACATTGACATCGCGGGGCTCAGGACAAAAGAGAGTCCAGCACTGAGTCCAACCCATTGAAGACATGATAGGCCAGGTGTACTGGGTTACAACCCACTTGTTTGGGGCACATTTGTCTGGTATCAACCAGGTGCCTACCACGATAAAAAATGTAGCGAGATAGCAGCTAATTGCTGTGCGCTCCAGATTGGTGGTGCTCCTCACCCTGGGACCTGGTGCATTATTGATTGAGTTGTGTGGGAGCGAGGCAGACATTTTAAGCCTTAGACCTTATATTGGTTGCTGTTGTCGGTTATCATCTCAAGAGGCAAGCGGCAATAAGTAATCATCATACCTCACAAGATCTTACCCATAATCACATTATTTATATAACTTTGTCGATTAAGATACGGCTTGCTAAGCCAGTTTTATAGCAAGTAACAATTGATGGAAAGTCAAAAAGAAAATCAACTTCCATTTGAAATAGCTTTATGCAAAGGTCCTGTCAGACCGGATCATACTGCTTTTGAGCGCAGGTCAATTAATTGTCTCATCGTCTTGTTTATCGGACTGGCGACACTTTTGGCTCTGTCTGAGACTGAATTATTTAGTAAGACTAAGGGAAGAAAGTTGCGTGGTTACTTTGCTCCTATCGGTATGCGTCAATACTGGCGATTGTTTGGTCCCAATTTAAGAGAGTACAACAGTCATCTTACTGCCACTGTCGAATTTGCTGATGGCACGCTCAAGCAGTATGAATTTACACGGATGGAAAAACTCTCGTTATGGCAGCGCTTTGTCAAAGAAAAGCAACGCAGCTTGTTTAACCAATTTTTGCCTGTAGCCGATAACAAAATATTTTTTCCGTCAGTCGCTCGATATCTGGCCAGGGCTAACTACGATAAACAAAATCAGCCGGTCAAAATAAGCTTTGTTTTTAACTATATCGACACCCCTCCTCCGGACCCTCAACACTGGGTTTATCGAGATCAACTGCCAGAACATTCGCGCAAGATTTTGCATTTTGTCTATCAGGTGATGCCATCAGATTTGGTGGTATCTCCCGCGCCGTAAAACTTTTAGGCTGGCGTTAGTGCCACCACCGGAGATATCGTCAAAAACAGCTCTATATAAGGCGAAAGCCCCGATTTCTCGGGGCTTTCTTTGGTTTTGCTCAAGGATCCAGGATCCTCTCCAGTGAGGGTGATTAACCACCCACCATTCCGGAGCCAGCAGGGCCGCTTGGACCTCCAGGTCCGCCGACACCTCCAGGACCAGCAGGACCGCCGGGACCGCCTGGTCCGCTAGGACCACCGGGACCGCCAGGACCACCAGGACCGAAAGGACCGCCAGGACCACTTGGACCGCCAGGACCGCTTGGTCCGCTAGGACCGCCAGGACCAGTAGGACCACCGGGACCACCAGGGCCAGTAGTACCGCCGGGACCACCAGGACCACCGGGACCAGCAGGACCAGCAGGTCCGCTAGGACCGCCAGGACCAGTAGGACCACCGGGACCACCAGGACCACCGGGACCACCAGGACCCTTAGGACCGCCAGGACCGCTAGGACCACCGGGACCGCTAGGACCACCGGGACCACCAGGGCCTTTAGGACCGCTGGGACCGCCAGGACCGCTAGGACCAGCAGGACCGCCAGGACCAGCAGGACCACCGGGACCGCTAGGACCGCCGGGACCACCAGGGCCTTTAGGACCACTGGGACCACCGGGACCGCTAGGACCACCAGGACCCTTAGGACCGCTAGGACCACCGGGACCACTTGGACCGCCAGGACCAGCAGGTCCACCAGGACCGCTAGGACCGCCGGGACCACCAGGACCCTTAGGACCGCTAGGACCACCAGGACCCTTAGGACCACTTGGACCACCAGGACCAGCAGGACCACCAGGACCAGCAGGTCCACCAGGACCGCTAGGACCGCCGGGACCACTAGGACCGCTAGGACCACCAGGACCCTTAGGACCGCCAGGACCACTAGGACCACCGGGACCAGCAGGACCGCCAGGACCAGCAGGTCCACCAGGACCGCCGGGACCCTTGGGACCACTAGGACCACCAGGACCGCCGGGACCCTTAGGACCACCAGGACCGCTAGGACCACCGGGACCAGCAGGACCACCAGGACCAGCAGGTCCACCAGGACCGCCGGGACCCTTAGGACCACTAGGACCACCAGGACCCTTAGGACCACTAGGACCACCGGGACCAGCAGGACCGCCAGGACCAGCAGGTCCACCAGGACCGCCGGGACCCTTGGGACCACTAGGACCACCAGGACCGCCGGGACCCTTAGGACCACCAGGACCGCTAGGACCACCAGGACCAGCAGGACCGCCAGGACCAGCAGGTCCACCAGGACCGCTAGGACCGCCAGGACCGCTAGGACCACCAGGACCACCAGGACCCTTAGGACCACCAGGACCGCTAGGGCCACCAGGACCAGCAGGACCACCAGGACCAGCAGGACCACCAGGACCGCCGGGACCCTTAGGACCACTAGGACCACCAGGACCCTTAGGACCGCTAGGACCACCAGGACCGGCAGGACCACCAGGACCAGCAGGACCACCAGGACCACCAGGACCCTTAGGACCACTAGGACCACCAGGACCACCAGGACCCTTAGGACCAGCAGGACCACCAGGACCAGCAGGACCAGCAGGACCGCCAGGACCGGCAGGACCGCCAGGACCAGCAGGTCCGCTAGGACCGCCAGGACCAGTAGGACCACCAGGACCGCCAGGACCACCAGGACCGCCAGGACCACCAGGACCACTAGGACCACCAGGACCTAAAGGACCACCAGGACCAGCAGGACCGCCAGGACCACCAGGTCCACCAGGACCAAGAGGACCGCCGGGACCACTAGGACCACCAGGACCTAAAGGACCGCCAGGACCACTGGGACCACCAGGACCAAGAGGACCGCCGGGACCCTGAGGACCACCAGGTCCGTTAGGACCAGCAGGACCGAGGGGACCGCCAGGACCGATAGGACCTGTAGGACCAGCGTCTGTACTACCGAGAGTACCAGTGGTGGTAGGCGAAGTAGTAGACGATGATGTTGGTGAGCTAGGGCTACCAGGACCAGTAGGTCCAGTACCAGGTCCACCAGGACCGGTGCTGGTATTAACTGGAGTACCGTTTGTATTACCCAGCGAGATCGGTCCAGCTGTGTTGGTAATAGGATATGTATACAAGCTCTGGAAAGTGATTAAGCCGTTGCCCGCAGCTAAAGCACCTTGTTGGGCGTTGGCATCTCCACCAAAATTGGCCTGGAAGAAAACAATGGGAGCTGGAATACGAGCTACCAGAGTCGTTCTTACACTGACGAAGGGACCGGGAGAACTTCCCGCGCCACCAGCACCAGGTAGAGGAACGCCAGGGGTGCCAGCAGTCGTGGTACCGATAGGACCGTTTGTGCTGGTTGTGGTTGGAGAACCGTTGTTGCCTGAAGCGAGATAGTCCTCATATGTGACTAGCTCAGCTCTCAAGCTTTGGATGACCGTGCCGTCCACGGGATGGGTGCTCAGTGATGCTTGCATGGCATCAACGGCTTGTCCCACTTTACTCATCTGACCAGCGGATCTTGCGCAGTCCTTACAGGCTCTGTCGCACATATCAGCCGCAAAAATCAGAACGGCAATGTTTAGAGCCAGAGCGCATATCACAATAAGGATAGACACTACAGCTCCGAGTTCGATGGCAGTGATACCGCGCAGTCGCTCCTTGAGCGTCTTACGACCGTGCGTTACCTGATCTGTCTTTTTTAACACCTAACCTACTCCTTTGAGAGTACGAGGCACACTTATACACCTCTAGGTTATCAGAGCGAACGTGAAGTATGGGTGAAGCAAAAAGAAGCCGGTCTTGCAAACAAGACCGGCTTCTGAGGTTTTTTTTGTAAATGACTTAGCGTTGAGACTGAGTCAATCTACGGGCTACAGCAGCAAATGATTGCTTGACTGTATCGGCGGAAGCACAGGGGAAGAACTTACCTCCGTTTTTAGCCTTACCAGCCAGACCGTTAGAGCCTGAACCCAGGAAGGCCGATTGGGTGGATTGGAGAACCGGGTTATTGGTTACGTCCAGACCAATCGTGAAGATAGCGATACCCTTGGTTCTGCAGTCGTCCGCTCTGGAGCGGGCTTCTGTAGCTTCTGGACCACTGTCACCGCTGGTTGGTACACCATCTGTGAAGAAGATGATGGCGTGTTTGCCGGCGGCTCTGCTCATAGTGATGCTTGTGACATCATAACTACCAGGATTGATGAACATGTTATAAGCCGCGGTCATGGCTTCACCGCAGTCGGTGTTGTCCACTGGGCGACCATTTTCGAGTCCATCAGCATCAGCGTTATTGTCAAAAGCTGACCAGGCTGCACATACTCCTGCTGATATATTCGAAGCCTTTCTGCAACCAGTAATTGATTTTACTGAGGTCAGTTGTGCTTCATTCTTGTCGAGTACGTGGCGTGGTGTGCGGAATCCAGTACCGGAAGGAAGAGTGGTGCTGTTTTCTTCAGCAGCACTGGGATCTCCCCTATCCGGCGACGTACTGTTCGTGGGATACCCTCGGTCCATGTGTCTGATGTTTCTACCGTTGTATTGCATTGATACATAGAATGAGTCGTGATCGCTAAATCCGGTTCCGTGGTCTGTGCCTAAACTGTCGAAGGTATAAGCTGAACCACCAGCACCTGCTCTGTTGGAAAAACCAACCAAGCCGAATCGGCAATCAGTCAATGTGTTGATCTTTTGGAAGAAACCACCATCTGCTCCATCTACCGCTGTAGCGATAGGTTGGGAGAAGAGCATAGCCAGTCTTTGATAAGCCAGCTGATAGCCGGTCTTGACGTGAGCAATGGTCATACCAGTCGGTGTAGCCGAATATGCTGGAGATAGATAGAGGTTGCTGCCTCTGTCAAGCATGGCCCACTGGAAGCGTCTTGTACCAACTGCTGCATCTGGATCCAGGTTACCTCTAGCGGCTTCTACTACAACAGCCAGGTTTTCGAAGTCAAACTGCTGACCACGAATTGTGGCATCAGGTTCTTCGGAAGGGAAGGTGTAGCTAAACCCTGTGAAGGTATTGGGTCCATTGAGTGGTTGTTGATAGGGGAATGTACCAGGACTACCGATGTTTACTACCAGATCGGTCATACGACGATTGGATGAAATATTGGCAGTGTTGTTGGGATCATATGCACCACCTACGCCCATCGTGGGGGTCTGCGGACCTTGCAAGATGTCTGCTGGAGCAGCTGTGGCATTGGGCTTGTAAGCAAGACCAAAAGTGGTGTTATTTGTGCTGTCGATGGTCGGGTTGGAATTCCAATATTTACCGTATCCACCAACCCATGGGGAGTTGAATTGTGGTTGCAGAGTGCAATTACCAGGAGGTGTACCATAGTCAGCCCGGAAATGTTGGTCAAGATTGTTGCTGGCTGTGGGCGAGTATGTAATACCAGTCAAATAAGGAATGGTATTAACTCTCAGACGATCATCAAAGGCAAAGTGCGGTGTGGCCTGAGAGTCTGTGTTGTCTACGAGTTGCAAGTTCATGGGAGGCAATACGTTGACGTTAAGACCGTTAGGGTTGACCGTGTAGTTGTGTCTGATGTAGTTGGAGAGGCGGTTGCCGTCGCCAGTAGCAAGAGCCGATGGGATCTCGTAGTAGGCTACAGCACCTCTGTTAGCGATGGGTGCGCCAGTCGCCATATCACTGAGACTGGAAGAAGCACTGCCCACTGCTGGGGTAGCACTAGGGTCCCAAGCTCTGCGGACAAATGTGACGGCTGTCGCATCATCCATCGAACCCGAGTAGTCAAACACCAGGACAGCGTCTACTTGAGGCAGACCGCCACCGGATGAAGCATTGAGACCGACTTTTTGAACACCGATCATGCTCATAAAAACAGGCTTATAGGTATAGCCTGCGTAGCACATAATGGCGCGTCCATTGCGGCATTGAGGTGATGTAGGCGGAATGCCAACATAATCGTTTTGGGGATCTGCCAGAGAAATCATCACCTTACAATCACCAGGGTTGCCCAGTGTCTTGGTGGCTGAATATGAACTGACAGTCGTCGAGCTCACAAGCGTTGCTCCAAGCATATTGCCTGCCTGGAACATGTTGCGAGCATAGCCGGCAGCGTTTTGCTGGGCTGCCAGAAGCTTAGTATCACTTGCATCATCATTACTGATATCTTGGCTCGTGAGCATGGCTGTACCGGCCAATGCTGCAGCGTCGCAAGTGGCTGTCAACTCTCTTTGTGCCATCTGTAGACGACAGGTGTCGAAAGTGAAGAAGCCTATCATCATGATGAAGAGAAAGAGGGCAAGCACCAGTCCGGTGACTGCTGCGCCTTTCTGTCGCCTCATTTTTGATTCATTCATTTTGGTAAGGGTCCTTGTTTCTGATGAAATTGACGATTAGTTACCGGTTAAAACTGGAGACCTGGAGGGTTTTCGAATTGCGCCTGGTTAGTGACGTTCATTGGGAGAGGAGTGGTCAGACCCTGGATAGCAAACCAGGGTACAGGAATAAGCGGATCAACAGTACCGCGAATCGTCACGCGGACACTGTATACAAATGAATCTACGTCCGGCACGTGTGCCACACTGGCCAATGTAGCTGGACCGGTGATTTTGAAGCCTGGACCAGGAGAAGGCACGACGTTGGGGATGGGGGTGACAATGATGTCTACTTCCGGATTAATGGCACTCATGGAAAAATTAACGCCCGGGAACATATCTCGTATTTGTGCCGCCCGTTGTTGAGCAGTGGCAAACGCCCCAGGATATGGAGTACCAGTGGCCGTGTCAGGCACACGGATCAAAGTATTAAAGGTCTTGGCTTTAGCTGCCAGCATCGTTGCCTGGTTGCAAGCAAACCAGAGAAAGAATGCTCTCAAGCAAACCGTACCTAAATTTAGTACTGGAAAAAAGATGAATAAAAAGAGCACATACATTGTGGCAACATACTCTGCCGCCATGGCGCCCTTGCTCTTCCGTGTCCCTCTTCGATATTTAAACATTCCCATCACCATCTTAGAACGTCCCAGATTACTCTGTTCCCGACTTAATACCCGTAGTAACGCCTCACTCGGACCATAATTGGCACAATTCGGCAAGCCTAATCTATATTGTTAACTTATCACGCCAAAAAAAGTGTTGTCAACAGCGTTTGGGGCGATATCAACAGCCCAATTTGCTTGAATTAGCCGCCGTTTGTCGGCTTAATCAAGATGGGGCCCTCGTCTTCACTCTGTTGAGGGCTACTGGTTTCAGTTGGGGTACTGATATTTGAATTTTCGGAGGCTTGTTTTTGGGCCATGACCAGAGAGTACATTGTTGCGTAATACTTCTTGACATCGGGTGATTTTGATTTACCCAAACCTTCTTGGACCGCACTCACCGCTCCGTCATAATCACCAGTAGCCACAAGCGCTCTTATCAGACCACCTCTAGCCGCGTCATAATCCGGACTGTAGGTCAGTGCTTGGGTAAAGCAAGCTTTGGCGTGCTTGGGACCGCCAGCTCCCAGATAAGCCTGACCAAAAATGTACCAGTCGAGAGAGCGGGGTGTCACCATTTTAGAAAGCACCTGCATGCTCTTCAGGGCATCCAGGTTATTGCCTTGCATCACTTGAGCAAAAGCCAGGTAGCGTCTAGCTGAGACTGATTCCTTATCAGCCTTGACGGCTTTTTCGAGAGTTTGTACTGCTTTGTCGTATTGACCCTTACCTATTTGCTCGTAGCCAGCGTTTATCAGTGGCAGGATTTTTTCGTTTACTGGTTTGAGCGAGTGAGTGGTATCGGCTTTGACCTCAGTGGGCTTTGTTTCACTGGTTTGGGCCTGGGCTTGACTATTACAACTAAAAGTCAAAGCAAAGACCAAAAATAGAGATAAGCTCCGGTATATTTGAGGAGTGGCACAAGACTCCTCTGTTTTATGTCTAATTGACATTCACACTCTCCACTTACTACAAACCATCGCACCGAGTGCTGATTTTAGCATCAAATTAATGGGCGTTATAAAATTGCCGAGGTGGTGTAAGTAATAAGCGTGGATCTGGGTTAAAGCGGTACAAATGGACCAGGAGCACACTACTCCCAAAAAGATTGGCAAAACCCGCCGGGTTGTTGTCAGATGCTTTGTGTGGCTCGTTTGTATCACCTTTGTCACTATGGTTGGTACCAAAGTCTATTTGATCTCTTATGCTGAGCTAGTTGCCCAGGATTTTGAGACGGCGCAGAGTGCCCGCCTCAAAAAGCACGAAGATAGAGCGCGAGCCGAAATCATCTACAACAATGAAAGCGGCAAGACTGCTCTGGCTAAAGCCGAAGGCATGAAGCAGTTGGCTAACTATTACATGGAGTCTAAAAATTACGCTGCCGCCAGAGATACGTTACTGGCCAGTGAGCGCGATGTGGCCAGCGAAGGTGATGATGCTGAGCACATCTACTTGCGTATCCAGCTCAAGCGTCAGGCTGCAATGTGCATGGCTAATTGTGCTCTTTACGAAGTATCGGAACCGCTTTTACGTCAAGCCGGGCGCCTGATAGATCATCTGCAAAAGCAAGACCAAAAGCGCGGCACTCTGGCACGAGCCGAACTCTTAAATGATCAGGGCATAGTTTATTATCTCTGGGCCAATAGCACCAAAGAATTGCCTCGTCGCAAGAGTCTATTTGAGCAGTCCAAGCAGTGCTTTGCGCTCAGTGCCAGAGTACTTGGTGGCATAGGTGGTGATGCTGAGCTTGATGGTATTGTCCATCTGCGCCGTGCGCTACATCAAAATCTAGGTCTGGTTAGACAGGACCTTGCTTTTGAGCCACGGTAAACGGTTTGTTATAGCCATTAAGATATTTCGCATGTCTGGTTCGTAAACAAAGAGCGAGTAAGAAGCAATCATCATCCACTCAAAAAGTGGGATATTCATGTGTAAGTCGATTGTTAGATGGAAAATAATGGCAATGATGATGATGATATAGCGAAACTCTTTAAACCAGATCAAAGTCCAGAGAGCCAGCTCAATAACTAGTGTGCTGTAGCTCAAAAAATAAATAGTCCAGAGATGCTCAAATACATACGGTAAGCTGATTCTGGTCAAGTCTTCGATGCGCGAGCTGTAGTACACAGCTGTGCCATCCACCCATACGCTACCAGGGGCTTTGGCAAAAAATGTATGGCAATAAACCAGGGCCAGTTGTAATTGCAAAAGCCTTAAGGTCCAGAGGCTTACTGGTTTGTAAGTGAAGGCTGGATAGACAGTGCTATCGTCTTTTTTGCTCAATAGATGATCGATAGACAGAGCTTTACCGGTCGGTGCAAACATCAACCAGAATGCGCAAACCCGCATATAGGTATCGCCTGAGTTAAAAAGCAACTGATTGCGGTGATACAGGGAGGTCAAAGCGAGATAGACAATGACAGTGGCCAGTTTTGTTTTGTAGCCGATAGTAAGACACACGGAGGCCATAAAAAAGAGTGTGAAGAAGGCCACCAAAAAGAGATCATTATCGCGACAGATATTGAGTAAATTGAGCAGTACGTCTTTATTGAAGTCTCTGACGCTTTGGGTAGAGACAAGCCCATAATGACCAAACCAGATAAACATATCAGGAGTCAAAAGGGCGATAAATGCCAAAAGCAAAAGTCCATACAAGATACGAAAAACTGCCACTATAAGTGGTGAGCCTTCGCTAAACCAGAACTTATCCCAGAGATCAAAAATGACTTTTATCGACATTTTGGTTACTGCTATTTGGGCTCAACGCCGCGCAGATCCTCCTCACTTATTTTTATTACAAGCAAAAGCTTTGTGTCACTATGAGGTGGATTTTGTAACCACTCAGGATTGCGCATTTTGGGATCTGGACTGGCGGGATTGGGTATAGGCGGCGGCGGTATCTGAGAGCTATAGCGAATCAGTGATACCGTGTCTGGTGGATTATCCCGATCAAAGTAACTATTGCGAGCAACATATAGAGCGATGTCTGGCAAAAAGTTGGGGATGTGCTCCCAGACTGTGTTATCGTCATAAAATTTGCGATAACGCTCAGCTGGTATCTTTTCTAAAAAGCCCAGTCGCTCCATGCGTGGTGCATTCCACAAGAGTGTGGTGCCGTCTTTGTAGTGCACGAGAGCTGTCAGATGCGGATTGCGCTGACGTGGCACTGGCGCAAATACAGCAAAGTTTTGATCTAGTCCGAGAAATAGATAGTAAGTATGAAAGAAGCGATTAAGCTCGAACATAAAGGGGTGGTTGTTGAACATAAAGCAAAAATTGAGCATACCGTGAAAAAGCAAAAAAGAGGAAATCACTGGTTTCCTTATCTTTTGCCATTCTTTTTCGGTAATTAAAAGCCTGCCCAGTGTACGCAAAACATTCTTACGCTTTTGGGCAGGGCTTCCGCTTTCTGGGGTCAAATGAAAATCCCCCTGAGATTTTTACTAGAACTTTTTGATCTGTTCTTCTACTTGCTTCGCTGCATCTGTTTTACCCTGATTTACAAGAGAAATCTTCAGTTGCAACAATGCAACTTTGCGCCATTCCTTTTGAATCACTTGCGCTGGTGCTCCAATTGACACGTTTACGCATTTTCTCCATTCCACTTCAGCTTCAGGAAACTTACGAACACCGTTGTAGTAGAGACCTGGATACATGTGAGCGTTAAAGAACCAATTGGGCATTGGTCTTTTTTCGGGGGGCTGTTTATAAAAAATACGCTGGGCAAGAAGCATGTATTTGACTGCTTCTTTCTCTTTCTTTTGGTTGAAGAGTGCCAGTCCCAGTCTGACGCAATACTGACCGAGTTTGGTTTGACCAGCATTGGACTTAACTGCGTCATCAAGTTTTGACTTGAGGATTTTTTCGCCTTCAGCAGGCTTGTTTTGAGTAAAGATGTAAGGTCTAGCTTCAGTAAACTCTTTTTCGGGGAAGGTTACTTTGGGATCTGGCTCAGCGTCGACAAAACGAGCGATTTCTTCTTCGGTGACGAGCGGTGGCTCGACCGGTTTGACAGGTTTGCTACCAGTGGGAGTTTTAGTGGTGGACCCGCCTTCTTGGCTACCGCCGCAACCGCTCAGTCCGAGGGAGGCAAATACTGATACCAAAACTAGGCTGAGGACTAGATTTTTGACCGACGAGTCGCTGCAGCAAGAGCTTGGATACATCTGACCTTACCTTTCTAATAATTCGCGTCACTTAGTAATGGACAAGTACATAATAATAGAACAACTTACAACTATTTCCAGAGCTTGTCACGTCAAGAGACACCCTGATCATAGATTTTTTTCTTCCAGCGGCTGCCCAGAACAATGACTATCGGGGCAATAGCCAGACTGACAGAGGCGATTACCACGCTCTGTACATTTAGCTCCTTAAGAAAGTAGAGTGAAGAAACAAGCGGGATGCTGCGCTCAATTGGAATGGCGATTAGGCCGCTTAAAAGAAGCACATGGGCGTTTCTAAGACTGATGGTCAGACCGAGTGTGCGCGGTGCCAGATTTTGCAAAAATCGTGATTCTTCAATAGTGGCCAGGCTGCCTGTAAGGGCTGTAGCGGTAAATATGCTGAAATAAGACAAGGCACTATCTTTAGCCAGAGCACCAGCAGCAAAGAGGGAGAGGCACAAAAGAGAGGCCAAAAGCCAGAGCTTGCGCTGCTCGATGCGGTGCTCAATTAGAGGAGCCATGAGGGCACCTATGGCAAAAGCCACGGTAAGCTTGCACGCTACATTAGTCAGTGTCAGAGAAATACTGCCAGATTGTCCGATTTGTAGGCCTTGTATCGCAAAAAGAGATGTACAAATCAAAAGGCACATAGCTGGCAGGGACATCAGACCAACCATAAGTCCGTGAGGATAAAAATCTGGTTTGGTGGTAGTGCTGGTAGTGGCAACGATTACACCGGGAGTAGTGGCAATTACTGCTTTTGCTTTTACTGCACTGATGGTGGCTATCAGATAAAACAAGAGTGACGCAATTACTGGCCAGTCCCCAACATACTGGATAGTAAAAGCGGGTGATAATTTGAGAGCCAGGGCCTGTCCCAAGCCCCATGATGCTATCAAAAGCGCAACAAGGCTGGTCTTGAGTCCCTGTGCTCCAAGCGCTCGCACAAGATGTAGCATTGACCAGTGACTGGCCAGCATTAAAAGACAGATAATCGCTACGACATTGTTGGGATTGGCTACGTAATAGGTTCTTAGCTGGGGTAGCAAAAAACTAAGCGCAAAAATCAACCGGGCAACTTTAGCCAGATCTAAATTGACCAGGCTCAGTCTCGCTCCCAGCCTGGCTTTGATTAGATCCGAGAGGGCACCGGTGGCGACCATAAAGATGTATACAGGGACAAATAGTAAGGGACT
Source organism: Candidatus Obscuribacter sp. (assembly GCA_016718315.1). Lineage (GTDB taxonomy): Bacteria > Cyanobacteriota > Vampirovibrionia > Obscuribacterales > Obscuribacteraceae > Obscuribacter. The sequence continues at coordinate 868,345 of JADKDV010000001.1, read as the reverse complement.
GCCAAGTCCTGTACCGCTATAGTCTGGTCCAGTAAAAACAGTAATACTGCCCAGATAGAGTATTAAAAGCCAGTCTGCCAGTGCCGAAGAAGCTACCGAAGCACAGAGGATAGACTTAAACAAATTGCGTCTGGAATGCAGGCGCATCTGGCTCTCAAGAGAATACTTAGTCTCTTGCGCTTTTGTGGCGGCAGATTGAGGAGGTATGAGGTTTAACACGCTTCTATTGTCGTGGCTCTTGACGTTTAAAGATGACCTGTCCTCTTTAACTACTATTAAGTGATTTGCACACTCAGCCTGACAGTGTTAAGCAGGCTGGTTATAGCGATTGAGGGACTTGATTAATTTGCTTTTATGCCAGTTGCTAGTGCGACGGGTGCATATGTAGCCGATATCACTATGGATTCACCGCTTGTGGTGGCTACTAGTGATCTTGCCTTAGATATCTCTCGGGCGAGCTTAGAGATTAAGTGCAACAATGTGCCTTACCGGCGATTGCCTGGCAATGGGCTGTTTAACAGCGTACAGGTGGCTGTCATGGTCAAAACAACATCATTTAAAACGACTTTGCTTTTACTGGCATTGTTTTGTGTCGCGCTCGTGCTCATGCCCTGTGGCTATTGTGCCGGTGACAAAAAACAGGTGCGTCGCGGTAACGCCCCCTGCTTGAGCTGGTTTAACGCTGACATGCCCGTCAAGGCAGTCTTTGTCTGTGTCCATGGGCTGGGTCTGCATAACGGTACATATGAGGCTCTAGGTAAACGTCTGTCCACTTTCGGTTATGCTACATATGCCATCGATGTGCGTGGCTTTGGTTCCTGGATGGAAGCAAAAGGTAGAGAGTGTGTGGATTTTGATGGCTGTTTGAGCGATCTCAAAAGTACGCTCAAAGTAGTCCACCGCGCTCATCCTGGTGTGCCCGTTTATCTGCTTGGGGAGTCCATGGGCGGCGCGATTGCACTGCGTGCTACGGCCACTTATCCGGATCTGGTGGATGGCCTTATTTCGTCTGTACCTTCCGCGGATCGTTTTAAGCAAGGCAAAACCAGTCTCAAAGTGGCATTGCATTATCTGCGCAATCCAGACAAGCCCTTCAATGTGGGCGAAGATGTTATCAGGCAAGCTACCGACAAACCGTCTCTTCGAGCTTCCTGGGGTAACGACCCATTGAGTCGTATGAAGTTATCACCCAATGAGCTGATTCAATTTCAGTCTTTTATGAACCAGAATCACGAAAGCGCCCATCAAATAACCGACAAGCCTGTTTTGATTGTTCAGGGCGTGCTTGACAAGCTGGTCCGTCCCGAAGGCACTGTGGAGCTTTTTAACGAACTCAACACTAAGGATAAGAAGATTGTTTTAATTCCTGACGGGGAGCACCTAATTTTTGAGGAAAATCAGTTTACCGATGAAGTGGTGAACCAACTGGTCAACTGGGTGGAAGCACACTCGGCTAAGAGCCACTGAATTATTGAGGATTAAGCATGTCGTTCAAATCGAAAGTTATTTTGGGACTGGCTCTGATTGCCGTCACTTGCCAAAGCGTAGTTGAGTCAAAAGCACTGGCCCCACTAGACGACGCCAAAAAGGCTATTGCAGCTCATCAAAATGCAAATGCCATAAAGCTCCTGCAAATCGAACTAAAAAAATCACCAGACAATGCCGAAGTGCATCTATTGCTGGGGCAAGTGCTACTGGCCTCAAAAAATTATGAACAGGCCAAAATACATCTCAAACAGGCACTCAAACTGGGTCGAGGCAGCGCAGTTGGTCAAAAAGCTAACATGGCACTTTTGACCATGCCCAAACACTTGATCAAGCCCAAGACCGGTATTGATACCCGTGTTATTGCTTCGATGCTAGGTCTTGGACGCAGTCGAGGTGCGGCTTCTAGACCCACCGTAATTGACTTTTATGCGAGCTGGTGTCAGCCCTGCAAGCAGCTTGACAGTGTCATTGGTCGTTATAAATCTACTCTTGGCGACAAGGTAACTTTTATGCGGGTGGACGTAGACGATCCGGCCAGTCAAAATCTACTTGATCAATATGAGGTGAGCCCAATTCCAACTGTTGTCTACCTCAATGACGAAGGCGAAGTGGTAACCTATTCAGTTGGCTTTAGCGGCGAAAAAACTGTCAAAGATGGAATCAATAAAATACTTTCAGCCAAAACTCCTTAGAGGATAATCTCGATTTGCAAGCCAATCCTTTTGCTCACAAGACCCCGCTATTCGATTTACTTGCACATTCTGCTACCACAAGTGGGGACAGTCCCTGTATAGATTTTGGTCAGTATCACTATAGTTACCGGGCTATATACAGTTTGGCTGTCAGTTTTGCTCGTCTTATTGAGTCTACGGTCAAACCAGCTCCCGGACCTAAAACGACTGTAGCTATCTATTTGCCTAATTCGGACCTTTTTGTGGCGGCATTTTTTGGACTGAGTGCACTTGGTGTCACTATAGTGCCTGTCAATCCTATGCTCAAAAGTGACGAAATCGCACATATACTGAGCGATAGCCAAGCCAGTGTTTTGATTTTATCAGAGGATTTGTACAAACAAGTAACGCTCAGTGCTAATCAATCACTTTGCACTATTGTGGTTGCTAAAGAGCAAGATGAGCCCTTGCCAGACCCTGCCAGTGGGCTTGCGCTAGTGGAGTTTACTAGAGGCCAGCTGGATAGCAAATTGCCAGTGGTGTGTTATGGACAGCAAAGCTATGTCGATGAGAGCCCCTGCCTTATCGTTTACACCAGTGGTACTACCGGCAAACCAAAAGGGGCGGTATTGAGCCACAAAAATGTGCAGTTTACTATCAATGCCTATCCTCATATATTGCAGCTGACAGGGCAAGATCGCTTGTTGGCTATTTTGCCTTTTTGTCATCTATATGGACTACTTGTGGTCCTTGTTGGCGCTATCAAAGATGGTGCAGCACTGAGTGTACTGGCGCACTTTGAGCCTCACAAAGCGCTGCAGGCGATTAGCCAGGAACGGGTGACGGTACTACCGGCAGTGCCAACGATGTATCACTTTATGCTTTTGGCTATGCAAGAACATCACTACGATCTCAGTAGTTTGCGTCTGGCCGTCACAGGCGGTGCTCCCATGCCTGATGGACTGATGCTGAGGGTGCAAGAGGCTCTGCCGGTGCCTGTACTTGAGGGTTACGCTCTGACTGAGACCACAGTGATTGCTACGCTCAATCCTAAAGATAAATGCAAGCTTGGTAGTGTCGGTCTGCCTTTTAGTGGTTTGCAAATCGGTGTGCGCGACAATCTCCAAAATCTTTGGCTGGGTCCTGGTCCTGAGCAGGTTGGCGAAATCTGCATCAAAGGTGCTTGCATTATGCAGGGCTACTTAAACAACCCTTTTGCCACCAGTGAAGCTATTAAAGATGGCTGGCTTTATACCGGAGATCTGGGCTATGTCGATAGTGAAGGCTATGTCTTTATCAATGGACGCTCTAAAGAACTGATTGTCCGTGGTGGTATGAATGTATATCCACGAGAGGTGGAAGAGGTGCTATTGCACCTGGAGTCCGTGTTGGAAGCGGCAGTAGTTGGAGTGCCCGATGCCAATATGGGTGAAAGGGTGAAAGCCTGCATTGTGCTAAAGCAGGGCAAGCAACTCAATGAAGGCCAGGTCCAGGCTCACTGCCGGGCCCATCTAGCGGATTACAAACTGCCTCGCACAATTGTCTTTATGAGCGCTCTGCCTAAAAACTCTACAGGCAAAGTTTTGAAGAGGCTTTTGTGATTTACCAATAGTATAATGGGCTGATGCATACCACGCCAACAGCTCATGGGCTCGAGATATTGATGGTGCTACTACTGGTGGCAGCCACAGTCGGTCTTGCTATACGCTGGGTCAAAGTACCATATAGTATTGCCCTTGTTATCGTGGGCTTGCTCATTGGTGCCTGTCATATTATTCAGCCTGTGGCCATGACGCCTGATTTGATTTTGCTGGTTTGTTTGCCTGCTCTTTTGTTTGAGGCATCTTGGAACCTCAACTTAAAGGAATTGATGCGCAACTGGGTGGCTGTGGTTGTGCTGGCTGTGCCGGGTGTATGTATTTCGATGCTTATATCGGGATTTATCTTGCACCAGACTTGTGGCATCGCATTTCCGCTTGCTCTTTTATTTGGTGCCATGACTGCTGCTACTGACCCGATTTCAGTTTTGGCGTTATTTCGCAAACTTGGTCTAAACAAAAGGCTGAGCACTGTACTTGAGGCCGAGAGTCTATTTAACGACGGCACAGCGGTAGTGCTATTTAAGCTGGTTTTGGCACTCAGTCTGGCTGCCACCACACCAGGCATCTTTGAGACAAGCCAGGAGTTTATTGTTACCGTTTTGGGCGGTGCTCTTTGTGGCGTAGCTTTTGGTTTTGCCGGATCGCTTGCTACACGTTATTTTGATGACCATCTCCTCGAAATAACACTGACCGCTCTTGTCGCATATGGCTCTTTTTTGGTGGGCGAGCAGCTCCATGTATCTCCTGTTATAGCGGTTCTGATGGCCGGTATTGTCATTGGTAACTACGGCTCCTATTCGCATATGAGCGCCAGTACTCGTATAGCAGTTAACTCATTTTGGGAATACGCGGCGTTTTTAGTCAACTCTATTGTGTTTTTGCTCATTGGTCTGCAAATCAACTTTGCTTCGCTTATTGCTAACGGTCAGGCCATCTTTTGGGGTGTGGCCGGCATCATGGTGGCGCGTTTGATTGTTGTATATGCCCTTTGTCCCCTCATTAATGTTACTCAAAAAGCCAATACTCGTATTTCACTGAGATGGCAACATTTGCTCTTCTGGGGTGCTCTCAGAGGATCTCTCAGTATGGCTCTGGCATTGAGTCTTCCCCTGGATTTTCCGGAGCGCGAAAAACTAATTGTAATCACTTTTGGTGTGGTGCTCTTTACTTTGATCGTGCCCGGTCTAACCATCGAGCCCCTGGTCAAGCTACTCAATATAGAGCGCGACGAAAAAGGACATGACCAGGTAGAAAGACTGAGCGGCCTGCTTGTGGCGAAGAAAATGCTAGTAAACATCTAGATTTATTGAAGCAACAGGGTACTGTCTCCGATGAGATATTTGAGACTCTATCCAAAGAAATTAAAACCAGGTCAAAGGCTATAGGTGCAGATTTGCGCTCACTTAAAGCCCACGAAAGCGGAAAAGAAGATCTGGCTATGTTTAAAACCAGACTGGCCTTGCTTGAAGTGCGCAAAGAGTCCTTGCTTAAACTGATAAGAGATCATGAAGTGGAACCCTGGGCAGTAGAGTCACTCTTAGTGGATATAGACGGCAAATTACATGCCATGACTGCGGAATATAAAATGCAACAGGAAGAAAGCAATGGCTAAAACCAGGCTGGAAAAAGATTCGATGGGTGAGCTTGCCGTGCCAGCAGAGGCTCTCTATGGCGCCAGTACTGAGCGTGCGGTGATAAATTTTCCTATTTCTGATTTGCGCTTCCAATCCAGTTTTATCCGGGCGCTGGCAATTATTAAAGCTTGCGCTGCTGAGGTCAATAAGTCATCTGGTGACCTTGATGGTTTGCTTGCCGATGCCATTAAGGCCGCCGCTCTAAAAGTAGCTAGTGGTGCTTATGATGATCAGTTTGTGGTGGATATTTTTCAGACAGGTTCTGGCACCAGTACAAACATGAATGCCAATGAAGTGATTGCCAATCTTGCTATCGAAATACTTGGCGGCGAAAGGGGCGATCGCAGTCTGGTCCATCCCAATGACCATGTCAATTTAGGGATGTCTTCTAATGACTGTATTCCTACAGCCATGCATGTGGCAGCACTGATTTTGCTCAAGCAAAATCTCAGACCAGCGCTTAGTGTGCTGGCCCAATCTCTTAAAAACAAAGCCCATGAGTTTATGGATGTAATCAAGACTGGGCGCACCCATTTACAAGATGCCACACCAATCAGGTTGGGGCAAGAGTTTTGGGGGTATGCTGGTCAGATCCAAAGGTCAATAGATAGACTGGATTATATCGAGCAAAGTCTCAGTCATGTCGCTCTCGGTGGTACAGCAGTAGGCACCGGTATTAATACCAGACCTGAATTTGCAGGCAATGTACTGGTGCTTTTAAATCAGCAACTGGGACTGAATGTCAAAGAATGCACTAATCATTTTATGGCGCAGAGCACTATTGATGAAATTGTTGAAGCAAGTGGCATTCTTAAAACTATTGCAGTGAGCTTACTTAAAATTGCCAATGATATCCGCTGGCTTGGCTCTGGTCCAAGAGCAGGCCTCGGTGAGCTGGCTTTGCCAGAAGTGCAGCCTGGAAGCTCAATTATGCCAGGTAAGGTCAATCCAGTTATTGCTGAGTCACTGACCATGGTTGCGGCTCAGGTGATTGGCAATGACACCACGATAACCATAGCTGGACAGTCAGGTAATTTTGAACTCAATGTAATGCTTCCAGTGGCTGCTTATAATCTTTTGCAGTCAATCGAGCTGCTGGCCAGTGCTTCATCTAACTTTGCGACAAAGTGTGTTGATGGACTTAAAGCTACTGAGACCGGTCCTGCCAGAGTAGAAATGGGACTGGCTCTCTGTACAGCCCTTGTTCCCAGTCTCGGCTATGACCAGAGTGCAAGAGTTGCTCATGAGGGCCTGGCAAAGTAACAGGTCGGTAAGGCAAGTCGTTAAAGCAATGGCTGTGCTTGATGACAGCGTCATTGATCAATTGCTTGATCCAGTGCCTATGACTGGCAAGATACCTGATTAATTGAGGGCTTTGACCGCTGCCAGTACTTCTGTGATGCTTTTAAATCTCTCGTCCGGGCTTTTGTGCATACATTTTTTGATCAGATCCTCTACGTCTCTTGGCACTTTAGCGCTCTCAGGCAAGTGATTATTGATAGATTGAGGGTGCTCGTAAATATGCATGGCAAAAGTGTGCAAGGGATTTTTACCCTCCAGAGGCGGACGACCAGCCAGCATCTCATAATACATACAGCCCAGTGAGTAGATATCAGAGCGACTGTCGAGATCCGCTCCAGTGCATTGTTCAGGACTCATATATAAGGGACTGCCAAAGTTATAGCCAGGCTGAGTGAGGTTTTGCTGGGAGGGCCCAAGTCCAGTCATTTTACTGATACCAAAGTCCAGTACTTTGACATACGGGACACTTTCGAGACCGGATTCATCCTCTTCTTTGTGGGTTACGATCATGACATTGCTGGGTTTGATGTCGCGGTGCACAACGTTTTGCTCGTGGGCCGAAGCGAGGGCGAGGCAGACGCCCTTTATGATGTTTTTGGCACTGGCCAATCCCAGTCTGCCCTTTTGCTCCAATATCAGATCCAATCCCTTGCCTTCGAGATGCTCCAAAATGAGATAGGGTCTTGGCGCATCCAGCAAATCATCATCAATGAGAGAGCCATCGTTTTCTAGTTTTTTAATCGCTCCTGTCAGTATGCCAAAGGAGAGAGTATGCACCACATTTGGATGGTTGAGACGATTGACGATTCCGGCTTCGCGTCTAAATCTCTCGATGCCCTCAGTCTCGCTACTAAAATGGGTGTGCAGTATTTTAATAGCTACAGTCAGGTCGATTTGTTTATGCCTGGCTTTATACACCGTACTCATGCCGCCGCGCCCGATTTGCTCCGTAATCAAAAATCGGTCTTCGATGACAGCGCCTATAAAGGCATCGTCTAATGCTTCTTCCTTAGTCATCACTTCTCCCGATCAGGCTACATGTACTCTTGGTCTTTTGGATGGGTCGGATTCTCCTTCTCGCAATATTTCTCTTACCACCGAGGCGGTTTCACCCTCGCCCAAAAAGAGAAACTTAAACATATGTGTGACTGGATTGCCTTCGCTCCAGCCCAGATACACATTGGGTACTACTCCGGTTTTTTCTTGCGCATGCAATAAGATGGCGGCTATGGCGTTTGGTACTGCTGGGGAAGTGCAGGTCAACACCTTAAATCTACCGCGCATCTCTCCTTTAACCGTTAGACTTTGCAATCTAAATTGTGATGCATCACCCATAGTGACTTCCAGATAGATCATTTCTTCTGCTTTGAGATTGTGGATCAGAGCCATTTCGCTTTCTTTTTCGTCATATAGATGCACCCCTGGTCTGTGGGCGACAAATCTAATTGGTACCACGGCTTCTTTGATGATTTTGTTGGCAAGCTCATCAAAATGCACTTCTTTGACGCGCAGTTCGCAGGAGCGCAGGGCTCTTGATACCAGGCTGGTAACGAGGATGACACCAATAAAGCAGCTTGCTATTTTTAGACCATCTGGACGCTCAAATATATTGGTCACCGTGGTGTATAAAAAAATCAAAGTTATTAGTAGATAGTAAAGCCAGCTAGCATTTTTGCTTTTACGTACTCGTAATGTCACAGCCAGTGCTGCTGATGTGATAAGGACCAGGACACCTGTGGCATAGGCACCGCCTTGAGCGTCGACATCGGCATTAAAGAGTACTGTCACTACCAGTGATACTGCTGACAAAAATACTACGAGAGGTCTTGTTGCTGCCGCCCAATCCGGGGCCATGCCATAGCGAGGTAGATAGCGCGGTATTAAATTGAGCAAACCGGCCATGGCCGAGGCTCCGGCAAACCAGAGTATAGCTATTGAGCTTAAGTCGTAGACTGTGCCGACCCCATCTCCCAGGAGTTTATGGCAGAGATAAGACAGGGCTCTGCCGCTAGCCTCGCCGTTTTCGGCAAAAGCCTGGGGCGGAATCAAGAGTGTGGTAGTAAATGAACTGAGTATTAAAAGCACACTCATTATCAGTGCTGCTACTTTTAAGAGCAAAATGGTGTTTTTAATTCTGCCAGTGGGCACTTCTTCAGTGTCTTCGGGTGCGCCCTTGACCAGGGGCATCACTGCCACACCGGTTTCAAAGCCAGATAGACCAAGAGCCAGCCGGGGGAAGAGCAAGCAAGACAGGGCAATCATTTGCACTGGTGATTGAAATTTTTGGTCGAGGGCGGCAGTCCAGTGGTTTAAATACATAGGATTTTGCCAGATAGTAATAACTGACTGGCAACACACAATTGTGTTTAAAATCAAATAGATCGTGACCAGTACAAATGAGACCCCCACAGCTTCTTTAAAGCCAATCAGAAAAATTGCCCCGAGAAGCAAAATCAGTATTATGGTCAATGGCATCTGACCTAAAGGCAAGATGCTATTTAAGATATGGTTGAGTCTGATATGACTGGCAGCGTCAGCTGCCGATAAAGTTATGGTGATAATAAAGTCAGTGGCGGCAAAGCCAAGCAAAATAAGCACAAGTGTTTTGCTTTGCCAGCCGGGCAGGAGCTGCTCCAGCATGGCCAGGCTACCCTGACCGTGGGGTGAGGCTTTTGCTACCTGTGCATAGACTGGCAGTGCCCCAAAGAGAGTAAGCAAGACCAGAATCAGGGTTGCTATTGGCGATAAAATTCCTGCCGCTAAAAATGCAATACCCGGCTGGTAGCCAAGGGTGGAGAAATAATCCACCCCGGTCAGGCACATTACTTTCCACCAGGGACCGGTTTCGGTTTTGGAAGCTCTTGTCTGGTTGCTCAATTAAGACCTTTGGTTATTGCTTTGTGACACTATCATTTATTTGCCACGTAACTCAGCTGACTTGACGACTGCCTTTAAATTTGAGAAGCAAACGGTTTTAGGGTTAAGATATGAGTTTAAAGAGGATGAATAACAAGTGAAATGGGCCTCAGTGCTAGAAACACCAAGAGACCTGCCTGAGCCTGAAGAAGATGCTCAAGGGCAGGAGATGCACTTGCGCCTGCTCGATAGTCTGGTCAAAACACTTCTATTTAAGCTGGGTGGGCAAAAGCCCGACCTATTGCTGGCATTTATTTCACCGGATTTCAAAGACAAATGCGACTCTATCTGTAACTTTCTCAATCTCAAGCTCACACCCGTGGCATTTATCGGCAGTACTGGGGGCGGTCTTATTGGCGGCGGGCAAGAAGTCGAGCATCAGTCAGCTATTGCTTTGACGGCAGCAGTAATGCCTGATGTCAAATTGAGAGCGTTCCATGTCACCTCAGAAAGTTTGCCGGATCTCGATGATGCCCCCGACAAATGGGAAAAACTATTGGCCGTTAAAGGTAGCGAAGAACCAGCCTTTATACTCCTCAGTGACCCTTTTAGCTTCCGCATTGATTCGCTTGTGGAAGGGCTGGATTACGCTTTTAGTAAGTCAAAAAAAATTGGCGGGCTATCCTCGGGCGGTCATAAAGCCGGCGAGAATCGACTTATTTGTGCCGACAGAGTGTTTCGCTCAGGACTTGTGGGAGTTTCTTTGACTGGCAATATCACAGTGGATTCGGTGGTGGCCCAGGGCTGTAGGGCTTTTGGTCGAGTCAGTCGAGTGACCCGCTGTGATCGTAATTTGTTATATGAGCTTGATGGCAAGCCCGCTGTTGCTGTCTTAAAAGAAGCAGTAGAAAAATTATCCGAAAAGGATCAAAAACTGGTCAAGGATCAGCTTTTTATCGGTGTAGCCATGGACGAGTTTAAGGATAATCCCACCACCGGCGATTATATGGTGCGCAGTATCATCGGCATAGAGCCCATGAGTGGAGCTCTGCTTGTGGGCGAAGTCTTACGCCCCGAGCGTACTGTGCAATTTCATTTGCGCGATGCCGAGTCTTCGGCTCAGGATCTGGATAATTTACTAAGTGATTACGTCCAGCAAAATAGTATTAGTGCTGAGACAAGTGGTGGTGTAGGTGCGCTTTTGTTTTCGGACCTGGGTAGAGGACAAGACTTGTACGGCAAAAGCAATCATGACAGCGATGTACTGCGCCATTATCTGGGCGAAGTGCCCATTGGCGGATTCTTTTGCAATGGCGAAATCGGTCCTATCGGCAAGACAACATTTTTGCATCAATACACCAGTAGCTTTGGCATCTTTAGACAAAAAACTATTTGAGGGGGAGGATATTTATGACACTTAAAGCGGTTGCTTGTACTTTTACTTTACTAGTTAGCCTGGTCACATCTCTTTGTGTGGCACAGGCAGCCCCTGCCGCCAAGTCTGTAGCAAAAGCCGCTGCACCTGCAAAAAAAACTGTCACCAGAGCTGGTGGCGCCAGTGAGGCCAGCATTAAAGCCTATTGCAATCATGTCTGGCAAAAGCTCAATAATAACTGGATAGTACCTGATGGCAATAACCATGTCACGCTCACTGTGCCGATTAGCTCAGATGGTTCACTTGGCGATATAAGTGCAGTCAGCACTCCCAAAAATAGTGATGCCGAGGCTGCTGCTCTTACTGCTCTGGAGCGTTCCAAGCCATTAGATTTATTGCCTTCAGGCATGGGTAGCGGTAAATTGACTGTCACTTTTAATTCTAAGGCAGATCCTCATGGTGATTCCGAATCAGGCGGCTCGGTACGTCTCGATCCTGTTAATTAGTGCTCTTGTCGCTGCTCTATTGTGCAGTGCCAGTGGGGCAAAGGATGGCGATATGTTTCTCTTTGGTACTGGTAATAGACGCCCTTTAAAGTTCGCTGGCACCTGGTATCAATCCGATCCCGCTGGTTTGACAGCACTTATTGATGGCTATTTGCAGGAAGCAAAAGCAAGTTCAGCTGCTACCAAACTCAAAGATGCGCTTGCTCACGGTCAAAAACTATTAGCGATTGTTGCACCCCATGCCGGTTATAGCTATTCGGGGCGGACAGCCGCTTGCTCTTATCTTGCGGCCCAAGACAAGGGCATAAAGCGCGTCTTTTTGTTAGGACCTACCCACTACAAAGGATTCAGAGGTGCTGGACTTACTTCTGATAAGTGTTTTGCTACTGTATATGGAGATTTGCAGATAGACAAAGCGGTTGTAGCAGACCTCAGAGACAATCTCTTGTTTAGCGACCAGACTCTAGCGCATCACAATGAGCATTCGCTGGAGTTGCAGCTGGCTTTTATCAAGTCCACTCTGGGAGATGTAGAGATTGTGCCTGTTTTACTTGGTCATCTTGAGAGTGAAACAGAGGCGCGTTTGATTGCAGACGCCATAGGTCGCCATTTGCGAGACGGTGATTTGATAGTGGTTAGCTCGGACTTTACCCATATTGGTCCGCGCTTTGGTTACGAGCCCTTTAAGAGCGATTTTAAAGCTAATCTCAAAGCACTCGATATGGAAGCGGTTAGTTATCTTGAAAAAAATGATCTGGATGGTTTTTTCAAGTTCTACAAAAAGACCGATGACACTATTTGTGGTGTTTATGCTCTCTCGGTCTTGATGGCGTTATTGCCGCCACAAAGTCGTGGCACTATGCTTGATTACCGCACATCGCAGGACTTTCACGAACAAGAAGATAGCTCGGTCTCTTATATGTCCATCCTCTTTGGTAGTGAGACTGGCTGGTCCCAACTGCATAACAAACAAGAGGAGCTACTCAGTCAGTCCGAGCAAAAGTCACTAATACAGCTGGCTCGCCATACACTCAATGATTTTGTCCTCAAAGGAGTCAAAGATAATTTTTTAGAGTTCAAATCAAGCGCCAGACTAAAGCGACCTTCTGGCGCATTTGTCACTTTGTATAAACGTCAAAGCCCCGATGCTAAGCGCTCTTTGCGCGGATGCATCGGTTATGTTTTTCCAGTAAAATCACTGGAGCAAACAATAATGGAGAATACTATTTCGGCAGCCAGTATGGATCCTCGCTTTGAACCTGTAAGCAAGGAAGAACTAGAAAAGCTCGAAATAGAAATAACTGTACTAAGTCCACCGAGGCCGGTGGCATCATATAAAGACATCCGAATCGGAACGGACGGCATACTGCTTAAAGCAAGCGGCAGGCAGTCCGTTTTTTTGCCACATGTGGCAACCGAATATGGATGGACTATCGAGGAGACCTTGCGCCAACTATCTCAAAAGGCTGGTCTGGCACCCGATGCCTGGCAAAAGAACGCCAGGTTTGAGGTGTTTCAAGGTCAATCAATAGAAGAGAAAGAACAGCTTTTAGATTGAATCAATCAAAATAAGGCTGATTGCCTTTGCTTTTAGCTTGCGCTGCCGGCTGCACTGGAGAGGTTGTTGAGTTGGCTAACTACTGCTGAGAATGCTTTTGAGATAGCAGCAGAGAGAGCGCCCTGGGTGATTGAGAAAACAACGGCTACGAGAATCGCTACGAACGCCAGGATGGCGCCGTATTCGGTGATACCCTGTCCGCTTTCGTCCTTGATGTAACGATCACAAATATCTTTCATAGTAAGTGCATCCTTTATTTAGTAGATAGATCCAGCATAGCAGTGCCGCTGGATCTTGAGTAAGGGAAATGAGGCATTGTTGTATAGCCAAACTAATAGAGATGGTAAATCCCCATCAAATAGACCAGCAAATTTTGTGCCATCACCTGAAAACCAGCGAACATCAAAAACACTAAGGTGTGGTCCTGATTGGCAAAGCGTGTCAGTTCCGCTTCGATACTTGGTGCGATTTCTTTATCTGCAGCCGCTTGTAAGACTTTGTCGGAGATAAACAACCTGGGATTGTTTCTCCACAGTCCGTAGCTAAACAATTCGTCACTATTGGTCTGATCCACCACTGCTAGCTTCAAACCAGGCAATGCCAGTTTTTCGCATTGCGAGGAGAGCATCACTGCCAGTTCGGGATTGTTCTGTGCTACTTCCTCCAGGGCGACAAAGCGTGCCCGGAAGTATTTGCTCTCCGCCCAGTCCATGACCAGGGGCAAGACCATAACGAAAAGAACATTTAAAGACAGTATAAGGATGGCAGCTCCCCGCACGCCGAGTTCGTCGGTGCGTACCCAATAAGCCATGGGTAAAGTCGTAATCAGTCCGACTGCAAAAGTTATGCCATAGTAAAACTGTAAGGCCCTTGAAGGTCTCATATATCACCGCTCTTTTAGGTGGTATCACCGGGAGTGTCATTTAGACACAGGTGAAATTACCGGAGAACTCTGTATCTTATTTGTGCCCATGCCGGATGTAGCTAAAACCCCAGCACTGCTGCTTGACAACAAATTGTCTGGCAAAGGCATACAGGTGCCAATTGTGCCGAGATTAATCTATCTGGCTAGCTGGATGTTAATATGGCCAGGGGGATTTTAATGGACGGTTTAAGAGCTAGTTTAGTCAAACTTATACGCCAGACCGAAAGTCGCTCAATGGTCGGCGACACTGAACGTCTCGATCAGCTTGCTGCCACAACTGACGACTATCTACTCAAGAGATGTCTCTGGACAATTGTCTTAGTCACTTGTCCTTGTATATTTATCGTTTTGCCTTTTGTCATTTCGCTCCTGGCTGGCTATTTGCCAGAGCACGTCACAGCAATTATTTGGCTTGTTGCTAAAGTACTTATGATGCTGGTATTTGCTCTTTTGGCTCTGACAATATTTTTTACAGTGAAGTCTGATAATTGAGCACTAAAAGTGGTGCCACAGACCATTTGGGCGGGGCACTAAAAATAGTGGCATCAAAAAATCAACTGGTCAGCGTGCCAGAGATTGTATTTATCCCAGAGCCTTTGTATCTCTTTTGATTCGGAGCCGATGATACCGGCTCCGGAGAGCGCATAGAGCAGTTTGACATTACTTTTGACTTCATCTTTTATGGATCCTATAAAGGCCGGTCCATTTTTTGAAAGTAAACGCTCCAGCGGACCAGCGCCGATTTGTAAGAGGACGCGGCGAGAGGGAGCGGCTTTTACCAGGGCTAGCACCAAGCGCCATGTCTTAAACGGATTACTTTCGGTGATGGACTCCAGCTCAGCCAGGCACCACTGGTCCTCTTCGCGTCTGAAATCCCAGAAACGCACAAGGGTTTCTATTAGATAAAGATCCTGGGCAGTAAATTGCTGGTTCATTTTGGTTGGCAAAGACCTGATATATAGATCATTGCCTTTTGCCCTGTTTGCGTCAATATTGACGACTAAAAAAAGCGCCAGGGGCAAACCTGGCGCTTCTGGGATTTTTAGTGCAAGACTTACATCAAAGATTCCATGATTTCTTTGAGGGCATCCTTGCCTGGACGAGTCTTTGATTCTGGCAACGTAGCAAGCGGTTCTTCGCCCAGGTGCAACTGGGAAGTGAAGTTAGGCTTGTTCTCGTCGATATAGAGTAGACCTGTGAGGAACTGCTTTTGAGCATGAGCTTCTTTGATTAAGTTCATAGCAGCTACTGAATTAGTGGGGTCATAATCGCGCCCTGTCTTTTTGAGTGTAATGCGAGAACCATCATGCATTTCTACTTCTTGAACAGTGCCGGGCTCGTACTCTACTGTGATTTGCTCAAAGAAAGGAATATAGCCTAGCTCGTGGAGCGGGGTTTCCATTTCTTTGGCGTACTTATAGCTCTTGGTAGAGCCTTCATGGTTGTTAAAAGTAACACAGGGACTGATTACGTCCAGTACGGCTGTACCTCTATGAGAGCCAGCTGCCTTGATTAAGGCCACCAGTTGTTTGGGATCGCCAGCAAAGCTACGACCGACAAAACTGCAACCAAGCTCGATGGCCAGACCACAAAGGTCAATTGGGGGCAATTCGTTAAGGGCACCGGTCTTGAGCTTAGAGCCCAAATCCGCTGTGGCACTGAATTGTCCCTTAGTGAGACCATAAACGCCGTTGTTTTCGACGATGTAGATCATCGGCACATTGCGTCTGACCAGATGGCAAAATTGACCAAGACCGATAGATGCTGTATCACCGTCGCCGGAGACTGCAATCAAATTGAGGTTGTGGTTTGCCATGGCAGCCCCAGTGGCTACACTAGGCATGCGACCATGCACTGAGTTAAAGCCATGGGCCTGGTTGAGGAAGTAGGCGGGAGTCTTGGAAGAGCAACCGATACCACTCAGCTTAGCCACTGTATGTGGTGCGATACCAAGCTCGTAAAAAGCTTTGATAATCTGGCTGGTTATAGCGTCGTGTCCACAACCATCACACAGAGTTGATGGTGCGCCTTTGTAGTCGGCCATAGTCAGACCGATACGATTTGTTTTAGGAGCAGGTGCTGTGGTCATTATTTTTTCTCCTCCGAAGCGATAGCATCGGTAACAAACTTGGCGTTGATGGGCAAGCCGTTAAAGTGTCTAACCGAGCGGAATTTCATAGAGGCTTCAGGATATTCCAGACGGAGCAAGTCTCTCAGCTGACCGTCACGGTTTTGTTCGACCACATAGATATGGTCATTTTCTGCCACAAACTTCTTCACTTCATCAGTGAAGGGCAAAGCGCGAACACGCAGATAGTTAGTGGCGATGCCAGCTTCTTTGAGTTCGTCTCTGGATTCTTCTACAGCAAAGTGAGATGAGCCAAACGCGATAATACCGGCTTTTGCTCCGCTTTGATTGGAGACAAATGGCTTGGGCACAAAGGCACGAGCTGTATTGAATTTCTTCTCCAGACGATTCATCAAGTTGACATAATCTTCTGGGCTCTCTGTATAGGTTGCCTTTTCGGTGTGACCGGAGCCACGGGTGAAGTAAGCTGCCATCGGATTATCGGTGCCAGGCAAGGTGCGGTAAGGAATTCCATCACCGTCCACGTCTTTGTATCTGGCAAACTCACCAGCTTTTTCGAGGGCGGCTGCGTCCAGGACTTTGCCGCGATTGATTGGCTTAGTGGGATATTCAAATGGATCTGACATCCAGTTGTTCATGCCGAGATCGAGGTCGGTCAATACAAATATTGGGGTCTGGAATTTTTCGGCCAATTCAAAGGCTTCCATGGATAGCTCATAGCATTCGTTGACACTACCGGGCAACAAGATGATGTGCTTAGTGTCGCCATGGGAGAGATAAAATGTACTGATCAAATCGGCTTGAGAGGTACGTGTAGGCATACCAGTGGAAGGTCCCACACGCTGTACGTCAAAGACGACTGCGGGAATTTCGGTGAAGTAGCCATAGCCGGCAAACTCAGACATGAGCGAAATGCCAGGACCAGATGTTGACGTCACTGAACGAGCACCAGCCCAACCAGCGCCTAGAGTCATACCAAGAGCAGCCAGTTCGTCTTCGGCCTGGATTACTGCAAAAGTGGCTTTGCCAGTCTCTTTGTCGACACGATACTCTTTGAGATAGTCAATCAATTGCTCACAGAGACTGCTTGATGGGGTGATTGGATACCAGCTCACCACAGTCACACCAGCAAAGAGGCAACCGAGGGCTGCTGCTGCGTTACCATCGATGATGATTTTGCCAGCAGTTTTATCCATTGGTTCAACGACAAACTGGTCTTCTTTTTTGAGATTGTCGTGAGCCCACTGGCGACCCAGTTTTACGGCATTGAGGTTGAGATCGATAGCTTTGGCTTTGCCATCAAATTGTTTGGCAATAGCGGCTTCGATTTGAGGATGGGCGATGTCGAGCAATTCGGCGACGACACCGACATAGATCATGTTAGTCAAAAGCTTGCGCAACTTAAGGTTTTCGCTAGCTTGATTGGCTAGCTCACTGAAGGGCACTTGATAGTGCTTGACGTCAGAGCGAATAGCGTCGAGCTTAAGCTCGACCGGGCTGATGCAAACGCTACCAGGAGTCAAGTCTTTGACATCCTTGATGGCAGTTTGCGGATTCATGGCCACCAGAATGTCCACTTCTTCCTTGCGTGCAATATAGCCGTTTTTGTTGACACGGATGGTAAACCATGTCGGTAGTCCGGCAATGTTAGATGGGAAGAGGTTTTTGCCACTTACCGGTATGCCCATTTGAAAAATGGAGCGCATCAGAACGTTGTTGGAAGATTGGCTTCCGGAGCCATTTATGGTGGCTATATGGATGGAAAAGTCATTGACGATTCGGCCTTTCCCCAGTTTGTCCTTGCTATCAGCTGCTAGCGTTTTCACTGTGCTAAATGTCCTGTTTTTTTGAGCTAAATAATTGGTCCAGAAGACCTACAAGTACCCTAAGGTTCTAAGTTGTGCTCGCCTGGAGCACTACTAAAGTGTAGCTTCAAATGACGCAAAAGAGCTTTATATACCAAATTCGCTAAGCATTTTGAGATGCTTTGCAACGAAGGTGGAATAGCGCCCCTTGGGGAGCCGCTATGGCTCTAGCCTGTAGAAATCCTAAATTAAAGGGAAATTATGCTTGTCATTCGGTCACTTTTACATCAAGTAAATAAGGACCTTCGCTCTCAAACATGGCCATTAGTGCATTATCAAGTTCACCCAAATTGCTAATTGAGGCATTCGGTAAATGCATTGCAGAGGCCAGCTCGGTAAACTGCACAGCAGGCTTGTCAAAGGGAAACCCCTGGTTGGGATCTAATTGTGGGTTGATGAGCTTGGCGGCTCCACCGGCATTGACTACGACAATTTTGAGAGGTAGTCGGTAATGAGCCACAGACCAGAGCACTTCTGGAGTTTGCATCAATGATTCATCAGTAGTAAGGGCAATGACTACATTGTCGGGCGCCGACATTTGCACGCCAAGCCCGGCTGCTGCTGCATAACCGTCCACACAGGCATTAGAGGCGACATAGCTCGAGCTTGATTCCAGGCTCATTACCGAGCAAGGGTCAGCTCGCATACTAAGCACGTCATTGACTATAATCGAGCTTATCGGACGAGCACCATCCAGGCTGCGCAAAAGCCAAAAAAGACTGATTGGATCATGTGCTTCGGGATAGACCAGATCTTCTTCTAGTTTGTTGCGCTCACCAGTAATAACCGCTGTTGTGTTCTTGCAGCGCTCTTTGCTCAAAGTTAGCCAATTTGCCTCAGCTATGAGCTGGATTTCGGCCCTTAACCGGGCTAGTGTTTCGGCAATATCGGCTGTGGCTGCGGCTATGCAGGGCAGACTCTTACCAGACAATGTGGGCTCGACATTGACCTGGATAATTGCAGCTTTAGGATTGAAGAGTGACAATTTATCAGCTTCGGCTGAGAGTCTTGTTTGCATGCCTAAAGCCAGTACCAGGTCGTGTTCTTTCAGTTTTTCTTTGACCTGGCTCATGCCGAATTGCAGTACACCAGCAAATTGCGGATGGCGATTGCTAAAGTTAACGCCAGTAGGCATGGGTTCTGTGTACACAGGGCAGCCCAGGACTTCGGCCAGTACTGCTGTTTCTTTGCGCGCTCTAAATTGACTGACTTCGTTGCCGGCGATGATACAGGGGTTTTTTGAGTTGACCAGTGATTTGGCGGTCTTCAAAATAAAATTGTGTGCCGCAGGTCCAAGTGGGCTTACATGAGGTGGGTTGATGATTTCACCCTGTGCCATTTGATAAAGGATGTCGATTGGCAAAGATATAAGCACTGGCCCTTTAGGTGGTGCCTGCGCTTCAGTAAAAGCGCGCCTAATTAGCCTTGTTACTTCTACTGCGCTTCTGGCTTCTGCTGACCATTTGGTCAGCTTGGATGCTAGTGCCAGGTTGTCGAGAGCGAGTACCGGGTCGTCGTTGAGTATCTGAGTGCTTTGTTGTTCGGCCAGCACAATCATCGGCACTTGAATATGCCTGGCTGTATAGATGGCAGCCATACTATTGAGCAGTCCCTGACCAGGGGAGAGTAAAAGCACTGGAGCGCGACTTGATGCCTGCCCATAGCCAATCGCCATAAAACTGGCACTGCGCTCAGATATTGCCCGTACTGTCCTCAGTACTTGAGAAGTCTTAGCCAGATGCACTAATGATGATGGAGTCGAACGAGGTCCATGAAATAAAAGGCTGGCGCCTTCTACCATAAGTTGCTCGAGCAATATATGACTGGTAAGTTTGGTCGCAATTGACATCGGTCCACCTCGACTCACTATTATCGTGTTAGAGATGATCTAATTCAAGCAAAGGGCAGGGATTATTATCCAGCCAGTCTTCTACAATGGGATTTAGAGGCAGGAGCATAGGAGCACCCCAGGCACGCTCGCTAAATTCTAATTTGAGTGCACTTTGAGACTTGATAAAGTGTTCTTTGAGATAACGGTCCAGGGCAAAACCAGGCGCGAGCTCGGCTAAAGTACCTTCCCATCCTCTCAGCTGTCTTAGATGTGACTTGATGGCATAGTCTAAAATGCAGTGCCAGAGAGATTCTTGATCAATTGCTCCAATTTCAAGCAGGCGCAGAGTTGCTCCTCCTTTTTCTAATATGGCATAGCCTTTGCCTGGCACAGTAAGACAAATCAGAGCCGGCCAGCTAAGACGCGAATGCCTGGAAAGATAAGCTTCTTTATTGATTTTGTAGTGCCAGTAAAACTGATCTCGAATGAAGCCAAAGGGTTGTCTGCTTAGCCACTGCTGGTAGTGGCGCTGCAAAAAGTCAATATCGCTATCCTTTAGCAGTTCGACTTGATAAAACGGCTGTTGGTGGACTTCTAAGTTGCCGGGCAAATGCAGCGTAAAAGAAGCAGCACCTAAGGGATAAAATCCATGACTGTTATAAAAGTCCGCTCCGATATCGCTAAATAGTAAGAGCCCATCGATATCCTCAGCTAAGGCTTGTTCCACAAGCTCTTCTAGCATGTCTGAAGCCAGTCCTTGATGGCGGTTTTGGGCTCTTGTATAGACCGCGCCGATACCATAAAAGCGGTATTCTTTGCCCCGCCCGTGCAAATTGAGCTGGTATAACTTGCAGTTGGTGACAACCTCGCCATTGTTGTCTTTAATGCCTACTAGGCTAAGATTTTTTTTGCCCCAGATTGATTTTTGCTGACTCTCGTTATAGCTGAGATAATCTCTCAGCCCAAGCCCCGCCGACCAGATTTTGTGGGTGGCGCGAAACACGGGCATAGTGTCTATTTCGCTCAAAATCTCGAGGGTGGTTTGGTGCGGAATTGTCAGCCGTGGTAGGCTTGTCATCGAATAATAACCGGATCCAAAATGAAGCTTCAAAAAGTTGCCTATAGAGGACATATCATAAGCCCCACCGTTCAAATCGACGAGGGCGGAAGAGAGATTTGCCACTATATTGATTATCAAGATGGTCTTTTGGTGGTCGATAACACAGGCAAAATTATTGCTGTAGGACCTTTTGCTGAGCTTGCCAGTACCGATCTAGAGATTGTTGACTACGGCAGACGATTGATTTTGCCTGGTCTTGTGGATTTGCATTTGCATCTGCCTCAGGTCACTCAGACTGCCAAGTCTGGCGAGCATCTTTTAGCCTGGCTTAATCGCTTTATATTTCCAGCCGAAGCTAAATTTGCCTCAGTCGAATATGCGCGCAAAATTGCTCACTGGTTTTTTGATGAGCTGGCTAAAAATGGCACGACTATGGCTGTGGTCTTTACTACTATCCATAAAGCTGCCTGCCAGGTGGCATTTGAAGAAGCGCTGGCCAAAGGCTCACGCGTAATCATGGGCAAAGTGATGATGGACACAAACAGTCCAGATGCTCTTACTGAAGACACTACTACATCTATAAAAGAATCAGAAGAATTGGCGCGGGTGTGGCACGGTCAAAATGATGGACTGTTGCAGTATGCTTTCACGCCCAGATTCGGTGTCACTTCTACCAAGGAGTTACTTGCCGGTGTAGGCAAGTCCTGGCAAAAATTTCCCGGTACTTATATACACACCCATTTGTCCGAGGCTAGAGAAGAAATTCAGTTTGTCCATCAACAATTTCCCGATGCTCGCAGCTATCTCGATGTATATAAAAACTTTGGTATGACCGGAGCGCGCTCAGTTTTTGCCCATGCTATCCACCTTGATGATGCTGACATTGTCTCGGTCAAACAAACAGGCAGTGCTCTTGCGCACTGCGCTAGCTCCAATTTTTTCCTCAAAAGCGGGGTTTTTCAGTATAAAAAAGTCTGGGAGGCTGGTTGCCGATTTGGTCTGGGCTCAGACGTGGCTGCGGGTCCTCAGATGTCTTTGTTTACAGTTATGAAGGATGCCAACTATATTCAGCCAGATCACTGGCTTGAACCACGCGAATTGCTCTACCGCGGCACTCTTGGAGGCGCTCGGGCAATTTATATGGATGATCAAATCGGTAGTCTTGAAGCTGGCAAAGAGGCTGATTTTATCGTCGTCGATCCCCGTAAAAAGACTGGCATAGTGGACGATATACTGGAGCATGGCACTGATGAAATCCTGGCCAGTCTGGTGTTTTTGGGGGACGACAGACTGATTGATAAGACTTTTGTGCGCGGCCGGCTGATATACGACTGTGATCAATCAGCTTAATTACCCCCACCAATAAATTTGTTAGGATCTACTTTTCATAAGAGGGCGTTTTTAGTGGCAACTCAAGTAGATTCAATTAAGACCATTTACAGTCAGTCTGTTATCCAGGAGCGTGTCAAAGAGCTTGGTCAGGAAATCAGTGCTGATTTTGCCAAATTAGAAAATCCAGTTGTTATTGGTGTAATGAAAGGTGCATTTTGCTTCCTGGCCGATGTTGTGCGCTCAATTACTACTCCAGACCCTCTGCAAATTGAATTTGTCAGATTAGCCAGTTATGGCAGCGCCACCGAAAGCTCTGGCGTGGTGCAGACGCCCTATCTGGAGCTGCCCAATATTTCGAGACGCAATATACTGGTAGTGGAAGATATTATTGATAGTGGGCGTACTGCCAAGTTTTTTATGGAGTACCTCAAAGATCAATTCAATCCCGCCACGCTAAAAATGGCTGTATTTTTGGATAAGCCATCACGTCGGATAGTACCGATGCAAGCTGACTATGTCGGCTTTGAGATTGAAGACCTGTTTGTTGTGGGCTATGGTCTTGATTACGCCGAAAAATATAGAGAGTTGCCCTATCTAGGTGAACTCAAACTGGGCTCAAAATAAAGATACCGAGGAATAATGGCAGAGACGCAAGACAATCAAGAGCCTGTAAGCGAAGAAAAGCCAGCCTCTGAACCGATTACGCCGGCTCAACCAGTGGCGGTAAAGCAAAAATATCTAGTCCTCGATCTGGTTATTGGTGCTCTTGTCCTGGCAGTATTGGCGTTTTTGGTTGGCAATGTAGTTGTGCTCAAGCTGGCATCTGACTATAACGACAGAATGTGCCGTGAATCTATCAGTCTGGCTGGAGAAGCGGCTTATAAAGGTCAAGATACGTTGGCCTTGCAGCGTGCAGCTTTGCATTATATGGATACTTGTGCCCAAAATGGCTTTTTTATTGAGCATCCCGAAATCAAAAGCTTTGAGGACAAAATATCTGCCCGGCTGCGCAAATTGACCATATCCATGGCGACAAAAGTGCGGGTACCCGCTCCTTTTTTGGTGTTTGATAAATCGATGATGGATCCTGATGGTCAGCATGTCACTTACAAGTCGACTTATATCTATAAGCTCAAGAATCCAAAGAATTGTCAGGGAAGTCACAAGTTAGCTCCCAATCCTGATGCTACTAGTGATGATGCCACTGAAGAGAGCGAACCAAGTAAATAAGTTAAAAGGGTTGCCCTGATGGACAACCCTTTTAGTTTTGTTTATCGACTGGGCAGACTCAACACATCCTTTTTACTGCCGCTCCATACTTCTACTTCGTGCAGTGGTGGTGGTGTTGGTATGCCACCGCTTGCTCCTTCTAATAGTGGTGGCAGTGCTTGTGTCTGGGGTATTGGTGGCTCAGGTAGTGTCATTGATACAGTCTGGGGATATTCAGCACCATTTACTGCTTTTTTGGCAGTGGGAAAGAGGGCTGTCACATCCACTGTGGCTATTGGTGTGTGATCTCTATCGTTGCGCAATGATAGATAGAGTTTGCTTGCTGCTACCGCCTTGATTAGCTTCTGTGTGTCTTCTGGTGAGACTGCCACAGTAACTGAGCTGGCTGGAATAGCACCTGTGCCTTTTGCTTCTCTTTCGAATTGCTGTCCTACTGCCACTACTTGTACATCAGAGAGGATAGCGGATACACGAGTATCGGCACCTGCTCCCACCATGCTGATTACATCGACATGGCTTTGCGGTGTGACAAAACCGGCTACACCAGAGTTGCTATCCACAGCAAAAGTAACAGCTCTCATGCCTTCCGGTAGACGCGAGTTAAAATCAAGCGAAATGCCCATGGGGGAAAGATCATGGGATGAGAGAATTTGTCCGGCATTAACACCAAACTTGGCTCTGCGTCCTATGGCAATAGTGCTATTGGAGACTGCGTCCTGGGGCACGCGAGAGATTTCTAGATCTTTTTCGACTAGAGCATCTGCCTCAATGATTGCTCCTTCTGGTATGTCTTTAACAACATAGACCGCTTTTGTTTTAGCGTTGGCACGCTCTTGCATAATTCGTTTTTGCTCTTCGAGCTGCGCTTTGCTAGTCTCTGAGCTGCTTGTGATTGTTACTGTTATAAGGACTGCCAGTCCCACAATCATCACTAGCATCAAGGCTGGTGGCGTGCGAGAGAGCGTCAAGAACAGGGCGCGTAATGGATTCATTACTACCTCCAAATTTATAGATAGATAGAAGACCGCAGCGCTAGCTGACTGCTATTTCCATCATGGCATTTGCACTGAGTTGGGTAACAGTAAAAACCCTGATGTTTGTTCGGGGCAAATACTCAACACAAAAATCTATGCTTCATACATATATTAGGATCTTAGTAAAACTTGATGAGCGAGGATTTATTTTTGTTCGCATGGGCAGCTGGTCAGCTTTATCTTGGTAGTAAAGGGGCGGCTGTTTTTGCTCATTGCCAGGGCGTTGACATCTGCCCATAACTGTGACAGCTTAAGGGCGGTATTAAAGACCATATTTATGGATTGGTTATGACGGCACAAACTGACGAGCAAAAACTAATTGACGACGAGCTAGATGCTGAGCTAGCTGCCGAACTGCAAAACCTGGCTAAGACACTGGCTGCCAAAAGCCCAGAGTCACAAGTTATGGACTTCAGCCCAATTAACGCTGATCAAAAGTCATTTTTGTCTACATCTGAGCTAAATGCTATTAAAGCCAGTGATGTTAAAGCCACTGATGGTGATGGCGACGGCGATGGCTGGCGTATTGCCAGACAGGCTATGGTGCGCGAGTTTATGGTGTTTAGCACTCGCACTTTAGTTGGGCTTGCTCTGGTGGGCATAGTGGGTATGCTACTTTTTGTTTGCATCAAAAAGGTGAGCGCCATCGATCCCAAATCAGTAATAACATTTGCCAGTCAAATTTTTCCCGTGCTCAAGCAAGTGCCAGTCCAATCTGAGACTGCCCAAGTTGAGCCAGTAAAAGTAGAAGCGACAGCAACTACTGTTAATCGACCGCGCAAGATTGCCAGTCGTCCTCGCAAAAACACCAAAAAACGTCAAATTGCACAAGCTGCTGGACGCCGCGGTGGCAGTGGCTATTACTTTGGCAGTGACGCTCCTACCGGTGGCGATATTACCTATTCAGATGGTACATTGACAGAGTACACCTGGCATTAATCATCCGGAGCGTCTATGCTGCCGCCTAAAGTCGTACCAGACGGGCTTACTCTGCCTGAGTATCAAAGACTCTTATTGCAGTATCAAATTTTGACCTGGATGCCGCAAATGGCCAAGGTCTCAAAAATACTGGTGGTTTTGGCTCCTCCCGAGGCCATGCCTGAAGACCAGAGACGTAAAATGACGGCACTGATGACAGCAGTCCAGACCAGTGTTTTTGTCACTACTGCTATTACCGAAGTAGAAAATGCCGCCAGTGAAGTGGTGAAATTTGCCGCCAGTCAGGGTGGCAAATTGCTCGATAAAAATGAAGTGACTAAAGCTGCCAAAGACAAAGTCTCAGTTGCTTTTGGTTTTGCCAGTCAGCTAGCCAGCTCAGCTGTGCACAAAGTCCTGGAAGACGTTGTTTTACCCCATGTGGGCTTGCCTGTGCACTATGTGCCTGAAGGCGGTACGGTAGAGCAATATCTCACCATGGCTAAACGCTTTGAAATGATTGGATATTGCGAACCTATGCGTCAGGCTCTCAAAAAAGCCAGTGTGCTTGGCGGAGAATCTGGCACACGGGCCACTATCATGCTCAAAACTAGAGTGCCACTGGCTACTATCAACAGTGAAGCTACCTCTAAGTTTGTCGATGGACTGAAGTGTCAGCTCACCAAAAAAGAAGCTCAGGCTAAAGCGATTTATACCGAAATTTTGCGCGACTGTCCTGAGTTTGATTGGGTCTATCCCCGCCTGGCCGAAATCGAGCTGGTCCAGGGTGACGAGCCCAGGGCACGCGATTTGCTCAAGCGAGCAATCAAACAAAATCCCGATTATCTACTAGCCTGGCGAGGTTTGTGCAATCTCAATCTGGCTAATTGGCAAATAGATGCCATGCAAAGCAATCTCGATAAGATGAAGACTCTCGATCCACAGGCAAGCGAAGTTAGTCAAGTTGAACAAATAATCGACCTTATTAATCAGGGTGGCATGCGCTAGTAGTTTTACGTATCACGACTTATTCACGACTGATGCCCTAGCTTGGCCACCAGAGTGAGGGGTTATGAGCGATAGAGTCGAGCCAAAGCAAATCCAACTAGATCCCGGTGAAGCAGCTAGAGGCGCTCTCATTGCTGACTTTGCCAGTACTGTCAAAAGCCAGTTCAAGAGTCTGGACCTGGACTCTGACAATTTTTTGTCAATCAAAGAGCTGGACGCTGCCGCTGCTGATAGCAGTAGACCAAATCAACAAAGAGTGCTCTTTAATGCCCTGACTAATAACGAAGATAAAGTCTCATCGCTCAGATGGGACCAGTGGCCCTGGCAGAGCCATAAGGGTATTTCGCTGTCGGATGTAGACAGGCTGGGTACTCTTGGTGGTGACATGGCCCGGGATTTTGGCCACTACTCGTGGTATCAAATCTACACTTGAACCAATAGTGGGTAATCGATCTATAAAGGACTACCAACTTGTTGGACTGATTAATGACCAGCCCGATAATCCGTATTTGTTAGAGGCCCAGAGACGATTTAGACAAATCTGTCATACGCCGCGCCGTGACTCCTGTCAGATAGACAGCAGAGATTTGAATTATTACAGTAATAAAAAACAGTCACTCTACCGTGTGGTCAATGACATTGTCAGTGGTGCTGCTGCTTATTAGATTGTAGATAATTATCGAGCAAATTTAACTCATCTGTATTGCCATTTAAAAGCAAGGCCTGATTGAGAGTGCTTTTGGCAAGTGCTCTTTGTCCGGTCATGGCCTGACAGTAGGCTAGCTCTATCAGTCCGGGCAAGTAGGAACTGTTTTGTTGTACCAGCTTTTGAGCCAGTTGCAGTGCCTGTTTGTACTGACCTAGCTGACGGGCGCAATAAGCAGAGTTTAAAATCAGGATTTCACTTTGAGGGTACGCTTTGAGCGCTTCCTGGCACAACTTTTGTGCTTTGCCAAATTGCCTGGCTTTAAGAGCGTCTTTGATTGCTTTGATTTTTTTGAGCTGTACTTTGTCGGGGTCTTCTTTTGGTAGCAGTGTTTTAATACTCAATGCCGCCATTTTGTGCCCCAAACTCTCGGCTTCTTCCAGTGCCAGCCTGGCTGTTGGTATATAGCCTGAGTCCAGTTGTCTCATGCCGTCTATGTAGTACTCTTGAGCATTTTGGTGGCTGACAAAAACAGGCTGAGGCAAACTCTCCCGTGTCACAGTAAAGGTCAGCTTTTGACCTTTTCGCAATACTGTGACCTTGACTTTTGTGCCAGGCTCTCCTTTGAGCATAGTCAGTGTGGTCTGACTGTTTTGGGCCGTGACTGGTTGTTTATTGATAGCTACAATTTGATCGCCGACTTTGATACCTGCCATTTTTGCCGGTGCAAAGTAATAGGTCGCGCTTACTTTGTTGTCGACAAAATCACAACCAAAATAACCACTATCTTTGCCTATGGCCGGTAGGCAAAGGAGTAGCAATATCAATGCCAGAGCCAAGCCCACTGTTAGTGTACAGTTTGCTCTGGTGCCAGTCGTCCCTCACTGTCGTAAACATTGACAGGTCCAAAGAGGGCCAGGTCTTCTTTGATTTTGTTGGCATCGCCGACTACACAGACTACGAGATTGTTGGAGTCAATTAGTTTGCTAGCAGCCTTTTTGACGTCATCAACAGAGACCGCCACCACTTTATTGGCGTATGTTTCGAGATAGTCATTGGGCAAATCAAATAGTTTCATCTCCAAAAGTCTCTGCGCTATACCACCTTGTGTCTCCAGTCCTAGCTGAAACGAGCCAGCCAGGTAGTTTTTAGCTGCCTGGATTTCGTCATCTTTGACTTTTGTGGTGCGCATTTTGTCCAGCTCATACAAAAATTCTTGCAAAGATGGGTTGGTGACGTCAGTGCGCACATCGGCTTCGGCAAAAAAGGCGCCTGGTTCTTTGCGGCTGGCTAGTTTGCTATAAGCACCGTAAGTAAAGCCCTTTGCCTCTCTTATATTGAGAAATAGTCGGGCATGAGCTGTACCGCCCAAAATTTGGTTTGCCACCAGCATGGGAAAGTATGACGGGTCGTTGCGTTTAATACTGACATTGCCGACTTTGATGGATGTTTGTACAGAGCCCGGTCTGTCCACTAGATAAATTTTGCGACCACTTTGAGCGGGCATAGCTGGCTCGGCTGCCACAGGCACACTACCTTGCTTCCACTCTGCTGAGCCTAGCTTTGACTCTAGCAGTGGTTTGATTTTGGCTGAGTCAAAATCGCCCACCACAATTAGTACAGCGTTATTTGGCAAGTAATGACTGTCGTGATATTCGGCCAGATCCTTGCTCGTCAGTTTGTTGATGTCAGCTTCTGATGGACTAACCACTGAGTATGGATGTGCACCAAAAACCACTTTGCTAAAGCGTTCTTCTATCAAAAAGTCAGGGTCAGACCTCTTCATGGTCAATTCCTGGATTTGATTGGCTTTGCGCAGACTTAGCTCATCAGCAGGAAAGCTTGGATTTAACAGAACATCGCACATAACATCAAAGAGCTTGTCGCTGTATGCCGAGAGGCAAGAGCCGCTCAGTAAGCTGTAATCATAATCAGTACTGCTCTTGAGTGCACCACCGATATACTCCACTTGCGATGCGATTTGTTTGCTCGTGCGAGTAGTGGTGCCTTGAGGCATTAATATCGCCGTCATCTCAGCTACGCCAAGAGCTGTGGCTGGCTCCTGGGCTGTGCCGGTACGAAAGCCCAAATTGATTGAGGCAAAAGGAAAACGGTGATCTTCTAAGAGCATCACTTCCAGACCGTTATCCATTTTGTAGGACTCTACTTTTGGCATATTAAATGGTCTGGGCAAAGGCAATTGCGGTGCTACTTTGCGCCACAGTTCTTCGGCTGGCACAGCTCGTGCTGCTTCGATTTTGACTGTGGGCTGTTCTTCTTTTTTAGGTAGAGTTTTACTTACTTTAGAGCTGCTGGTAGTTTTGGTTTTAACTGTTTTAGCCTGACTCGGACTGTTTACTGTAAGGCTCAGGGCACAGAGCACAAGAGCGGCTTTGGCAAAAAAGGAATTCATAGATGCTCCTGGATTTGTTATTTGCTGGTTGAGACTTTTTCTTTGGCCACAGGGCTGACATCAATTGTGGTGGCACCTTCTTTGTTAAAGATGCGCCCGGCCACTTTTTGGATGTCCTCGGCTGTCACTGCCATATAGGTTTCGAGATCCTTGTCAATCAAGGCAGGGTCTCCAAAAAAGGCACCATATTCGGCTAGCATTTCGGCCCGTCCCAGACTGCGCTGCAATGACGCATAGCTATTGCTGCTAAATAGTCCTCTCAAAATCTGGTTTTTAGCCTTTTGTAGTTCTTCAGCCGAGACTGGTTCTTTCTTAAATTTATCCAGTTCTTCCATCAATACTTCTCTTACTTTTTCGGGAGTATTGCCTGGCTTCATTACTACAAATGTCTCAAAGAGACTGGGTCCACGTCTTTCTTCATAGCTGGCATCTACTTTGAGGGCGACTTTGTCACCTTTAACCATCCTCTGGTAGAGACGACTGCTTTCGCCGGTGGAGAGTATTGTTTGCATCAAATTTAGTGCATAAAAATCCTTCTCGCGACGCGCTGGTGCTTTCCAGGCCATCCAGAAGGCTGGCATCTGGGCTTGTTTGTCTACCATTTTTTCGCTTTTGGCGTGTGTTTGAGCTGGTTCTGACAGGTCAGGTCTCTTTATTGCTTCGACTCTCGGTATTGAGCCAAAATATTTTTCGACCAGTTTGACCATTTCGTCACTATTTACGTCGCCCACGATGGCCATGGTGGCATTGTTTGGAGCGTAGTAGGTATCAAAAAACTGTTTCACGTCCTTTATCGAGCTTGCTTCAAGGTCTTCAAAGTAGCCTATGGTGGGGTGTCCATTGCCCCAATTGTCAAAAGCCAGCTCTTCCAGTCGGATAGATGATGGTACATAGGGCTGGTTATCTACACGCATTCTTTTTTCTTCTTTGACAGTCTCCAGCTGATTAGTAAAGTTGTCTGGAGTGATTTTAAGAGAGCGCATACGGTCAGACTCAAGCCATAGACAAAGCTCTATTTGGTTGCTTGGTACTTTTTCGAAGTAGTTAGTAAAATCAGCATGGGTAGAGGCATTGAGTGAGCCTCCTACATTTTCGATAAATTTAAAGTGTTCTACTTTGCCCACATTTTGCGAGCCCTGAAACATCATATGCTCAAATAGATGGGCAAATCCTGAGCGCCCTTTGACCTCGTCGCGCGCCCCCACGTCATAGACAATGGCTATAGAAGCCACTGGAACTGAGTGGTCTTCAGATACCAGTAGTCTCAGTCCATTTTTGAGTGTGTAGTCTTTAGATACGGGAATCAGAGGTTTTTTGATTGCTACTTTTACTTCGCTCTCTTGCGCCACAGCTGCCGGGCATTGACAATAAATAGTCAAACTGAGAGCTGTCAGAGCCAGGTTTGCAAAAAGCTTTGATAGCTTATTCGTTTGCATTTTATTCCTCATCTTCATCTTCTTCGGTACCAAGTAAAACACAGGACCAAAATATACCTACAACCAGGATGGCCAAAATGGCGCCACCAACACAGACTTTTTCGGGGAAGTGATAGCGGCGCATGACCAGGAACGAAGCAATGGAGAGCACCAGCGCCAGAAGCGCAACTACGTGGTTGATTGTAAAATGGCGGCTCATGGGCTGGCCTCTCTCGCTTGTTTTTAGACGCGGGCGTGCTTCAGTGTATTGGCACAATCACAGGCTGACCGGGCATCAGGAATGGTGCTGATCATATTTTTGAGAAGTAGTTGCAGTTTGCTGATATTTTGACCAAATACTTTGACTACTTCTGAGTGCGATACTGGCTCGACATTGCCTACCAGTCCAGAGTCGTAATCAGTGATTAGAGAAACATTGACGACGCACATCTCTAGCTCTTTGCAGAGGAAGGCCTCGGGATACTGAGTCATGTTAATCACTTCCCAACCCTGTGCAGTAAACCATTTGGATTCGGCTTTAGAGCTAAATCTTGGACCCTGAATCACCACCACTGTACCATTTGGGTGCATTGTGATGCCACTGGCTTTACCAGCTTCTACAGCCAATTTACGCATCTCGGGGCAATATAGCTCTGCGCCAGAGACGTGGGTGGCAATAGGACCATCATAAAAGGTATCGGTACGTCCAGAGGTGCGGTCGACAAACTGGTCACAGACTACAAATTCGCCTGGTTTGACATGAGTTTGCAAGCTACCTGCGGCACAGGGCGAGATAATGCGTTTTACGCCCAGTGATTTCATGGCATAGACATTGGCCCGGTAGGGCACTTTATGCGGCGGCCACTGGTGTCTTTCGCCGTGACGGGGCAAAAATGCTACTCTTTTACCACCCATTGTACCTATAGCTACTGGGGCTGCAGGCGGGCCGTAAGGTGTCTCCACCATCTTTTCTTCGTATTCGTCGAATAGTTTATAAAAACCAGATCCACCAAAAATGCCGATATCGGCAAGCGACTTGTCTTCCACTTTTACCTCTACATGTTTGTTGGCAGCACGATATTAGCTGCCGCTTGGCACTAGATATCCTAACTTAATGACTACTACTTTTGACTGCTCTTTGTACCGGTTCTAAATAGCCACCCTCGGGCATTTCACCTTGATTACAGGGACAAATTGGTTAAATTCAGTGTTTACACCAGGTTATCTCTGGGGCCTAACCCCAAAAAAATCCATGGTTGGCGTCTAAAACCTTGATGGTCTGGGTATAACACCCTGGTATCGCCTCGCGATTTCGAGCACATAACGTCCCGGGTACTTAAATATGTGGTGGAAACCTTTCTTTGCAATCCCTCTTTCGCTCTCAGTTTTACTGGGTGGCTCAAGTCCTCAGGGCAGTCAAAATGACTATCTAGCCTCGCTTTCTGACAAAGATCTGATTGCTCACAGATTGACCTTACATAGTGAAGTCAATCCTCAGGTGCTTTATCACCGGGTCTGGCAGCTTGTTAAAGACGAGTTTTATGAGCGCGATTACAACAAACAAAGCTGGGACCGCTGGGAGCATCGTTATGACGGTAAGCTCAAAACTCTAGAAGACTCCCATAAAGCAGTCGAGACCATGATTTTGAGTCTGGGCGATAAATACACGCGCTTTTTGGACCATGACGCTTTTGACGACGAAAAACAACAAATCGATGCCAAACTTTGTGGTATCGGTGTGCAAATTGGCTTCAAAGAAGAGACCAAGCGGGTCTACATCATCACCCCTATCGAAGACACCCCGGCCTACGAAGCTGGTGTGCTGGCTGAAGACGAAATCCTGGAAATTAACGGTAAGTCCACCAAGGGCTTTAATGTAGAAGACGCCGCCAAGCTAATTCGGGGACCGATTAATACGCCTGTGCATCTGGTGCTTGGCCGCTCCGGGGCCAAATTCAAAAAGATATCGTGCGCCGCGAGATCCCCATTAAAGCCGTTCAGACAGTCAAAATGCTCGATAACGAAGTGGGTTATGTCAGGTTAGCTAGCTTTATTTCGCAAAAAGCTAATGACGAAATGAAAGCTGCTCTGGTTAAACTCGAGAACTTGCATGCTAAGGGTGTCATTTTAGATTTGCGCGACAACCCTGGTGGTTTGCTATCAAATGCTATTGAGATTTCCAATATGTTTTTGGAGTCTGGCAATGTTGTCTCCACCGTTGACCGTGATGGTTACAAAACTCCCGCTGCTTCCAGTGGCTCGCCGCTCTGGCGTAAGCCGATGGTTGTTTTGATTAACAAAAACAGTGCCTCAGCCTCTGAGATAACTTCCGGTGCCTTGCATGACAACGGACGCGCGCTGCTTGTCGGTCAAAACACCTTTGGTAAGGGGCTTGTGCAGGGTATTAACCGTCTCGATGATGGTACCGGTATTAATATCACTATCGCCAAATATCTCACTCCTTCCGATGAAGACATCCACAAAAAGGGAATTAAGCCGGATGTGGTGGTAGAAGTATCAAGCGAAGACAAAACCCAGGGACCATGGTGGAATGATCACAAAACTGGTAAACGCGCTCCTGAAGATGGTAAAGACCTTCAAATCAACAGTGCTATGCAAGTCTTGCGCAAAAAAATCAGAGAAGTAGATCAAGTGGCAATAGGGCCAAACTGATTTTTGCAACTAACGCTATAATCATCAAGTTGCGCTAGTGCAGATTATGGGCTGCCATGGCTTTAAATGAGCAGATATCAGAGTCTAAAGGTCGAGGTCTGACAATCCTCGGCACAGATTTGTCATGCGGCAAAACAGTCTTTGCTACTGGTCTTGCGGCCATGCTCAAGCGTCAAATTGCCGTTAGAGCCGTTAAACCGATTTGTGGTAAGTCGGGTCAGTCTGAGCTTAGTTTTATCAGTACAATTACATGCACGCCCATTGACTATGCACCATCTATGGTGGGTAGTCCCGCTCGCCTTTATGACAGTCAGTGGCAAGATGCTATTGCTAGCACGAGAGCTCTGGATGCACTAAATATTGTCGAGGCTCCCTGCGCAATTGCTACGCCATTTTATGTCTATCAAGGACAGGCGCTTGGTGACCTGCTTTTGGCTGGACCTGATGTGCCCTGTGACTTTATTTATGACCCCTGTCAGTTTGCTCTGGATGTAGGTTATCCAGTGGTACTTGTGACCAGCCATACTGATACCACACTCGAAAAACTTATTACCGCTCACGGCATGGCTTTGAGCCGTAAGCTTGATGTTATTGGACTTGTCTCTGTGGAGACCACAGAAGCAGCTGGTCGTGATTTTGAGCGCAAGTACAGCCGGATGGATGTGGAGTTGACTTTGCAAGAGCGTACTTTGACGCCCTATCTGGGTTGTATCAAGCACTCACAAGCCATCGATGTGCATCAGATTGTTCAGGGTAATTTGATCAAAATGACTGAGGGCGGGCTTGATTTGCTCAGTCTTTTTAAAAAACTGGCTCTTTGAGTAGCCAAGATATGAGGTCGATAGATAAAACATATCTGTAGAGGGTCACTTATTCTTAAAAGTGTGCTACAAGGTGGCTGTAGCTCTGGAGTAAACCGGTGTCTGAAGCCAGCGATAGTTTTAAATCGACAAAATCTGGTCACATCGAGCAATTTAAACTGCCGGCCAATACCAGTGAGCTGATTATTTTTACTATGTCTGATTCATCGGGTGAGACTGCTGAGTCTGTAGCAAGAGCGGCACTAGTCCAGTTTGAGCCCGGTCATGCATCCATATATAGACTGCCGCAGGTACGCAGTGCCTCTCAAATACCGGCCCTGGTCAAAGAGATTGCTAACCGCGGATCAATTATTGCTTACACACTGGTTTTGCCTGAATACAGAGAGACTCTGGAGGCGGAAGCCAATAAGTACAAAATACCCACTATCGATTTGCTAGGTCCCTTAATTGGACGCATATCGCATCTTACCGGGACCACTCCGCTTTCTCAGCCAGGTCGTTTGCACCTTCTCGATGAGACATACTTCCGCCGCATAGAGGCCGTGGATTTTGCTATCAGGTTTGATGATGGCAAAAATCCAGACGGTATTTTGCAGGCAGATGTCGTCTTAATCGGTGTGTCGCGCACCAGTAAAACACCTAATTGTATGTATCTGGCTCATCACTATGGACTCAAAGCCGCTAACGTGCCACTGATATCAGGGGTAGAGCCACCTCTGGCTCTGTTTAAGGTCAATCCTCGCAAAGTTGTTGGGCTGCATATTGATCCCTATCTCTTACAAGAAATCCGCACCACCAGAGCACAGGTACTGGGCATGCCTGGCACCACTGATTACGCCGATCCAGATCGCATTATGCAAGAAGTAAGACAGGCTAAAAAGCTTTTTCGAGAGCTCAAGTGCCATATCATCGATGTTTCTTCAAAAGCAATTGAAGAGACTTCTTCAGAAATATTTCTCCTGATGAGGGAGTAACAGGTTTTAACTGGTAGCACAATAATTGCAACACACGGAGAAATAGCTATGGTGAGCATGACCGAACAGCCCTCAAAATCCACTACCAAAAAACTGACCAGGCGAGTCTATCTTTTTGAAGAGGGCTATGAAGCACTCGACGGCGACAGAGAAGCCATGAAAGAAGCATTTGGTGGCAAGGGTGCTGGTCTGGCTGAGATGACCAGATCTGGTGTCAATGTTCCTCCCGGTCTCACTATCCTCACTACTTGTTGCCGCGAGTACACCGCTAATGGTGGCAAGATGCTCGATGGTTTGATGGATGAAGTCAATCAGCAACTGGCACATGTAGAAGCTAAGCTGGACCGCAAACTGGGCGACTTGCAAAAACCGCTTTTGTTATCGGTACGCTCCGGTGCTAAGTTTTCGATGCCAGGTATGATGGATACCATCCTCAATCTCGGTCTCAATGACAAAACCGTAGAGTCTCTCGCTAAGCTAACTGATAACCCCCGATTTGCCTGGGATAGTTACCGCCGCTTTATCCAGATGTATAGCAATGTGGTTCTGGAAATAAGCAAAGATCAATTCGAAGACATTCTCGAAGATATGAAGGATGAACTCAAAGTCCACACTGACTCTGACTTGACTGTTGAAAATCTGAAAAAACTTGTTGTCCTCTATAAAGCGTATGTCCTCAAAAAGTCAGGCAAGGACTTCCCTCAGGACACCAAAGTCCAGCTTAGTGGCGCAATTGAGGCGGTGTTTAGATCCTGGAACAATAACCGCGCTGTCTATTACCGCAATCTCAACAAAATTGATCACAATCTCGGTACAGCAGTTAATGTGCAATCCATGGTCTTTGGCAATTTTGATAATAACAGTGCCACTGGTGTTTGCTTTACTCGCAATCCCAGCACTGGCGAAAAATTGCTCTATGGCGAATACCTCACCAATGCTCAGGGTGAAGATGTAGTAGCCGGTGTGCGTACGCCTAAAAAAATCGTCGACATGGCTAAAGAAATGCCCAAAATGTACGAGGAGCTATTGGCTAATATCGGTCGTCTCGAGAAGTACTACCGCGATATGCAAGACATCGAATTTACAATCGAGCAAGGCAAGCTCTTTTTGCTCCAGACTCGCAATGGTAAGCGTACTGCTGCTGCTGCTATCAAAGTGGCAGTAGATATGGTCAAAGAAGAAATCATCACCAAAGAAGAAGCTTTGATGAGAGTGGAGCCACTGCAACTTAATCAATTGCTTTTGCCATCATTTGTCGCCGATGACAAACAAAAAGCTAAGGCTGCTGGCAGACTGCTAGCTACTGGTCTCAATGCTTCACCGGGAGCCGCTATTGGCAAAATCGTTTTCAATCCAGATGAGGCTGAAAAACGAGCACTGTCTGGTGAAAAAATCATCCTGGTGCGTATCGAAACCTGCCCAGACGATATCCACGGTCTAGTACCTGCCCAAGGTGTAATAACCAGTCGTGGTGGCATGACCAGTCACGCTGCTGTCGTTGCTCGCGGTATGGGTAAGCCCTGTGTGGCAGGCTGCGAAGCCCTCAAAATCAATCTTGATCGTGAAGAAATGGTGGTGGGCACAAAGACATTTAAAAATGGCGACATCGTATCAATCGATGGCACCACTGGTGAAATCTTTGAGGGTGCTATTCTTACATCCGAGCCTGATTTTAGCGAAGACTTCCGTCATATTTTGCAATGGGCTGACTCTGTAAGACGTCTTGGTATCCGCACCAATGCTGATACTCCAGCTGATGCCAAATTGGCTCGCGAGTTTGGTGCTGAAGGCATCGGTCTTTGCCGCACCGAGCACATGTTTATGAGTCATGATCGCTTGCCTGTAGTGCAAAAGATGATCCTGTCGGTGACCGATAGTGAGCGTCAGGAAGCACTCGATAAGCTTTTGCCGATGCAACGTGATGACTTTTATGGCATCTTTAAGGCTATGGATGGATTGCCTGTCACAATCAGGCTATTGGATCCACCACTGCACGAGTTTTTGCCCAAAGAAGAAGAACTTATTGAAGCCGTTGCCACCATGCGTGCTAAGGGCGTGACTGGTCCAGAGCTGCGCACCAAAGAGACTTTGCTTGATAAAGTGCGTGAGCTAAAAGAATCCAACCCCATGATGGGGCTGAGAGGATGCAGACTGGGACTGGTCTTCCCTCAAATCAATAAGATGCAGGTAAGAGCCATATTTGAAGCAGCAATTGCTGTGCAAAAAGAAGGCATCAAAGTCTTGCCTGAAATCATGATCCCTCTGGTTGGTCATGTTAACGAACTCAAGTTTGCGCGTATCACCCTTGAGTCCGTGGCTAAAGAAGTGATGGCCGAAGCTAAAGAGGACATTGCTTATAAATTTGGCACCATGATAGAAATCCCCAGAGCTGCCCTCACTGCTGATGCCATTGCCGAATATGCCGAATTTTTTAGCTTTGGTACCAATGACTTGACCCAGATGACTTTTGGTTATAGCCGAGATGATGCTGAAGGCAAGTTTTTGCAACGCTATCTTGATGGAGTGGACATAGACGGCGTTAAAAACAAAGTCTTGCAAAACAATCCTTTTGAAGTACTCGATACCGAAGGGGTGGGCAAGCTGATGAAAATTGCTGTAGAGCTTGGCCTTAAAACTCGCCCTGACCTAAAATTGGGTATCTGTGGTGAGCATGGCGGTGAGCCCAGCTCTATTGCATTTGCCCATCAAATCGGACTGGCCTATGTCAGCTGTTCGCCTTTTAGAGTGCCAGTCGCTCGCCTGGCAGCGGCTCAGGCTAATCTGACCGGGGTTGAGCGCGACAAATAAGCTGCTTACCTGACGGTTAGTCGTAAACTTTTGCAGCCACAAGGTCCTTGTCGGGAGCTTGTGGCTGTGAATTAATCAGCAAAATCTGCTTTACTGGTTAGGAATTTGGCTGCTTGGTAATAAGTAAGTAGTGTGTGTTTGGGATGGCGAAGGGCAGTCCCCGGTGTCAATAGACGAAAATGTAGATGCATTGCTCAGGCTCTTGCCCGAGATGGAAAAGTCGCTGGGACCGGATCATCCGGACCTGGCTGATTATTTGATATCTCTAGGGCTTTTGCTTTATCACGACAGTCGCTTTGACGAGGCCGAGGATCTCTTTAAGCGCGCCCTCGATATGAGAGAGCGCCTTTTGGCTGTGGACCATCCGGATGTAGCTGCCGCCTTAAACCATCTTGGTCTGGTTTATTTGGCTCAGGGCCGCTATGCCGATGCTGAGCCTCTTTTTAAAAGGGCGCTTTTTGTCCAGGAAAAAACCCTTGGTCCAGAGCATTTATCCATTGCCTCTGCTCTCAATAATCTTGGTGATCTCTATGTCACTCTAAGTAGGCACAGCGAAGCTGAAGAAGTAATCAGACGGGCCATAAAAATCCGTGAACGCTACCTGGGATTTGAAGACAGCGGGCTTATCGATGTCTTAAACTCGCTAGCTAATATCTATTATGAGCAGGGACGTAATCCCGATGCTGAGCCGTTGTTTAGAAGGGTACTTAAAATCGAAGAACGGCTCCATGGTCATGACCATCCCAATGTGGCTAATGCTCTCAATAATCTAGCCGCACTCTTTACTGACAAAGAACAATTTGAACAGGCCGAGCCACTGCACAGACGTGCACTCGGGATAAGAGAGCGGGTTTTGAGTCCGGACCATCCTAAAGTGGCTGAGAGTCTCAATAACCTGGGCTGGCTCTATCACCAAAATGGCAATCATGCCCGGGCCGAAAGCCTCTATAAACGTGCCATAGAAATTTGGGAACGAGCCCTTGGACCGGATCACAGCTTTGTTGCTGCCTGTCTCGAAAATTATGCTGATCTGTTGCGCAAGACTAACCGTGGCAGTGAAGCCGTATCACTTGATCAAAGAGTAAAAGAAATCCGCTCTAAGTTTATGGAGTAGCGCTTGTGCGTTTGCTCTGACTGATTAGCGCTAACAATAATATGACCAGCACTACTCCAGTGACCTGTGGGGGCGTATATGTAGCCAAAAAAAGCGGGTGGTTAGCGCCCTGAGCATCGGCAAAAATAGCATGGGCATTGATTTGCACGGCAAGTAGAGAGCTGAGTATAAAGAGCGCTATGCCAATTTTGCTTTTGAGTCCTTCGCTTTTAAGGGCGATAGCTGCCAGACTCAAATAGTAAATCAACTCAAAGCCATTGCTAAAGCTATAGGCTGCCGCTACAGTCATAAAAAAGGCGGCAATAGCCAGTACCAGTACTGTCGTCAGTGGTCGTTTAACTCGCCCGATTAGTAATATCAGCAAAACAGCCAGTACGAGGCTGACATGGTGCATATTGCCCTCCACTACAAGCTCGCCTTTGTACTTAACTAAATTAGCCAGGTTGTTGATTGCAATCATCAATGCTGACCAGACAAAGAGCAGTAACGCCGCCACTGTCCGTGGTGGTACGCGCCCGCCCCGCGTGCTGCCCTGAGCGCTGGCAAAATGCAGGCTATAGCCTGCCAGGGCGCAAGCCGTTAGCGCTGAGACAAAGCAGGGCCAGTCTGAGCTATCGATAAACTCCACAACCGTCCTGGTTAAATCACCAGTGGTGCCAATTAAAGATGAGCCCAGTAAAACAAATTGCAATACAGTAACTGCCACCAAAACAAGGACAAAGGCCATGAGCTGGCTGGCTGCACTCAAATACAAACTAGTCTGCAAAAGTGTCAGTGGCAATATAAACAAGTAGGGCTCAGCTATCTGCCCACTGGCAAGTTGGCTGTAACAAGCAATGGTAAGTAGTAAGTCCACCAGTATCACAAGCCAGGCTGTGTTTTGAGTGGCACGCTGGTTGAGTAGCGCCAGTGGCACTGGTAAAAGCAGAGCTATGGCGGCACAAATGAGTTGGGTTTGATTGTGCGTGGCGCCAGCTGCAAACAGGTCCATAGCCACTAGACCTAACAGTCCGACTACTTTGATGGCCCCGGTTGCTTTGATAGCTTGCTTTTTAAAGCTACTATCTTCTTGCTGCTCCACCACTAAATTTCCCTTCTTTTGCTAGCCGGTATTTTACTGGCCAGAGCGCGCATCAAATCTGGTGCTGTGCCATGCAAGCGTTCGGCGATTTTACCGGGTAAGGTCAGGACCAGTTCTCTGGACTTGCCACTTTCCAGCGCTTCCACAATTTTTCTAACACATTGTTCGGTACTGATGGATAGTACATGCTTCATCATAAGTCCTTGCAAATCCGACTGACGAGCAATACTGGTGGGATTTTTTTCCAAAGGCACATCGTTCTTCTCAAAAAATTCTGTGCGCACCCATCCTGGACAGACTGTAATTACCTGGATATCGTCGCTGGCCAGCTCGGCAGCAAGACCCTCTGACAATGCCGTCATGGCAAATTTACTGGCACAATAACTAATAGATCCCGGAAAGGCGATTTTGCCTGCCACCGAAGATATATTGACTATTTTGGCTGGTTTTGCTGCTTTTAGCTCAGGCAGTGCCTGCTGAGTCAAAGTCAATGTGCTAAAAAAATTGACTTCCATGACTTTGCGCCAGTCTTCTTCGCTAAGCTCGTCAAAGCGACCGGGAATAGCCATACCAGCGTTATTTACAAGTAAATTGAGTGAGCCAAAGTTTTTTATACATTCTTTGACGAGGGTAGCTGTGACACCACTGGTAGTGATATCAGCGGCATAGATTATTGCTTCACCGCCGCGTTTTTCTACTTCTTGTTTGAGCGTAGTTAACTCATGCTCGCTACGTGCCGTCAAAACCATGCGCGCTTTGTAGATAGTGGC
This sequence comes from Candidatus Obscuribacter sp., assembly GCA_016718315.1. Lineage (GTDB taxonomy): Bacteria > Cyanobacteriota > Vampirovibrionia > Obscuribacterales > Obscuribacteraceae > Obscuribacter. The sequence goes on along the minus strand of JADKDV010000001.1, from coordinate 827,350 downwards.
AAGTGTTGTTGCCAGACCCCGCCCGATGCCAGTGGATGCACCGGTGATAATGGCTGTAAGATTTTGGGGAAGGTGCATATTTTGCCTCAAAGAAAGAGCAGAGTCTCCGGTCCATACAGTGCCAGAAGATAACTCATTTCTGGATGATATTGACGCGTTGCTAGCATAGATTTTAGGGCATTGACGCTAGTACGGCCGCGATATGTATGTCGCAATTTATCAAGAGCTAACTCGCCAGTCAAAGATGGACAGTCGCTAAAGTACAGCCTGTGAGCTTCGAGCAGCCAGCCAAGGGCTGTGCTATGGGCTAAAAGCAGACTTGTAAGGACCAGATAAGCACCAAAATCGTTAACAGTGTTGGTTACGTAGAGGATTAAGGAGCCCAGAGCAAATACTACTAGATAGGCAATTATCGACAGTCCACCAAGTATTAAATTGACCAGATTGAGCAATATAGTCAGTGCTCTTACCCGCCAGTTATTGTTTTTTGTCTGTGCCAGGATATCCATCAAGTCGCGGTATAGCGGTATAAATTCGCGGGCAAAAAGGGTGGCTCGGACAAACAAACTACCAGCAAAGGCAAAGACAAAAATCCAAAAAGCCTGCCAGTGGTCGCCCATATAACGGCTCAAAATAAAAGCAAAAGTAAGCTCGCCAATGACAAAGCCACTGACAAAATAGCCAGCCAGACCTTTGCGCTCCTTTGTTGTTAAAAGCAGACCCCTATCAGTCAGTGCTTTGGCCAACTCTCTAGCTAAGTCATCTTTGTAGCCACTTGCCCCTATTTCGGCTGCCAGTCTCATCAAGCCTGGCAATGAGACATATCGTCTGAGCTTTTTGGGGTCTTTTAAAATCTCTTTGATTGTGTCAAATAGACCATTTCGCAGTAAGTTAAACAAAAATGGCAGACGTTTGATAAAACCAATTGGATTTTTTTTGATATTGATGTCGACTATGCTCTCGACTTTTTTTGTGCCCCAGTCTTGTAGCGTTTTTTTGACCATGGTCTTAAGTCCAGCATCATAGCTATAGCCGCTTGAGATAATACGCTGGCTGAGAGGTTCCGCAGTTTTTAAGTCTTGATCAGCAATGAGCGATAGTCCGCTCTCTAGTAGATTATCCGGCATCTCTTTGACTTCTCTGTGCACCAGGTCAAAGAGTAAAACCAGTAAGGCAAAGCCTCTATCGCCGCCGCGACTGAGATAGGCTACTTCCACTGGCACCAGTTCTTCTGGCTTTGGCTCAGCTCTATTGTTGCGATGCAATAGCAGTAGCTTTAGAGCAGTAAGCAAAGCTACTGCCACAATGATTTCTATAAAATAGTTGCTGCCCAAAAAAAGTTAGCCGGCCTTGACCATAAAGAGGTGTGAGCCAGTCACTACTTTCTGGCGATAGCCAAACTTTTTCATGACGTCCACAAGTTCTTTTAGTGAGACTTCAGGTGATAGTTGCGCATCAGACTCTTGAGCCAGAGGACCTTCGAGGTCTTTTTTGTCACCGTCATAAAGGAGGATAACAGGCAGGTCTGACCGTACTTGCTTGAGTCTGCGCAGAGTAGACAGAGCATCAATGCCAGCTGACGAAATATTGAAGAAGACCAGATCTGGTTGGCTATCGATGATGCGACGCTCGATATTGCCTGTGGGTAGCGATGTGCCGACAATCTGGAAATCTCTTTCCTGATCCAACCACAGGCTCAGTGTGACAAGCGATAATCTGTCGCTGTCCATGATGAAAATTTTCGTAGGCGGGTTCATGATTGTTTCCTTTTAGCTACCCGGCTTAATACAAAAGAGTGGTGGGGTGGGACAAATAAACCTATACAAAAGTCAGCTTGAGGTAAACCCAAGTCAATTAATGGACGATTTAAATGATAAAGAGAAGTTGAAGATGTATCTAAGTGTATACCCTTAGCTAGCTTATGGGAATTAGCTTTGGCAATCCTTCGCTCAAACTAACAATAGTTCACGAAGTGGCAACCTTGCTTGCTTTGGGTGTGATGCAAAGTGGCAATATCAAGGAAACTTAATCACTCGAAAACCTGTTCAAAACTCAAGAGAGAGGTCGATATTGGTTGCCGAGTGTGTCAGAGCGCCAATGGATATAGCGTTTACGCCGTCGATCAGATATGTCTCCAGGTTTGAAAGATTTACTCCACCAGAGACCTCAACAAAGCAATTCTTCTTATAGGTAGATATCTTCTGGATTGCTTGTCTCACTATTTCTGGTTTCATATTGTCAAGCAAAACCGCTTCCACACCCAGTTTTAGTGCTTCATCCAGTTGCTCTATAGAGGCTACTTCCACCTCCACTGGCTTTTGTAATTTGATCTGTGGATGTGCTTTAAGGTAACGTTCTACCTGGGCTAGCGCCTCTGTAATCGAGCCTGCCGCCTGGATATGGTTGTCTTTGATCAAAACCGCATCAAAGAGTCCCATGCGGTGATTTGTACCGCCTCCAGCCAGGACTGCGCGTTTTTCCAAGGCTCTTAAGCCCGGTGTGGTTTTGCGTGTGTCCAGTATTTTGATGCCTTTAGGGCTGGCCAGAGCGGTGTACTGTCTTGTTAAGGTGGCAATACCACAGAGTCTTTGCACCAGATTTAGCGCCAGCCTCTCGCCCATCAAAAGCGCTCTGGCTTGACCTTCGATAGTGGCCACTGTGGCTGGTACCTGATCTATTTGGGTGCCATCAGCCACCAGGATGGTTACTTTGACATTTGGATCGAGGACTGCCAGGACTCTTTTAAAAATGTCGAGACAGGCCACAGTTGCCTTTTGTTTGAGGACAAGCTCGGCCTTTACCAGCTTGTCCTGGGCGATTGTAGCCAGTGTAGTGATATCGAGTGCGCTGCCGCTGAGAGTTTTTGAGTCCAACAGGCTGAGGGGGAGGGATTGGATGCCAGCGGGCAGTCCACCAAAATCTTCGACAAAACCGAGCGCCAGTAAAGTTTCAATCAGGCTTTCGCGATTGTCATCAAAGGTGCTACTGGTCCTGGCTAAGGCGCTTTCTAGTGGCTGCATGGTCTCTCCTCATATGTCATTTTTGCGGCTCAATTCAACTACCCTTTGAAATTATGTGAATTAGCTCATATAATTCTGTTGTCATCCCCTGTGCAGACCTCGGTCTGGAGTTGATATGCGTTCGTTAAGATTACCCTGGTTCTTATTGTGTGCCTTTTGCGCCTTGCAAATGGCCTTGCTAATTGGACTGAGCACTTCTGCTCTGGGGCAACGCTCCGACCAAGTTTATAACAGCTTGGCTAAGAGTCGCGATGCTCTACTGGATCAACGCACATATTTGCAAGCTGAGGCAGACAAATTACAAAGGCAGCTCGATACGGTAAACAGTTATTTGCGTGACAACGACCGCGCTTTGCGTGACGTTGAGACAGCGATGAAGCGCAATTAGGAGCTATAAAAATGACAATTATCAAGCAATCAAAAGTTGCTCTTCTCAGTCTCTGGGCTCTGAGCCTTACACTCTACGGCTCGTCTGCCGCTCAAGCTGCCGATGGCAATGAGCCTAATGACAAAGAGATGCCCAAACAAAACTGTCATGTCAAATGCAATGATCCGCATGCTGCCTGTGAAGAATCACAAAAGGTAATTGATACTTTGCATCAGATCACTAGATGTCTGAGCAATGGCGAATTTAAAGCGCTCTCCGAAAACATGGACGAGCATGTCACCACATTTGATGAAGCTACCAAAAAGCTGATTTGCGGACGTGAGGCTGTTATTGCCGAAATGAAGTCGCGCTACGAAAAGTCACTGGCGCTCTCTCAGGGCGGGACTGTCAGCTATACCATCGATAGTCCTTATGCCAAGGTCAATGGCAAATATGCCACAGTCACCTTTAAGGTGCTAAAAAACATAGTCGGCAAGACCAATCTATCCTATGAATCCCGCTCCACAGATGTCTTTATCAAAGAAGACGGAGTCTGGAAAATGCTCCACTATGTGGGCACCTGGAAGAAGATTAATAGCTAAACTATTGGATTGAGAGCCGCTTAAGGGCATCACTAATAATGCGGGCATGGTCAAAAGCCAGGTCTGGTAATTTGTCCAGGGCAAAAAAGGCAAATTGTCTGGCGTCATCTCCTGCTTTTGCCTGGCTTGCTTGACTCTTATCGATAATTACTGCAAAAGCAACAGTCACAGTGCGACCCCGGGGATCTCTACCGATATCGCCATAGCCGCCAAAATTGATTAGATCTTTTAGCTCTACTTTGACTGCTGTTTCTTCCATAAGCTCGCGCTGGCCAGCTCTCTCCAGGCTCTCGTCTGTATCATCGAGGAAGCCGCCGGGCAAGGCGTAAGAGCCAGCAAAGGGTGGATGTCCTCGCTCAATAAGTAAAATTTCAAAGTCGCTTTTGGTCTTTGCACCAGCAGTAGTGGCTTTGAGAACAACAACATCTACTGTGACTCGACTATCTGCAAAAGCCATGATTAGTTAGCCTCTAAAACAAAGTTGATACCTTGTTCGTAGTTGGTGGATTCAGGTACACCGTGTTTTTCATCAAAATCTATGAGCTTGCATTTTATCCCAGCTTTTTGTAGTCCGTCTATTAGCTGCGTTTGCATCTTGGGTGGTACCACGCCGTCTTTGCTGGCCGAGAGTATGGAGTATTTTACTTTGGGATTTAGTTGCGAGATGTTATTTAAGATGCTTGTTTTTTCGTAGGCTTTGCCTACAGTATCCGGTGTGCCGCCATAAGCTCTAGCCATGCCAGCTTTGACCAGATTGCTATTGGTGATTTTGTAGAGTTGAGTAAGATCTCCTGCGGACTCACAAGAGACTACGCCGACAATCTTGCTTTTGATCTCATTGGGGGCCAGATAGCTATATGCCAGTGCTGAGCAACCGCCCATTGATGTGCCGATAAGGACTATTTTGGCGGCGGGATAGCGGTTTGTCACGCTGCGGATATTTTGATCTACGTCCAGTATGGCTGTCTCGTTTAGCCAGGATGAGTCGCCGCGGTAATTAGGTGATAAAAATGAGGCGCGTGGATTTTGCTGACAAACAAGTTTTGCCAGGGTGCGATCTTTTGGTACTAGATATGGTTCTAGAGCTGTAGAGCCCATACCGTGGAAGTAGACAAAGAGGATAGAATCGCTCTGTGCACCCTTAACTGCTGGCGGTGTATAGACATAATAGTCTTCCGCTCCGTCTAATTTTGAAATAAAAGTTTCTTTGCCCTCTACTGTGGAGGGGCTGCCACCAGACAGTGCCTGGGCATTGCGCATGTACTGTATGTCAGAGGCCACTACGGCTCTTTGTTTTTTTAGTTTTTTGATTGTGCCCTGACTATTGAGAAATAGCACAAAAAACACAATCCCCGCTGCATCGACTAAGAGTGCCACTACTAATGCGGCGATTAATACATTGCGCTTTATTTTGCTACCCTCCGTTTGCCGACATGCTCACCGTCAGCGTCATAGTAATAAGGACCACCCTGATCAAAAACCACCAGGGGCGGACCGAGCTCTGCCAGCGCTACGCTTAGCTCTTTGAGCACAGGGCTGAGACGACCTTGCATTTGATATCTCAGCATCTGATAGGCAATAAGAGATAGTCTCTCTTCAAAGCTTGGAAGTTCCAGAGCCTTAAGCAATGGTTTTTCGAATGGTTCATAGGCACAGTTTTGAAAAGCTAATGCCATAGCCATGCGCGTATGCGTGGCATATTTGCTGGAGCGTCCACCCCAGTGATAAACAGCTTCGTTCCAGACAATGATGCTGCCAGCCTTGGCCGGTATTGCGCGGATGTCCTGTAGATTGCTTGGTCCTGTGTTTTGTAGATTGTTTGGATAATTGATGTCTTGATGGGCGGGCAATATATACATGCATCCATTAAGAGGATCTGCGTCAGTAACAGGAATCCAGACATTGAGCGAAATACTATTGCCTTCTTTGTCCACGGTGACCTGTCTGGTCCTGTCGCGGTGTGGATACCAGCCGGTATTAGTGGAGCCAGGCTCCACAAAAAAGGCCCAGAAGGCAGGCAAGACAAAATAGCGTTTGCCTAAAAGCTGGGTCATCAGGTCGTCAAGATAATAAAACAACTCCCAGCTCTCGTCATAGACAAAAGCAAAAGCACTGGCCCAGTTTTCTTTTTTGACATTGGCAACCAGGTTGGCCAGTCGAGCCATCTCGTCTTTGGGTAAGACTTCGTCGATTTTAAAATAGCCTTCTTCTCTCAGCTGCTCACGGATAAGAGCCATTTGCTTGGTTGTAAGTGCAAGCGGGGTGACCTTTTTGCGACGATTGGAGATGGTGTAATCTGGATTTAGAGCAAGCCAAAATTCGCGGCTCTTAGCCAGCTCAAAATATTGTTTAGCTTCGATTGAGAGATCTGCCATATTGGCCCCAAGGCAACCTAATGCCTCTAGCTTAAACCGATAGGGTCTTAACTGCCCGCATAATAATATGAAATGTTAAACTCATAAGGCATTGAAGGCATGGGCGTGAGATTTTGTATGACCAATGGTAACTGTCAAGAGTGTGCGAAGCTAACCTTTTTGCTTGCGTCAACACTGTCAGTCTTTTTTAATGCCCAACCGTTATTGGCACAAAATGCACCTGTTGCGCCGAGAGCTAGTGCCTCTGCTACTGGCGCCAAGAGTCGAGTGGATCAAGCACGTGAGCTCAATCGTCAGGGCATAGAGTTACAGTCCACGGGCAAACTCAAAGAAGCTTGTGATTGTTATCGCCGCGCTATATTGCTCAATAGCCAGGGCGCTGGATATCACAATAATCTAGCACTCGCACTTAAAGATTTAGGTGAGCTAACCGAAGCCGAAGCAGAGGCGCGAGTGGCGCTTAAATTGAGGCCACAGCGTGCTGACTATCAGTTTAATTTGGGCATCATTTTGCAAAGACAAAAACGTTTTGAAGAGTCCGAAGCCGCTTTTAAAGAGGCCCTCAGCATGGATCCCAGTGACACCGATTGTCACTACCGGCTAGCACAACTCTATTTAGGGCGTGATAACTTTGAGCAGGCTCGCGAAGAAATGAAATTGGCGCTTTTGCTCAAACCAGACAAGCTTGAATATCTTGAACAATTGGGCGATATCTACCAGAAGTCAGACGACCTGGAACAGGCACTCTATCAGTACAAACTGGTAATGGAAGGGCGAGGTCTTACAGTCGCCACCGTCACCGGTGACTTGCGCGATAAAATCGAGACTGTCTTGAATGGCCTCAAAGCCAAGCGTGGTCAAAGTGAGTAGTGATAATGAAGATCTCAGACTGGCTCAGGATGAAGTACCTGAGCCCGGTGATGTGCCCAAGTCTTCCAATGATTCAAATGCAAATGGCACTCCTGAAGAGCGCTTACTTCTGGTGCAAAGACGACTTATCGTAGCCACTCTATCGGTTTGTCTTTTTTTTGGCATACTTTATCTGGCTAGTATTTTTGCCGATATCCTGCGGATATTTGGCATATCAATTTTGATTTCTTATCTCTTTATCAATGTCGTCGACTGGCTTACTCGCTATATCAAAAACCGCGCTGTATCTATCTTTATAGTCTATGCGGTGTGTGGTGTCATTGTCACGGTAGCTTTTTTGACCGTGGTACCGTCTCTGGTGTATCAAATCAATTTGCTTCTGGTATCAACCGTTAAACAGGTACCAGAGCTATTCGAAAGATTCTGCCATGCCCTGATACCAATTGATGAGAGGCTTGCCTCCGCTAAAATCCAACTGAGAGCGATAGATATGCTCAGTCGTTTTGCGCAGAGTCTGCCCAGTATGGACAGTGCCCATGTGATAGGTCGCATGAGCGAAGTAGCCATGTCTACAATGACCTGGGTGCTCTATGGTCTATCTATTATGGTTTTGTCCTTTTATTTTTTATTGCACGGACATCGCATGCGCGATCAAGTCATAGCTGCTTTGCCAGCCCGTACTCATGCCAGGCTCACTGATATGGCGGCTGATATTGACACCATATTGCAGTCCTTTTTTAGAGGACAAATTGTGATGGGTTTTGCTTTTGGTTTTGTGATGATGGGTATCTATTTTTTGCTAGGAGTACAGTACGCTCTGGTACTGGGTCTGGCTCTGGCAATATGGGAGATAGTGCCTGTTATCGGACCCCTGATGGGTTTTATTCCGGCTTTTGTGGTGGTCCTGTTAAATGGCATGGACAATGTGCCGGTAGACCGCATCTGGCACCTCGTTATCATTGTCCTGATATTTAATATCGGTCAGTGGATTAAAGACAACATGGTGGCACCGCGTTATATCGGCAACGCTGTTGGTCTCCATCCAGTCATTATCTTTGTTTCGATTATGATCGGTGCCAGACTTGATGGCATGCTCGGTATCATATTTGCCATACCAGCAGCTAGCGTAATCAATGTTGTTTATCAGCATCTGTGGGCATCTAAGTCCAGTCGTCAACTGGCTGAGCAAGGTCCCACAGTTATATAGTTATTTGTTTTTGAGGGCTCTTTCTTTTTGCTCTTTGAGAGCATCCTTTTGGATTTTTTTAGCCATCTGGTCTGGTGTGAGTAGCTCCTGACCGCTCATCGATTGTTGCATCACACCGGCGATTACGGATTGCAAAACGATGCCCAGGACCACGCATATCGCCAGTCCAAGTAAAATCAATTTGGTGCTATTTGACATCTTTCCATACCTTCAATTTTTAATACGCAAGTGTAGTTTAATGCGGTCGCTAGCGCTAGTAAATTTGTAGTAACGATTATAGAGACTGACTATTTGGCTGCATAGTCCATAGATGGATTTTTACTCAATCTCTGATCAATTGTCAGTATCAGTGGCTGATAATCAGCGCCTCTGGGCTTCCGTACTCTCTATATACATAATGTGGGCATATTAAACCTGTTTTGAAGATATTGCCTCGATTGTTACGGTTGGTGCCTTGTGGCGGTCTTAATCTCGGTCTAGTTTAAATCGTCACTGGCAAAGGGTATGATCTAGGGCACTGCTTCTAATACTGGAGCTTTAAATCGGTCCCTAAAAAGGAAATGGATTGTGAATAGACCTCAGACCGTCGCCAATGCCAATGCTCCCCAGGCGCACCCTATGAGTGGCGCGGCAAAAGCCTTAGTGCAAAACATGGGCAAAGCCCTGGTGGGACAGTCTAAATCAGCCAAATTAGCCGTTGTTGCACTCCTGGCTGGTGGACATGTGTTGCTGGAGGATGTGCCGGGAGTTGGTAAGACACTTCTTGCCAAGAGTCTATCCAGCTCAATAAAATCAGAATTTAAACGGATTCAGTGTACGCCTGACCTCCTGCCCTCTGACGTTTCGGGGGTCAACATCTATGACCAAAAGGACGGTACTTTCAAATTTGTACCGGGTCCTATTTTTACAAATATCCTCCTTGTGGACGAAATCAACCGGGCCACTCCCCGTACACAGTCAGCTCTACTGGAAGCAATGGAAGAAGGGCAGGTAACCAGTGACGGTAATACCAGAGCCTTGCCTCCACTCTTTTTTGTTATTGCTACCCAAAACCCCATTGAGCACCACGGTACATTTCCGCTACCCGAAGCGCAACTTGACCGTTTTATGATTTCTATGTCTTTGGGTTATCCACAGGCAGACATGGAATCAGAGATTATCAAAAAGTCCATCCAGGAAGGCGGCTTTAGGGTTGAGAGTATCCTCACCACCGAAGATGTACTGGCTGCCCGTCAGGGCGTCAAAAAAATCTTTGTCCATGATGCTCTGGTAAATTACATCGTGCAAGTGGTGCAAGCCACTCGTAAACATCCATCTATTCTTCTTGGTGTCAGTCCACGTGGATCCGGTCTGTTAGTTAGAGCTGCTCAGGCTCTAGCATTTATTGATGGACGAGATTTCGTTACACCTGACGATATAAAAGTCCTCGCTCCTAGCGTTTTTGGACATCGCATTGTGCCTAAGGTAAAGTCAAATAGGGTCAGTCACGGTGAACTCATCGAAAAAGTCGTCGAGACAATTCCAGTCCCCGCCTGATCCCCGCGCGGATAACAGGTCAAATAAAAGCAAGCCCGCACCTCAGTCCAGTCCTGGAGGTGCGCCTCGCCCCGGTCTTGATAGCATGCCTGATAGACCGTTTTCGACTGGCGGCAAATATATCAAGATACCGACCGGCAACGGTATGGAGCTTTACTTTGAGTCCAGGCAGGTCGGTCTGCTCTTTTTGTCACTGGTGCTCTATATCTTCGCTGCTTTTGTTGCCAGTGATTCGATTTATTTGTTATCAGCGGGATTTTTGACCGCTGTCGTCCTTGGTGTAGCCCTGCCGTTTATTTCGCTCTACGGCATCCAGGCTACTTACGCTATGCCTCAAGATCTCAGTCAGATGCAGGCTGCCAGTATCAGGCTGCACCTGAGGCGCACACTGCCTTTTGGTGTTTTATCGGCACTTGTGCCCACAAGAGCCTTGCGACTATCTCTTACTGTAGTCAAAAGAGCGCCTGATGGTAAGCCATCATCAGTGGTGCTCAAGCCAGATCCCTGTTACGTTGATAAATTAATAGCTGATGAGTGGTTCTCTTTTCCTACTCCGGAGCTAAAACGCGGTATCTATTTTATGGAATCAGTAGAAATCTCTACTTGTTTTCCTTTTGGTATCAGCTGGTGGTCTCGCACTATCTCCCTCAAAGAAGCTCAAGGCGAGGGGGATTCGACCATTACGATTTATCCCATCACTTATGCCATGACAAGCAATTTCCTCTCCAACTTGAGTGGTATTGTTTCACCCATGGGTCAGGCTACATCTAGCTCTGTGATTGTGCATCAATCCAGTAGCTTCCGTAGTGTCAGAGAGTTTAAGAGCGGAGACAGTCTGCGTCATATCCACTGGGCTTCCAGTGCTCGACTGGGACGCTTTTTGGTACGTGAATTTGACTCTGAGACTCTGCCAATCTTTGATGTGATGCTCAATTTGCGCTCCAATTATCGCAACGATGAGCAATTTGAACTGACTGTCAATCTTGTAAATTCGCTAGTTAACCTCGGTCACAATCTCGGACATATGCCGAGGCTTATCATCAATCCGCCTGTCGAGTCCAATGACGTGCAGTCTTTGATGTTTGACTTGCCGCAGATGCCTCCTGGTCTTGGTCTGGTGGCCGAGATCCTGGCCAGAGTCGAGCCGATCACCAAAATCGCTGCTAATAAAATGAGCTTTGATGAAGAAGAAGAAGTAATCGATTATCGCGAAGCCTGGTCTCATGTCAGCGATCGCCCGATTTTGACTATCGTGCCAAGCGGCGACAAAATCATGAAATACGCTCCTGGCAAAGGCGATATCGTATGTTGCCCTGTCGATATCCTGGAAGTGCCACCCAACTGGGCCGAGCTGGAAGGTTTTGGCGATGATGAGTCCAATGCTGATTTTAAGGCAGCGCGCGGCGGCGCTAAAAAGTCTAAGGCAGTAGAATTTGGTCCGACTACCGGCAAAATGATCGCCCGGGTTGAGTGGGAAGGAGATTTTGAGTCGCTATGAGTCAGGCTGAGTTAGAACCTCCCGAGGATTCGATACCACTTAGATTGATAGTCTTTGGCATGACTATGACATGTATCGCAGCCAGCTGCATTTTTGTGCCCACGCACTGGGGCGTCATTGTTCTTACAGTGGCATTGGCTCTCATTGGTTCGCTTGTTTCATATCAGTACCGCCATCAAAACCAAAAGTGGAGTCAGTGGATAGTACTGGCCGGCATGCTTGGTGTTGGTGCTAATGCCCTCAATGAGTTTGTGCATCCGATGAACTCGGTCACTGACTTTTGGGGACCGGTCGTGCACTTTATCGCTGGTACTTTTGCTCTGCACTCCTTTGACCTCAAAGCCCGCTCTAACATCAACCTCTCGGCTATGCTTGGTGCGCTCATCCTCTGTGCTCTGTCACCTGTTGCGCGCAGTATTTATTTTGGTGGCATTGTTTTTGGCTACATTTGTCTTGGCAGTCTCATGCTCTACTTTGACTGTCTCTCACGCACTCAGCATAACTGGCTCAAAAAGCCAATGCAGATAGCTCCGGTCTCTCTATCTGGTGGTGAGCGTCATCGCACTGCCAGTGGTAGCACCAATCTAACCATGGGCCTTTTGCCCCTGGCTGCTTTGATTGTTTTTCTGGCTGTACCGCGCTCTGATAATTTGCTCGATATTATTCTCTCCAGTCTAAAGACCCTCAATCCTGCAGCCCTCCTGCAACTGTTGCCACGGTTTGTGCCGGAGATGGCGCCGCAGCCCAAAAAAAATCCATATAATCCGGACTTGCTCAAAAAGCTAAAAGAGCCCAAGGCTCTCAAAGACAAGCCAAAAGACGTCAAAAAAGACAAAGCCAAAGAAGAGAAAAAGCCTCTCAAGGACAAAAAGAAAGACAAAAAAGAGGATCCTAAAAAGGACCCTAAAAAGGACTCTGTCAAAAAGCCAGAACCTAAAGCTCTTACCGAAAAAGAAAAGAAAGAAGCAGAAGCTAAAGCCAAAAAGAAAGAACAACAAAAGAAGGCTAAAGCAGCCAAAAAGGGAGGCAAACCCAAAGCTCCAGCCAAGAAGCATGCCAAGCCAAAACCGATGACGGCTGCTGACGCTAAGCAACTTATTGATAAAGAGTTTGGCGAGATTTTCCCCGAAAAGCTAAATGTAGAACGTAAGCACAATCATCTGCTCAGTCAGGTCATTCTCTTTAGGGTTACATCTACTCGTCTCTTTTATCCAAGACTGAGTGTTTTTGATACTTTTGATGGTGACACCTGGACTCGCAGCAAAGATGACATGCCTGCCAAGGTCGTTGAGATCAAATCTGGCGGTGGACCAAACGATAAGCCAGTCTTGCGCGATGGTATCGAACGCGATCAAAACGGCAAGCCAATCCACGAGCTCAGTGCCGAACAGGAAGCAGACCTGGAAGTAGCACGTGATAGCTTCTTTAAAGAAGCTGACACCGAATCTGGTTTTGGTGCCACCGAGGCGGTGCACTATATTTTTAGCAAATCAGATAAATCTACATATGATGTAGGCAAAGCACAAAGCTTCCGCGTGCCACGCAAGGTCCCATATATTGACCTGACGCAAAGTTATGACCTGCTTGTCGATATCGGCAAAGATGTGCCAAGCTGCTGGATTCCGCGTTCCCTCGGTTTTGATGGCAGTACAGCTCTGGTTGACGACTATGGCACCATAAGCTTCCCCGAAAAACTCAAAAAAGGCACCAACTACAAAGTCACGTCAAGCTGGCCGGTCAATGACCTCAATTCTATGCGTGATGCCAATCCACTCAGTGCCGACGACGAGTTGCAGCTGCGTAACAAGCTGGCAAATTATCTGCAGTTGCCCGAAGGTATAGACGAGGAAGTCAAAGCTTTTGGTGACAAAGCCATAGGTGGCACTGGCAACTGGTTTGAACAAGCCGAAAAGCTCTGTCATGCTGTGCGAGAAAACTCTACCTTTACCGACGAGGATTTACCACCAGAGACACCTGCCACTCCTGCTGGTGCACCCGCTACTGCCCCCGCCGCTAGTACCAATAGTGGTGCTGCTCCAGTAGACCCCTCTGAGTCTGAGGGTGCTGCACCAGCGACTGCCACCCCGGCTGCTGCTCCTGCCGCTACGACTGATAAGGGCACCGCTGCTCCTGTGCCACCAGCTCCTCCAGCTACCACTGGTCCAGCTGCCAGCGGTTCAGCAGCTGATACTAGTAGCCCAGAACCCACCGCTACCACAGATACCGCCGCTACCACTGGCTCACCAGCAGATGAAGCAAAACCAGCTGAGAGTGCTGAGCAAGCAAAGGCAGCTGGCGCCGATGCGTCTCCAGCTGATGCTGCCACCAGTGATGATGGCGAGGATAAGTCCCCTGCTAGTGCCAAAAACTCTGAGCTTGGTGACAAAGTTTACGATTTTCTGTTTGGCAGACGTCTCGGTGATTCACGCCGCTTTGCTACAGCGTTTGCTGTGCTCTGTCGCCAGCAAGGTCTACCCTGCCGCATAGTGGTCGGTTTTAATCCTGGGACGTTTAACAAACTCAATGGGACTCATGAGATTTATGGCTCAGACACACATACTTGGGTGGAAGTCTATATCCCTGATTATGGTTGGGTGGCATTTGATGCTACTCCTGATGGTTCCTTCCCTGAGCAAAAACGTGATGAAGGCTATGGTTTTGCTCAGGCCCTCAAAGCCTTGCAAGAGGCTCTCGGTATCACTGATGGTCAAATCACACCTAAGACTCTTTTGACTATTGGAGCCATTTTACTGGCGCTGCTATTTTTAATAGCTGGCATCATCTACGGTATCATCGTATTGCGTCGCTGCCTCAAAAAACGACGTGAAGGACAAAACTGGAGCGGTCAGGAATGGAAGGTCTACCAGGCCATGCTCAAAGACCTCAAAAAAATCAAAATCGTGCGCGAGCCCACGGAGAGCCAAAAACAGTTTGTTGAACGGGTGAGCAGTATCACCAAAGATCGTATCCGTCAGGGCGGTACTATGGCTGAAGAACTGCCTGTGGCACTAGCTAATTTCTTTAGCGTTTACGAAGCGATTCACTTTGGCGACGCTGAGAGTGTTGATTTTAAATCCGGCATTCCAGACCTGAGAGATAAAGCCAGTAAGGTCAGCGCTCTAGCAAGAGCTTCCAAGCCTGGTGCAGCCGAAAAAGCGGTTAAATCAAAGAAGGGTGATGCTGCTAGTGCTGTTAAAGAACGGGGCAAGCCGACTGCTGCTGATAGTGCTGTCAGGCGTGGTCCCAGACCCTGATCTCTAAAATATTGCCGTAGCTAGCGGCTCATCAGTATGCTTGCCTAACGGTAAATATTGCGCCCAGTAAAGTTTTTGCTGGCAGTGATCCTGGCATGGCCCTAGACGCCAGGCAAGATGAAGAGAATTTTGTACTTAGCAACCGGTAGCCAAGCGCTGCTATGCCTTATAATTTAATGTATGCAAACATCAGACCCTCCAATAGCCGTAAAACCACCGAGATTAAGCGTTCCGAGATGATTGATAATCTCGTCAGTGGTCAATATCCCAAAACCACCCCCGCCGATAGCGACAAAGTCTCAGACTCCGCCGCGGTTAAGGGTGATAGTGCTGCTCCTGCCGGTAGTGATTCAGGCAAGCCTGACGCTGTGGCGGCTGCACCAAGCAAAGTAGAGGCTTTGGCCGGACAAATTGGCGAAGCCGATTTGATTGCTTCAGGATTTAGTCCCGAGGCGGTGCAAAACATTACATCGGCACTCAACGCCGCTGTCTCTGCTGGTGTCACCACCATGCCGCAAAACACACTGGTACCAGGCGCACAAATACCGCCATCGCCTCAATCAGCGCTGCCTCCCCATCTAGCAGTACATGCTCAGGCCGCTAACGAATCGGTCAATACTCCTGTTAGCAGTGGTGACCCTGAGAATAAGCCGGTTTTGAGTGATCCTCGCTATTACATTAACCGTGAACTTAGCCTGCTTGCTTTTCAGTGGCGTGTCCTGGAAGAAGCCATGGACCCCACTAATCCGCTACTAGAGCGGTTTAGATTTTTGGCCATTACAGGCTCTAACCTCGACGAATTTTTTATGGTGCGAGTAGCCGGTCTCAAAAGACAAATTGAATCAGGTGTTTTTACCACTGGTCTCGATGGTCTGACTCCCTCTGAGCAGCTCGATGCTGTCAGCTCGGAAGTGACATCATTGCTTGCTAGTGCCCATGAGTGTATGACCCAGAGTTTGCTACCAGCACTCTCTCAGTCTGGACTGAAGATTTTTGAATACGATGAGCTTTCGGCAGAAGAAAAAGATGGTGTGCGCGAATATTTCCTCAAAAAAATATTTCCAGTACTGACACCACTTGCTTTTGACCCTGGGCATCCTTTTCCACATATTTCTAATCTATCACTCAATCTTGCTGTGCTTATCCGTGATACCACAGGCGAAGAACGCTTTGCTCGTATCAAAGTACCGGATATCTTGCCTCAACTAGTACCGGTGGGTAAAGCCGAGGTCTCCGGCCAGCGCTCTACATTGCAGGCGCCTACTGCTTATATCTGGCTAGATGATGTCATCAAAGCTAACTTGTCAGAGCTATTTCCTGGCATGACCGTGCTTGAAGCTTATCCCTTCCATGTTACTCGGGATGCCGAAGTGGAAATCCAGGAATGGGAAGCTGGTGATTTGCTTGAAACCACTGAAGAAGGCGTCAAACAAAGACGTTTTGGCGATGTGGTGCGGCTATCCGTACACCATGCTATGCCTGCTCATATTCTTGAGATTTTGATGAGCAATCTACAGATAGAGCCTTATGACGTCTATTTGGTCGAAGGTCGCATTAGTTTGAGTTCGCTCAAATATATTGCCAATATCGACAGACATGATTTGAAGTTTCCTCCCTTTGTCCCTGTTATACCGCCACCTCTGGATCCAGAGCTGATGGACAAAGAAGAAGACATCTTTGCTGCCATTGCCAGACGCGATATCCTCTTGCACCATCCTTATGATTCATTTCAACCGGTGGTCAATTTTCTCAATACTGCAGCAAGAGATCCCAATGTACTGGCTATCAAAGCCACTCTTTACCGGGTTGGCAAAAACTCGCCAGTGGTCGAAGCTCTGCTCAAAGCACAGGAGAACGGCAAGCAAGTTGCTGTGCTGGTAGAACTTAAAGCTCGTTTTGACGAAGAAAGTAACATTGAATGGGCCAAGGCTCTTGAAGCTCAAGGTGTGCATGTAGTCTATGGTCTACTTGGACTAAAAATACATAGCAAGTTGGCTCTGGTGGTGCGCAAAGAAGGCGACACTATAAGACGTTATGTCCACCTTGGTACAGGTAATTACAATCCTGTCACTGCCCATCTTTATACCGATGTGGGACTGCTTACTTGTGATGAAAACGTCGGTTCTGATGCTTCTGATCTCTTCAATTTCCTCACTGGTTATTCTGCCAAACGTGATTACAAGCGCTTGTTAGTGGCACCTATCAATTTGCGTGAACGATTTGAGTTTTTGATTCGTCGCGAAATCGAGCAAGCTAAAGCCGGTGAGAAGGGTCGCATCATCTTTAAGATGAATGCTCTGGTTGATGAGCGCATCATTCAGCTTTTGTACGAAGCCTCGCAAGCCGGTGTAAAAGTAGATCTGATGGTACGTGGTGTCTGCTGCCTGAGACCTGGTATTCCTGGTGTTTCCGAAAACATCAGAGTGATATCTGTGCTGGGACGCTTCCTGGAGCATAGCCGCATTTATTACTTTAGAAATGGCGGCAAGGAAGAAATATTCTGTGGTAGCGCTGATATGATGCCGCGCAATCTTAATCGCCGCGTTGAAGTTATATTCCCTGTCACCGATGAGAGACTGGCAACGTTTTTAAAGGACGCAGTGCTTAAGACTTATCTTGTTGATACTGCCAAAACCCGCGAAATGAATAGTGACGGCACCTATGTGCGCTTGAGCGCTCATGAAGGTGAGCCCTTTAGCTGTCAGCAGTGGTTTTTGGATAACAGCTCTGCTAACAAAGTTAAATACTAAAAAATAGACCGGCACTATTTGTAGTACCGGTCTATTTTTTGTGGTCTATTGTCACGGTCATAGCTAACCTCCTTAGAGTGTTAACCTTTGACGCAAACAACTGGCCTCAATTTGTGGACGATTTCCACCAGGTCTGCCTGAGCCTTCATCACGTCCACCAGCGGTTTGTATGCGCTGGGTGACTCGTCAAGGATGCCTACATCTTTGCGGCACTCTACATGGGCAGTATCGCGTTTGTGGCGATCCAGGCTGATGCTCTTTTTAGCCTGAGTACGTGACATTGTACGACCCGCTCCATGGGAGCAGCTGTTGAAGCTCTCTGGGTTACCTTTACCTCTGACAATGTAGCTACCTGTTCCCATCGAACCTGGAATAATTCCAAGATCTCCAAGCTGGGCACGGACAGCGCCTTTGCGAGTGACCCATACTGACTCACCGAAGTGTTCTTCTTTGGCCACATAGTTGTGGTGACAGTTGATTACTTCCAGTTGGGCAGTAAAGTCCGGTATCGAGGGCAGTGCGCTAATGGCATCAATAAGCAAGCTCATCATCACCTGACGGTTGATAAAAGCGTAGTCTTGAGCAAAGCTCACTGCTTCCAGATAGTCATCA
The DNA here is from genome assembly GCA_016718315.1 of Candidatus Obscuribacter sp. Lineage (GTDB taxonomy): Bacteria > Cyanobacteriota > Vampirovibrionia > Obscuribacterales > Obscuribacteraceae > Obscuribacter. Next base: position 809,259 of record JADKDV010000001.1, on the reverse strand, counting down.
AAGTAGGCGGTGCCCTCGCTGAGGTAGGCAAGATCTCTATCGGGCAGATTGATTTGCTGCCTTTGCATGTCCTTACGGGCAAGCTCGATAAAGTAAGTACCAAAGCGGTTGCCCACCCCACGGCTACCAGAGTGCAACATAAACCAGACATTACCGACACTGTCGAGCAGTATTTCGATAAAGTGGTTACCGGTACCAAGAGTACCGATTTGCAGACGTCCACGCAGGCTACCGCTGTCGATTGCTTTGTGCTTTTGCACGATGGCATCAAAGCGTGGCTCAAGTGCTTGCCAGGCTTTATCGATTTTTTGAATGGCAGGATGTGTCGATGCCATTGAATCTTTAAAGCAGGCAAACCCGACAGGTATAGCTCGCTCAATTGCCGCTCTGACACTGGCCAGATCGTCTGGCAAATCGTGTCCTGTAAGCGAAGTCTTAACTGCGATCATGCCGCAACCAAGATCCACTCCCACAGCAGCCGGGATTATGGCTTTGTGGGTGGGGATAACTGATCCCACAGTGGTCCCTTTACCCATGTGGGCATCTGGCATCACTGCAATGTGGCTGTGCACAAAAGGCATTGATGCCATATTGAGCAGTTGTGTCCTGGCAGCTTGCTCCAGAGCCACTCCCTTGACCCACGCTTTGATGGGTTTTTTGTTGGGCATGGCGATTAGTTCGTAGTTGTCTTTTGTTTTGATTGACTTGATGTCCATAGAGTTATTATCTCATCCTTTATTTAGTGTGTTAGTTGAGCAAAATTGAGGTCCCCATAAACTTGACAGCAATGAGGCATCGTTTTTGTAGTTTTTGCATCGCATGATCTGTGTTGGCTGGACCGTACTCGCGGTTGCCGACAGAGACAAAGACGCGCTCAATTAAGATGTAGTTAAAAGCGCGGTGCACAGAGTTAGCGTGCAATATGTACCTCATTGTTTAGTTCCTCCGATTGTCAGGGATTGGTCTTGCCGCACGCGCGGATAGACCCGTGGTGCCACAGAGGGCACACGGCTCTGGCGACTGTACTGGGCTATCAGCTTGGCACCGCATGCGGTGGCTAGGCTGGCCTGTCAGGCGCACTATTATTTGTTGCAGGGCAACAATACTGTTAGATCAGGCAACGCTTTGCACCGACGTTACTTAGATCAGATAATCTGTCCGCTTAGAGCGGTTATAGACCTTGTTTTGGCTCTCGGCCTGGCTCTGCTGCGGCGTCTCTGCTTATGACTGTGACCTGCCGACTGGTGCTGAGATTGAGGCTATTGAAGCAATACAACGACTTAAAACCACGCACGGACTTGCCGGACATCTGTCCCGGCAGCTGATGCGTATTTAAGGCAGTCGTGTAAATGGATCTCATCGTCCTCACTCCAATACTGATCTCAGGATAAGGGCGAGCTTAGTCTTTTGTCAATGGTCAAAATAACCAATCTACAAAAGTATTTATTCCCACAATCGACAGTGAGAGCTAAACAGTTAAAACTAATTACCTTTTGTTGCACCAAATGCGGTGCTATTTAAATCCATCTTCGATGTATTCGCCACCGACAGGCAAATAATCATTTATCAGAGTTGTGAGTACAGTTATAGCCAACACAATTGCCACACTGAGCAGTGTCATAAATACTTTTGACCCCTAATGAGTAGGGAAATTATGCTCCTTTGCGTATATGCAAAGGGGGTAGGGTTAAGATTTCGTTACCTAATCCGGGCTGTTTTAACCTTAGACAAAGTCATCGATTGATGAGTTGTATAAGTGTCTGCGCATGCGCTTGAGCGACCGTTTTTGGATGCGTCTTACTTCTTGTACGTCTATTTTGAGCAGGTCGGCCACCATCTTTGTGTCACAGGCAATACCGCCCTTGAGACCGTAGAGATAGCTAACTGTCTCAGATTCGATAGGGGAGAGGTGACGGGTCAGACGTGCAATGGTCTTGCGCAATAACGCTGCTTCAGCTTCGCTCTCTGGTTTGGCGCTGAGATCGTCCTCGATAAAGCTACCAATTGACTCTTTGTCATTGCCAGGTATGCCTTCATCAAGCGAGAGAATATTAGACAGCCCACTAAGTAAGCGTTTAACTTCGCTCACGTCCATCTCGGTTTCTCTTGCCAGTTCTTCTTCGGTGGGATAACGACCGAGCTTTTGGTGATACTCACGGGCACATCTTTTGAGCCTGGTTATCTGCCCTCTAGTATGGACCGGGATGCGAATTGTGCGACCCTTATTGGCGATAGCTCTCATCACGGCTTGTCTGATCCACCATGTAGCATAGGTCGAAAACCGATTGCCCATGGTGAAATCAAACTTGCGGGCTGCATGAATCAGACCGATATTGCCTTCTTGCACCAGGTCTTCCATATCGAGACCCTGATTGCGGAATCTTTTGGCGATGCTTACAACCAGTCGTAAGTTGCTCCTGATTAACAAGTTAAGAGCGTCTTGATTACCTTCTTTTATCTTGCGGCCGAGTTCTTTTTCTTCATCAGCCTTAAGTAGAGTGTTGCGTCCTACGTTTTGGAGATAGGCATAAAAGGCTGGTTCACTAGCACTGGCTTCGCCCAGCACTGCGTTTTTGCGTTTCAGCGCGCGCACTTTGAGATCTGGTTCTTCTTCCTCTACTTCGCTATCTTCGAGGGCGACATCAAGGTCGGCTGTCTTTGCTACGTCTAGTTCTATCTCGGGTTCGGTCCAGGGCGAATCTAGGAGCATTTCTCCACCCGGTGTAAAATCCTCAGACAATCTAATTGATTTATCTGTTTTGCTATAACTGCGGCCTTCAAGGCTTCTGGACCTTTTACCGGGTGAATACTGGTTATAGCTAGATTTGAATCCGTATGCTTCAGACATGATGTTACCTGCCTATTTCAAAGCCTCATTTAGGGGCTCCCTTATTTGTATAAAAATCAAACCAGAAGGTAGTACCTTCTCCAGGCTCACTGACTAAGCCAATTTGACCGCCGTGTAATTCCACCAGCGATTTACAAATTGCCAGTCCGAGCCCTGTCCCACCTTTTTTACGACTGTCAGAGGAGTCAAGTTGTTGAAAGAGTTTGAATAGCTTGCCTGCCTGCTCAGGAGCTATACCAGATCCCTTGTCTATGACACTAAATCTGGTTGTATCGTTCCCCATCATTTCTACTCTAATTATTACGATTGCACCATTTGGCGAAAACTTAATTGCGTTGTCGACAAGATTGGTCAATATTTGCGTTGTGCGATCTACATCTAAGCAAACTGGTATGTTTGAAAGAATCTCCTTTTGCAAAATTATCTTTTTGGCAAAAGCCAGAGGACGTGCTGCGGCAATGACGCTATTTACCAATAGCTCTGGAGGAGTATCGATGAGGCTGAGTTTAAACTTGCCTGCTTCGATTTTTTTCCAGTCGAGAATATCTGAGATAAGTCGTATAAGTCGCTCCGAATTTTCTTGGGCGATTTGCACCATCCTCAATACCTGGCTATTGACCTTGCCGGCCGAGCCGTCGGCAATCACACTCAGTGCGCCGTTGATAGCAGTTAGAGGAGTACGCAGCTCATGAGAAATAACCGAATAAAATTCTGATACTCTGCGCTCAGCGTCTTTGCGCGGAGTAATATCATTTTGGATGCCGACAAAGTTTATTAATCGACCTCTCTCATCGTGTACCGGAGAGACAGTCAGCTCATTGTAAAAGAGCGAACCATCTCGGCGATAGTTTTTGAGTGTGATAGTTATCGGCTGCTCATTGCGGATAGCCTGTCTCAGTGCGTCTATCTCGATTTGATCACGGTCGTCTCTTTGCAAAAAACGGCAGTTGCGACCAAGTATCTGATGCTTGCTAAAGCCAGTCATCTCCAAAAATGCGTCATTGACATAGATAATAGGATTATCTGGCAAACGCGGATTTGTGATGCAGACACCATTGCGAGCTGATTCGACAGCGCGTTTAAGTAAGAGCAATTGCTCATCTTTTTCGCTGCCGTAATGATCTAATTCTCTGGCGTCGTCACTGGTCGCTACCGATATGATACCCAGCCTGGTGACAAGCTCTTCTACCGATTGCCCGTCGGTCTTATCTCCAGATTGGGATGTCGGTTTCAAGGTAACTCCTCAAGGAATGGCTAAGCCAGCCTGTTTGTAAATAGCACTAGTGGCAAAAACACACGATCATCTATACTGTTTGCAAATGTTTGATGGCAGCTTCTCCAGATATTTCGGCACTAAGGGCGGCATTGAGATTGCCATAGTCAAATTTGAAGCCTGCTTTTTCCAGTTTGCGTGGCATCACTTTTGCTCCTTCCAAAAGCATCTCTTCGGCCATCTGACCGAGGATGACCTTAAGAGCAAAGGCTGGAGCTGGTAGCACAGCCGGTCTGTGCAAAACCTTACCCATGGCTGCAGTAAACTCAGCGTTTGTCACTGGATGTGGTGCGGTCATATTGACCGGACCAGTGATATCGCTACTTTTGAGGATAAAGTCAATCACTCTCACAGCATCGGCCAGTGCTATCCAGCTCATATATTGTTTGCCACTACCGAGGATGCCGCCGGCTCCCATCTGAAATGGCAGAAGCATCTTGGCCAGTGCACCACCTGATTTGCCCAGGACGACTCCGGTGCGCAATTTGACAATGCGCAGTCCATCTCGGCAGGCATGATCTGCAGCACCTTCCCAGGCTTTGCAAACATCGGCGAGGAAGCCTTTGCCCACTGAGCTGCTTTCATCAATTACTTCATCATTGCGATTGCCGTAATAGCCAATAGCCGAACCACTGATAAAAACTTGAGGCTTACCTTTGGTCTTAGCTAGTGTGCGAGCTAAAAATTCTGTGGCTTCTACTCGACTGTCGAGGATAAGTTTTTTTTGTTCATCGGACCATCTTTTGGCTGCGATGTTTTCTCCTGCCAAATTGATGACAGCGTCAAACTCCATCAAATAGTCCGGGTCGACGCCAAGAAATGGCTGTGTCTTACTGTCGGGGTTGCGTTTGAGCGCGACTACGACATCACCTCTACTCTTGAGGTACTCTGTAAGCGCTGTGCCAATCATGCCGCTGGCTCCGGCTAAGGCGATTTTCATGGCATACTCCTGCTAACTCTTCTGACACTATTAGTTTATCTGCGTAAGTGTGAACTTGGAGTGAACATGCCAGGAGGTATAAAATAGAATGGTTATCAACCTGGTGAAATTTTGGCAAAAATCCTGCTTGTTGAAGATGACAGTGCACTGGCTGAAGTGACCAGGTTTGGTCTGCAAAGTCAGGGTCATATGGTCCAGACGGCTGCCGACGGTAGGCAGGCTCTGAGCAATCTGCGGGTCAACAAATACGACCTCGTCATTTTAGACTGGATGATGCCTGAAGTGACAGGCATCGAAGTACTCGAAACCTATCGCAAGGCAGGGGGCAAAACCCCAGTACTCATGCTTACCGCCAAGACACTACTGGACGACAAAGAGCGTGGATTAGATGCTGGTGCTGACGACTATCTCACCAAACCCTTTGAGCATAGAGAGCTACAAGCCAGGGTGAGAGCACTTTTGCGCCGACCTACCTCGCTCAATGGCTCGATATTGCAAGTGGCTGATATTACACTCGACCCGGCCAGTTGTGTGGTGACCAAAGCCGGAGCGGAGCTTAAACTGAGACCAAAAGTATATAGCCTGCTTGAATTTTTGATGCGCCACCCGGATCAGGTCTACTCGGCTGAGGCTATACTGGAGCGGGTCTGGCTCGATGATGCCATGGTCTCCACCGAGACTGTGCGGGCGCATTTTAAACTTTTGCGTAAGAGCCTGCAACTTAAAGAGGGCACGTTAATCAAAACCGTGCGCAACCGCGGCTATATGCTCAGCTCCAGTCAGTCTGGTTGATAACTCAAAAGTCAGGCAGCATTAGCCTGCCAATGCCCAGAGATACAGCGCCCAAAAAGCTCCTCCTAAATAGGCGGTTTGGGGAGTAGGGCTAATGGGCTAAATATTAGTGACCGTTTTAACGATGCCTTGGGGGGCGTGAGTGTCAAATGGCAGATGATGGCGCAGCCAAAAAGCGCAAAATAAAAGAAGACCATGCAGCTAAGACAAAGCGGCAGGTGATGACTCGCATGATGGATAAAGTCAGCGATGACTTTGTCAATAATTTTGCCGACACTCGCGTCGACGAGGGTCCTGAGGCTGCAGCCCGCAATGCTCAGTTGCAGGCATTTGCTCAAGAAACTGAGGCGGCCAGGCAAGCGGCCGAGGCTCTTGCCGCCAGAGAAGAAAGAGAGGCTCGGGAAAAGGCTGAAGGTGAGGCTCAGCAAACATTTAAGGGCTTTGCTGCCCTCATGGGACGCAAAAATACCGCCGAAGTCAAGGTTGGTGGCATGTTTGCCCGACTGCTCGGTGAGGATGCTGATAGTCAAGCCGATTTAGGGGCAATAGCTGGTGCGCAATCTGCCGCCAGTGGTTTTGCAGACAGTGGCGAGGCTCCTGACCTATCGGCGCAACCTGCTGATGGAGTCATTAAGACCAGAGCCGGTGGCAAAAAGCGCGGGCTTTATACATCTTGCATGAATAAGCCTGTACTGGGCGGCGAACCGCACCGTCCCCTGTCGATGTCTCAAGATCCGTCCATTAGTAGCAATCAAAATCCAGCTCAGGATATTGCTGCCCGGGTATCTGCCTCCAGGCAAGCCAATGCAATGCCTAAGCCAGTGGCGCCGGCTGCTCCTGCCAATAATCAAGCTGGCTGGAAAAAAATAGACGCTGAGCCACTCTCCAAATTGGCAGAGGCTGCCCGCTCGGCTAATAATTTGCCACCGGCAGTGCCTCAAACACAAGCACCAGCTAGTGCCGGATCCCAGCCTGGTGCCAACTCCCAGCCCGGTGCCAGTGCCCAGACAGCAAAAGCGGCTGGTGGTCAATCACCCGGTCAAGCAGGCAAGGCAAACGTCAATCAGGGCGACCACATACCAGCTACCACTGCCAAATCAATCAAAGACCGCTCCGAGGCCATGGCCAAGATGCTGCCATCGGGAGCTAGAGAATTTACATTGCCACCAATGCCCTCTGCTGCTGAGCTATCCACCTTGCGCCGTCTCGCCAATGACGGCAAAGGCACCAAAGCCATACCAGCCAGCGCCTTTGAACAGAGTCGCTCACCAGCCCAGCCCGAGCCGGTAGTGTCCGCCTCCGAAGCGCCGCAAGCTTATCCTGTGGCAGCTCCATCGGGACCGATTCAATCGATATTTGGCAAAGTCTGTGCTGGCTTATCTAGACTTTTTGGACGGGGCAAATAAGCTGGCAAAAGTGCTCAAATCGCTCTCGCCTGCTAAACTGGATTGGTCCGGTAAGTAGGGAATATTATGACTGGCAAGACTTCAGGTCGTTTGTTTATTGCTGCGGTTTTGGCGCTCACACCGTTTTGTGGTGCCGCTAATGCTCTTGATGAGACAAAAGTCGCCATCAAACCCAAGGTCGTGCTGGTCTTTGACAGAGAATGTCAGATCTGGTGCAACAAAGTAAAACCAATTGTGCAGGAGCTGGAGCATACCTACAAAGATAAAGTCGAGTTCGTTTCGCTCGATACTTCTGCTGATTCGTTTGCTACCTCGATGTCGCATGCCAAACCTCTGGGACTGGCTAAATTTCTCTCGGACAATCAAGACTATGCACCTGTTGTCGGTGTCTTTAGTGCCAGGGGCAAAATAGTCAAAGAACTGGTCGGACCTAAAAGTAAAAGCATCTATGAGGATGCTATTGCCAAGGCACTAACTAAGTAACTGGTGGCAGAGATAGACGTGACTGCGAGAAATGGTGGCAGAAAAATATACTGTTAGATCGATAAAGTGGCAGATCAACATAGTGGCAGAGATTGACGTGGCTGAGAGAAGTAGTGGCAGAACGAAATAGTGGCAGAGATAGATAGTGGTGCTGCTGGTGGTGCCAGATATAAGCATTTAGTAACTCTAGTCTCTCTGGCTCTCGCCCTGGTGGTAGCGCTGGCGGCGCTGATGGTGACAATCGGCTGGGGCGTCGATAGCGATAGTCTTAAAACCCTTTTTGCTGGTGGGCAACCGATCTGGTGCTCGACGGCAATTAATTTTGTCTTGATTGCCCTGGCTTTGTTGTTTTTTAGTTTGCCACATAAGGTGCCTGGCTTTGCTGCTAACAAAAAGCCCCTCTACATAGTGGCTACAGCACTAGCTGGCATAGTCTTTTTGTCGGGTCTTTTAACAGCGATGGAGACATTGCTAGGTCTGGATCTGAGTCTAAATCAGACTCTTTATCAAAGCTCCAGTGAGACCGCCGGTATCACCTATCCTGGACCGATGTCTCCTGATGCCTCAATTGCCTTTGCCTTTATCGCGGCCGGGTTGATCACTCAGTCCTGGCTGCCAGCGCTTAGTGGGCGTATGCAATGGCTCTTTTTAGTTGCGCTCATGATTACGTCACTGCCTCTATTTGGCACCCTCACTGGTGCTCGCGCACTGTGTACATTCTTTGGCTGCCTGCGTATGTCGGCAGTTGTGTCTATGTTCTTTCTTTTGGCTTGTCTGGCTTGTTTTTTGTCACGCAGCGAGTCTGGACCGGCACATATACTCGTTGCCGAGTCGCCATCAGGTGTGGTGGCCAGACGCACGAGTTTGTTGCTTTTGCTCTTGCCCTCACTCCTGGCACTCAGGCAGTATATATCTGCTACTCACATAGTGGATGATCCGCTCAGCTGGGCTATATTTGGCATGGGGGCGACAGCTCTTGTAGTAGTCATAGTGATCTCTGGAGTCAAAGCCGCCGAGGCTTATAGCCGACCGATTACCAATGCGATTAGCAGCGAAAGTGACGGTAAGCGTGTCAGTATCCAGTCAATTGAGGATGCCATCGCCAGGCAACCAGCAGAAGAAATGCAAGGTGCTCTTGTGGCTGGCAATGTAAAACAAGAGCGCATCAAAAAAATCTGTCTTGAATGCGATAGAGAATTTAGCCAATCAGAAACTATCTGTCCAGATTGCAAAATACCTCTAGCTAGGGTGGTAAACAAATCTCTCGTAGGTGAGCTGTTTGCTGACAAATACGAGATCATCTGGTCAATTGGAGAGGGCGCCATGGCGCGCGTCTACAAGGCTCGTCATAAGTATCTCGATCAAATGGTGGCACTAAAAGTCTTAAACGCTGCTGTCTCCAGCACCACTGTTGGTATTAAGAGATTTCAGCAAGAAGCCAAGGCACTCGCTGCCGTTGATCACCCTAATATCGTGGCGGTGCAGGATTTTGGTTTTAGCGCTAATGGTGAGGCCTTTCTTGCTATGGAATACGCCTCAGGGCGCTCTCTAGCTGACCTCCTGGCTGAGACAAGGACTCTCAACCCACCGGATACTGTGGCGATAGTGAGCCAGCTCTGCGATGCTCTTACTCACGCTCATGACAAAGGTATCGTGCACCGCGACCTCAAACCCTCTAATATCATGTGCCGCAAGCTCAACAGCGGTGAGTGGTCGGTCAAAGTTGTAGACTTTGGTCTAGCCAAAATGATTGATGATGAGAATGGTCAGTCGGCTCTCAAGCTGACCCAGACAGGAGAATGCCACGGCAGTCCTCCCTACATGAGCCCAGAGCAGTGCATGGGCAAGGATGTAGACTACCGCACCGATATCTATGCGCTGGGCTGCATTATCTATGAATGTGTCACAGGATATCCGCCATTTAATAGCGGCGGTGTTTATGACATTTTGACCAGTCATGTTAATACACCAGCACCCGCGCCTGTGTCACATCTAGAGCTATCACCAGAAATTACAGGGCTGCTTTTGTGTACATTGCAAAAGGACCCTGCGATGCGCTTTGCGCGCGCTGCCGAGATAAAAGAAATTTTTGCGGTACTTGAGCCCACTGCTACGGCTATATAGCCATCCGGAATTTGGGTGCGACTTCTTAGGTTATGGGCGTGCAAGTTATATGGACCATCGCACTGCTTGCTGCTGACTTACCGTGTATTTGCAGTGTTAGTGTGCAAGAGTATGTGAGACTACCGGCGGTGCTCGCTTAGTGCTGTAGGAAAGATTGGTTTGAACAAATACTCTTATTCTTCTTCATTTTCATAGGATTGCTCTTGGCACAAAGTGTTCCTTCTATGCGTCAATGTTCAAGCTCCCTTAGTTGTAACTGAGTCCAAGAGTCCCGTTGTATAATGAGAGTTCTAATATTTTTGAGGATGTGCTTTCGATGAGTTCCAGATTGTTGGTCTGTGCATTGGTTGCGACTTTGACCCTTTCGTTTTTTGCGTCTGTTGCTCATGGTAAAACCGAGGCTGAGTGTCTTGAAGCAATCAGGGTTGGAAATAGACTTATCAGTGAAAATCCTAACAACTATCGTGGATATGCGAGTCGCGGCGGTGCCTATGGTTATCTCAAAAAATATGACTTAGCAGAGAAGGACCTTTTGAAAGCAATTTCATTGAATCGGTCTTTTGCTGCTTTATATGCACATTTGGCGCGTGTTTACTATGAAACTAAGCGCTATGAGCAGGCATTGAAGGCCAGTCAAAGAGCTATTGACCTTGGAGCCGATTTTCAGGATTCTAATGATGCGTTATTGGCGAACTTATGCATGGCGCGTCACTATGATGAGTGCGTGAAAAAATGCAACGAAGTCTTAGTTAGGTTTCCCAATGACTCGTCTGCCTTTTTTTACAGAGCTATTTCCAAAAATGAACTAGGTAAGTTCACCAAAAGTGAAGTAGTGTCGGATCTACAGGAAGCGCATTTACTAAGCCCTGATAATGCAGATTTTAAGCGAATTTATGATTTGGCCTTGGCTGGCAAATCCATAAAACTTAAGCGTTAGGAACAATGCCTATTTGGGTGTAACAAGTGTGTCAATAGGCATTTCAGTGTCATATGTACCCCAGACGCTTTTCTCAGAAATGTTACTCTTCGCCAGGAGACAAGTCCGGAGGCGGAAATTTTGAGGCGGCAATTGTTGTCAGCAATTCAGGAAAGAATTCCAATGCTAAGCCATTAAATTCTCTCGACATTCTTGAGGTAGACACGTCTAAGCCGGTCGGAAACGGTCCTGAAAAAACTCACTCAACTTCCGACACATCTAAACCCGGCGATTCTAAAGCCTCAACAACCGCCGAGTCAGACCAAACAACTCCAGCCACTCCAGGCTCGACTATCGGTGACAAAGGCTTCCAACCCATAGGTGCTGTTGCTAAGCAATTGTTGGAAGGTAAGACACCTACGGATTTATCGAAGCCTACTGACGCTCCAAAATCTCCTGAAGCCACTCAACAGGCTAACCCTCAAGCACTTCTCAGCAATCAAGGCTTGGTAGCAAAAGCATCTGAACACCTAGCTGCACCTGATGCCCAACGAGCCGGAATACCTGCTGTATCAGCGATTACAGAGCAGTCTACGCCTAAGCAGATCCATGGTATTACTGAGCCGGTCAAGCCCGCAGAAGCTACCTCTAATCAGACCAAGTCGGCTCCTCAAGGCGATGTGGCTGCCTCGAGTCCATTGGTCTCAGGTGCAGCTGCCTCGCCGTTAGTCGCAGCTTTTAATCGAGAGTCTACACCTAAGGAGCAAGGCAAAACAGCCAGTGTTGCCGATGCGACAAAGGCAATCTCCACGGCTCCAGAGACTAAGCCCTCTGCGGCAGCCGAGCAGCCTAAGTCAACCAATCTAGTTGGAGATTCTGCTCGCGCAGCAGAGACAAATTCAGTCTCGCGCGCGGCGTCCTCTGAGGCGCGAGGCGCCTACAAATCTGACTTTAGCAGCCATGCTCCAGGGGATTCAAAGTCCGCTACTGGTAGGCTGCCCCAAAGCTTAGATGGCAAAGCTAACGTCGACAAAATTACCGACGCCAAAGCTCCGCTTGCTGGCGTTCGTAATCCGGTGGCAGGATTATTGCCCAACGGTGAGTTAAAAGGTATCAGCAGTAAACTGTCTACAATTGACGGTTTTGTTGGCAAATCTGACAAAGACGCTCGTGGCGCAAGACGCTCCGAAGGCGCCGACGCCAAGACTGGTAACAAGCTCGATGGCAAGTCTGACTCTAAACTCGAGGGCAAACTAGACGGCAAGTTTGGTGCTAAGCCTGGTGATAGAGCTGGAGAGAAGGGTGCTAGCGGCTTACCACTATCGGGCAGGAACGCTTTGCTCAACAACCTCGCGGACAAAATCAATGAGCGCATCAATAAGTCTGGTGAAAAACCTGGGATGGCAATTGCCGATAAGAGACCAAGCGATAAGCCAGTGATGCCAACGTCCGACAAAAGACCAGGCGATAAACCAGGGGCTCCATTGACGGAAAAAAACACCAAGCCCGGCGATAAAACAGGCTTGCTCATTTCAGACAAAAATTCGGATAAGACACAAGTCAGGAATTGGGACAATACACAGGTTAAGGTCGGAGATAGATCTACGGTTCAACCGGGCGAAAAGAGCGCCAAGTCCACTGACAGGACCAATGCTCCTTTAGGAGAAAAAGGTAAGCCGTTTGACAAACCAAACTCTCAAGTTAGTGACAAAATTGCGCCTAAGGGAGCCGACCGTTTTGTTGACGGCAGTCGTGCTCCGCGTGCGGAGCAGACCGTCTCGTCACGGATGATGGGCATACCGATTTTAAACAATATCGCTGAGCAGATTATGAGGTTGCGTCCTGAGCCGCGCACCGATGTTGCCGACGGTAGACAGACTCAAAAATCAGCTGCCACAGGGCCCAGATTGAGTTTTGTACTCAAAGATATAGAGATAAAGTCATCGTCGGCTGGTAAACGGCAGGATAATGTTGGCTCAAAGGGTGATGCGCAATCTTCCAAATCCGGCGCCAGACCAGAGGCAAAGACCTCCAGTGATGACAGGTTCGGCGCAAAGCCAGAAGCAAAATCAACCAGTGACTCTAAGCCTGGAGCAAAGGTAGAAGGCAAAATCGGTTCTGATATCAAATCTGAAACCAAATCAGAGACCAAACCGGGGACCAAGCCAGATGCCAAACAAGAGACCAAACCAGAGACTAAACCAGATACGAGATCCGTTGCCATAGTAAAACCAGATAGCTCTGCACGCCCTCCTGCTGCTGGCGCGGAGCGTGTCGTTAAGGCGGAGTGGGGCAAGGTACCGGACTTGAGCCCGCATTTTGACACTGGTCGCCTCATACCGCTGCTTTTACCGACCGGGCTAAAGGGCATTAAGATAGCCTCCCAGGTTGAGAATACAACGATAATCAAAGACGACGGTGCGCCGACTGCGCGCGTCGCTAGACCAGAGATCCGTCTGCACCTGCCTGATGGCACCTATGGCGGTCAAAAGGTTGTGCCAGGGCATCGGGTGCCGCGCTTTGAAGAAAGCAAAGTTCAGGAAGCTGCCACTGTGCCTCTTAAGGTATGGAGCGACAAAGCTCAAAGTGATAAGGTGCAAGACGCCAGGTCCCAAAGTGACAAGGTACAAAGCGATAAGGCTAATGACGCCAAGCCTCAGAGCGCGCCTTCAACAAATTCGTTGGAACCAGACGACCACATAAAGCCGATAACGGATGTGGACGACGGTCAACTGCTCGCCGAGCCAACCGACACCACATCGACCAAACGCAAGCGTTATGTCAATCCTGCTATTGATGCCCTGGAGGAGACGCTCTCCGAGGAGGACGAGGAACAGCAAGCTACTATTTCATCATCTACTTCTGATTCCCAATCAACTACCGCCGCATCCAGCACTGCAGACTTGTTGTTGGGCGCATCGCGCCAATCCAAATATCTCTACACTGTCAAGCCGGGCGACACGGCAGAGTCAGTCGCCATATCTCAATTGCAGGACCAAAATCTAGCGCCACTAATTGTGCGCAAAAATACCCGCTACGTGCTCCCGGCGCCAGCAGTCGGTGTCACACCGCTTCGCGAAGGGGCACAGATAACACTGCCTAATCCAGCGGAAATAGCCGCTTACCGCAAAGCAGCGCAATAGAAGTTTTTGGTTTAGCAAACTGGGTCAGCAAACTTACTCAGGTGCCTGCTTTTTTGCCAGCAGGCTTAGTGCGCCAAGCATTGTTTTCGCGCACACGCGCTTCCAGGACACTACATATATAGCTGTATTGTGGCGGGCAACTTTTGAGATTTTCTCCTGCCAGCTTAAAGTTTTCGTCTGCTTTTTCGTACTGCTTTTGCTTCATCAAGGCGTAGCCAATGTTTAGATACGTCTGACCTTTGAGATAGTCAGCGCATTTGCTCTTTACACATACAGCGAGGCAATCACGCATCACAGACTCAGCCGCTTTGTTGTCACCCTTTTGTTGATAGATGGCATAGATCATCGTCATGTCGTGCACGTACCTCTCCAACTTTTGAGGTGGATAAGTGCTCTCGATAGCCACTGCCTTTTGCAACCATTCAATGGCTTTATCAAAGTTGCCGTGCGCTTGCTCATAACGTGCAAAACTCTGATAAGTCTCAGGCAAATGAGGATGCTTTGGATTGATAAAGCAGCGCAATTTGTATGAGCGTACCAGGCTGTTGTAGCCGTTTACAGGGTCCTTTTGATAGCGCAAGTAGGCGTCAGAGAGGTCGTCGATATCAACCATCAACTCAGGGTCTTCTGATACCCTCGACTGAGGTGCTATTAGTATACTTTTGACGTAAGGTGTTGCCTCGTCGTACTCATGTTCCAGTAGATGCAACCTGGCGATACGCGCTCTGGCTCTCAGTATACGAGGACTTGTTGGATCTGATTTGCCTATCGTGTCAATCAAGTGCAAGTAGAGTTTAATTGAGCCGGCGTTATCGCCGTGTATCTCAGCAGAGTCTGCTTGCTTAAAAATAGTCTTGGTCATATCCTCTGCTAGAGCTGCTTTAGGCAGCATTAGCTGCTGACTAGAGATACCTAGTGCAAGCACAAGTAAGAGCCCAAATCGCCTGTTAACCAATGGCATCAACTATTTTTGTCTCAGGTATTGCTACTACTTCTTACCCATTATCAGACAAATTTTGCCGAGGGTAAGCAAATTTAGTTGCTGCCGCTCTAACTGCTGCTCAAGTAGTTACTGCGCAATTACCTGCGGCTCAAGTAGTTGCTGCTCAACTAATTGCTACTCAATTACCTGCTGCTCACCAGCAATGATTCTAAAGCAGCTGCTGTTGGTAGCGATGGAGCCGCACCAGATACGGTGCAGGCTAGTGCCCCGGCGGCACAGCCATAGCGCACTGATTCGGTCAGTGACTCGCCATCTGCGAGCTTGGCTCCTAGCGCACCGACAAAGGCATCTCCCGCAGCGGTGGAGTCTACTACTTTTACTTTGTGCGACGATATAAACTCAGGCTTGCCACCTTTTTGCAGTACCAGTGCACCTCTGTCTCCAAGGGTTAGGATGACTGCTTTTGGACCCATTGCTATCAGGGCTGCTGCACAGGACACTGCCTTGTCATTGTCATCAGGGAGTATGCCTGTAAGTAATTGTGCCTCGGTCTCATTGGGCACAAAGACATCGACTAGATGGAGTAGCTCTGAGGAGAGTTTGCCGTCTGCTGGCGCAGGCGCTGGATTGAGGACCACTGTCAGCCCTCTGGCTTTGCCTGCATGGGCTGCCGCCACCACTGTCTCCATGGGTATCTCGAGCTGCAGTAGCAGTACTTTGGAGTTGTCCAGCATGGTCTGGCACTGCTCTACATGCTTGGGGCTGAGAGTACCATTTGAGTTGGCAATAATAATTATGCTATTGGAGCCGTCGGGACCGACCCAGATATTGGCTATACCAGTGCCAACGTTTTTGTCCACCAGCATGTGGCTAGTGTCTACATTGTTTTGCTTGAGATTGTCGAGTACTATCTTGCCGTATTCATCGTCACCCACTTGTCCCAGCATTGCTACTCTGGCGCCCAGTCTGGCTGCTGCGAGAGCTTGATTGTTACCCTTGCCACCGACAAATGTATTAAAGGATTGTCCCTGCAAAGTCTCACCGATTTTTGGTAGACGCGGTACAGTCAGCACCAGATCCATGCTGAGGCTGCCTACCACAACGACTTTGTTATTACTATTTGGCTGACTCAATGGTATTACCTGCTGTGAGCGATTATATGCTGGTATTTTAGACTATAATTTGCCCACTCCCTTTTGCCAGCTGATATTTTTGCTGGATATGTGCAATTTGAGCGGCAAATTAAGACATGACTGAGGCAGATAGTTAGATGGTGACACAATCAATTTGCGTGCGCTTCCATGAGACAGGGGATGCCTCTGTTTTGCGTTTTGATAAAGTGCCTCTTACAGAGCCTGGCGCTGGCGAGGTGCGTATCAAAGTGCATGCCCTTGGTCTTAACCGGGCTGAGGTGCTTTTACGTCAGGGATTATATTTAGAAAAACCCACTTTCCCCAGTCGCATTGGCTACGAAGCCAGTGGGGTTATTGAGGCTATCGGTGAGGGTGTCACAGGTTTTACCGTCGGTCAAAAAGTAAGTACGATTCCGTGTTTTTCGCAGACAAAATATGGCGTCTATGGTGAGCACGCTATTGTGCCCGCCAGGAGTCTGGCTATTTATCCTGATCATCTTACCGACGAGCAAGCTGCGGCTATCTGGATGCAGTATCTCACCGCCTATGGTGCACTGATCCAGCAGGCTGGTCTCAAGTCTGGGCAATTTGTATTGATTACGGCTGCTTCCAGCTCAGTTGGATTTGCGGCTATTCAGATAGTCAAAAGGGAGGGTGGTATCGCCATTGCCACCACTAGGAGTGCTAGCAAAAGAGATAGCTTGTTGGAGGCTGGTGCCGATCATGTGATTGTTACTGATGAGAGCGACATCGTTGCCGAGTGCAAAATAATCACTCGCGGCAAGGGTGTTGATATCATATTTGATGCAATTGCCGGACCGATGCTTGTGCCACTAGCCCGTGCCGCAGCGCACGAGGGCAAAATCTATCTCTATGGTGCTTTATCGCTTGAGACTACAGTTTTTCCTTTTCAGATTGCGCTCAAAAAGGGTCTTAGCGTGAGCGGTTATACGATGTTCCAGGTGACAGAAGATCCTGAGCGTATGGCTCAAGGGCAAAAATATATCTACGACGGTCTGGCTGACGGCTCTCTGGTGCCAGTCATCGACAAAGTGTTTGCCTTTAAAAAGCTGGCTCAGGCCCATGAGTACATGGAGTCTAATCAACAAAAGGGCAAGATTGTAGTATCAGTACCGTAATCTCAAACGAGCAGTAAATAAGCAATAACTAGGTAGTGAGTACCTGGTGAGTAGTAACTAAGCAATGAGCAAGCACTTATTAGATCTTAGTAGGTAGTAAGCACCTATTGAGTAAGTAGTAGATCGTAGTAAGTAGGCGGCCTAAGTAGGCCACCGCTGCTCTAGAGCCACATCAATGATGCGACTAATGCCAAAAGACATGGCATAGAGTACTGGCAGCGAGCACATGCAGATTATTTCTTCCATGAGGCATCTCCTCGGAGATGTAGATTTGGTCGCAACAAGGTTGCCCTCTTGGGGAGGGGGGTGGAACGAACTCGAAAAAAGGGTTACCGGTTTTCGTTTTTGTTTATATTTCTATATGTCAACAATAAGACGGCACCAAGTCGGTGTCAAATGTTATTTGGTTTATTTTTGCCAAACCTTCGTAGGATTACTCTTTGGAGGAGTAAAACCGGCGTCCGCTCTCCTGCATGCTCAGCAGCAATTTGCTTGGCTGGCGATTGGGAGCTGATTTAGAAAGCTCATAGACCTTCTTAAGGCGCTCAAGTACTGTGCCTATGCCCAACTGGTCGGCATAGCGCAGCGGACCGCCTCTAAAAGCCGGGTAGCCAGTGCCCACAACCATCGCTAGATCTAGCTCTCTAGGTTTGCGGATTACTTTTTCTTCCAGGCAGCGTGCCGCCTCGTCCAGGACCGGCAAAAATAGCTGGTCTTGAATTTGCTGCACTTGCTCTTCGCTTGGTTTTGCGTCTGAGAGTTTGAGGTCGGAGACTGCCAAAAAATGGTCATTTACTTTTAGTTTGCGCCCGCTCTCGTCCCAGAGATAGATGCCCTTGCCACCGGCTTTGCCGTCGAGATTTTCTTTGGCTGTGATGTCTTTTGTGCGAGCACTGATAAAGCGTTCACCAAAGGCTTCTTGTAGCTGATCAGCCACGCTAAAGCATAGATGCAAGCCCAGAGTATCTATCAATGTAAAAGGTCCCATGGGCATGCCGTAGGCAACAGCGGCATCTTCAATCCAGTTGAGTGGTACGCCGTCATCGAGCAGTCTTGCTGCTTCTAGCAAGTGGGTGCAGAGCAGGCGGTTGACCAAAAATCCAGCGCTGTCTTTGACACTGATGGGGGTTTTTCCCATTGCCGTGACAAGAGAAATAGCTTTGGCTACAGATTTTGCTGAGCTACTGGGATGGCTGATTACTTCCACGCACTGCATCTTGTCCACAGGATAAAAGAAGTGCAGACCAACAAAACGGTCTGGTTTGCGCATTTCTTGACCGAGCTTAATTAGCTCCAGTGACGAAGTGTTAGTGGCAATGGTGCATTCATCAGAGACATGCTTTTCGATTGCGGCCAGCATCTTTTGTTTTTGCTCGGTGTCTTCGACTATTGCCTCCACAACCAGGTCGGCGTCGGCGAGGATAGCGAGGTCATCGGATGTTTGGACTTTGTCGTCGTCTGCGTAGTGACTCTTAAAGTCGGCGGCACGCTCTGCCGTGGTGCTCTTTACTCTAAACTGCATATCTGGTGCTACCAGTCTTGCCACTTTGACTAGCTCGCTGCCCATGATGCCACTGCCGACAATACCCAAAATAGCCGGTGGTTTAGGATAGTGCTTTTCGGCCTGTCTGGCGGCTGAGCGCGAGATAAAGTCCTGTGAAAAGAATATTTGAATCAAGTTGCGCGATGTGCCTTCAACTGATAGCCCAGCAAAGGATCTTGCTTCAAAATCAAGACCAGCCATCATGTCGCTTTCTTGGGATAGTTTGACCGCTTCGATTGCCTTGAGCGGGGCTGGATAATGGCCTTTGAAGCGGATTCTAAATGAGCGCTCCATGGTGGCAAAAAGCTTTTTGAGCACTTCTGGCTTTTCCGCTTCTTTGGCTTTGACTTCAGGGGCGGTGCCGTTTATAAGCTCCATTACAAGAGCGCGGCTTCTGTCAAAGAGTTGCTCTTTAGTGGTGAGTTCTTGCACTATACCAAGCTCAAAGGCTCTCTCAGCGGATACTGGCTCGGCTGTGAGGATAAATTCTAGTGCTGATTTGACAGCTATGAGCTGGGGCAATCTCTGTGTGCCACCCAGTCCTGGCATCAGCCCGATTTTGACCTCTGGCAGACCTATCAGTGTGTTGGCATCGGTGGCTGCTACTCTGCGATGAGCGCAAAGCGCTCCCTCCAGACCGCCTCCCAGGCAGGCGCCGTGGATGGCTGCTACGACTGGCTTTTTGAGGGCGGCAATGTCGTTAAATGTGAGCTGACCCTCGGAGGATAGCGTGTAAGCTTGCTCGTAAGAGTCAAAGCTCATGATCTCGTGGAGATCTGCACCAAAGACAAAGTGGTCTGGCTTAGAAGAAGCAATTACAACACCTTTGATGGAGTCATCGGTTTGCAATAGATTGACTATTGTTTTGAGCTGGTGCAGTGTGTTGGTGCCTAGAGTGTTAGCACGGCTCTGGCAGTTAAACCAGACAAATGCGACGCCATTGTTATCGAGATCGACGATAAAGTCATCGGACTGATGTATTTGACGTGTCGTTAATTCTTCACTGTCTGCTTGCGCCGCGCTATCGTCTTGCTCTGCGCCATCGTCTTGCAGTTTGTAGCCGAGCTTGACTGAGTCTGAGAGCAATTGTTCGGGCAACAAGTGGGCTTCCATCTGTCCTTCTTCTTTTGTTTTGATTTCACCAATGAGGACATCAACGTCTTCGATTAGTTTTTGTGTTTCTATTTCGTAGCCGGCAAAAGGTGTACCCTCGTGCACAAATATAAGTGAGTCTGTTTGTTTACCATCAGCTGAGTAAGTGAGGCAGCCGGTCTCACTGGCAAGCGACATTGACATCAGTGATGTGTCGATGTAGTTAGAGATAGAGTCGCCTTGCACGCGTTGTATTGGGCATCCCAAAAAGAGTGCTGACATTGAGTAGACTACAGCGATCGGTAGTTCGTAGACTTGCAAAAATGTTTCTTCTTCGCACATGTCTTCGCGCATCAGCTTGAGTGCTTGCTGTACGGCAAAGGTCTCATGTGCGTCTTTGCGACCATAGATGGCACCACATACGCGGCCATTGATGATGATCATGGCGCTACGTGACTTTTTGACTTCGTTGCGGGCTTTGATACAGCCGGTAAAGTTTGCTAGCGTTAGCTCGTCAAATAGTTTGTGGATGACAGCCTGTGAGCATTTTAGTTCGTGCAATAGTTTGCCCGACAGAGCTGGCATGATAAGGTCAATGGCGCGTCTTGTTTTTTGACTGGATGGGTAGCTGTCGACCCAAATCGCAAAAGCGTTCTCGTCGTCTGGAGCGGTGCTTTTCTGGATTTTTTCGGTGGTGCCCATCATGTAGGCAAATGTCATGAGTGCACGGCTATTGTGCATGCAGACAAATGTGGCAGGTACTGTCTGACCGATTTTGAGCGTCTCAGAGCTCGGTAAAAAGGCGCGTACGTGGGATTTGCCTGCCCCTGATGCTGAGGGCGGTACAGTGCCCATGATGACGGCGCTATAACCGCCTGGCTCGATGCCCTCGACTTTGCACATAACGCATTGTCCAGGTTTGTAAGGGGTATCAATCAAATTTTCAGCCATAGTATCCTTAATGCTTTGCAAAAGGTTGACACTGTCTGTGCCCCCTGGGATGGCTTAGTTTATCATTTGCATTACCTCAGACTGTGGTTAAAGCTAAATGGTTAAGCTATGCGTTTTATGGTTGATTTTTGCTTGCGCCTTGTCAAGCTGCTCTGTGCAGGACGGGCAAGGAGATGTAAGCACTAAAGATGGTCAGGCTCAAAAGGCTGCCAATGATGCTTTGCTCAAAAAGGAAGCCAATCAAGCACGGGTCATGGGCGAGCAGGTAACCCATGCTGAAGTCGAAGCTGTGGCTAGAGATGCTGACAAGATATTGGTAGATGGTTGGATTTGTGGGCGCGACCCGCGTACTTTTAAGTCACCTTACCGTGTTATACCAGCATCGTCTAAGGCTGATTTTGCTCTGGCGTATCGAGACTTTGTTGCTGGCAAAGAGCAAAACCTGGCGGCTTCGCGGTCGACGTATATACCCTACAAAGTGAGAGCGGCGTTTGCCCGCCAATACTGGGAAAACAATAAGCAACACAGTGCAGAGTTTAAAAAAGAAGCCGAAAAATATCAGGTCGCCTGGATCCATGAGTCTTTGCTTGATGGTAGTGAGCTGATGTTTAGAGCACTCGAACAAAAGTTTGGTAGTGCTCTCAATTCTTCTTTGATTATGGCTCATGATGTGGAGCAAAATATGGTCTCAAAATATATGGAGGATGAGCGCACAGAAAGCTCATTTGCAATGCAGATGAAAGCAAAGGTAAAGGACCATGAGTAACGACAGGCAAAAAAGACTGAGCGAAAGAGAAGAACGCGAAAGACTTTTTCAGCAGCGCCTGGCTGAGCTGAGAGCGCGTAATAATCAGTTTCCCTGGTCTCTGGGCGAGACTCCTGATTTTGAGATACCGCAAGAGCAGTCCAAGCTATTTGCTGACCGCTACATTGAGGACCCTTCACTTTCTGATGAAGAAGTTGAAAGGCGGGCATTGCTTGATCTCAATTCTTTTAACTTCTGGTCTTTTTATAAGCGCCTCAATTACGAGACCAAGCGTGCGATCCGCTATAAAAGACCTTTGTCACTTTTGTTTGTCACTGTAGACAGACTGGATCGGGTGCTGGACCATCATGGTATGCCCGGCGAAAACGCTGTGATTTTAGCTTGTGGGCGTGCTTTGCTGGGTTGTGTGCGTGATGTGGATGTGGCTGGGCGCTGTCGCGATGATAGCTTTGGCGTGATACTGCCAGAGACACCACGGGCAGGTGCCGAGATAGCCGCTGAACGTATCCGTACCAAGATGGAAAATCTTGGCGTCGACCTGGGCAATACCACCATATTTGCCACTGTCACTGTGGGCGGTGCTAGCCTTGAGGAAGGCATCGAAAAACCCGATCAACTGATTGCTATCACTGTAGAAGGACTTAAAGCCGGTCTCAGTGCAGGCGGCAATTCGGTGCAGTTTCCTTCGATTTAAGCTGCTACTTTAGGGTCGCTAGTTTTTCTTTGGCTTTACTCACGCGAGGATCGCTCGTTGGCACCAGTGCCATAAAAGCAGATAGCTCATTTTTGGCACCGGCGGTGTCCCCGAGGCGCTCTAGAGTACTAGCCAGTAGAAAGTGCGCGTCAGCGTTTTTGGGATCTAACTCAGTGCCTTCTTTGTAGGCTTTGTTGGCTTCTTCGCAGTTGCCTTTGACCAGTAGAGCCGAGCCTAGATTGATTTTTGCTGATACCAGTTTGGGATCGAGTTTGAGTGCTTCTCTAGCGTGTGCCAGAGACTGGTTGTAGTTACCAGCCCGGGCGTAGGCATAAGACAGTTTGTCTTGCATCTGAGCTGACTGAGGGAAGAGAAAAGTAGCCTGCTCCAGCAAATTGATGGCACTATCAAAATTGCCTGCTTCGATGCATTTGCCCGATAGAGCACTCAAGATGATGCGGTCTTTAGGATTGAGCTGGTAGGCTGTTTCCAGTTGCTTGATTGATTCTTCGCTTTGACCCAGTTTGGTCAAGACACGGGCGTAATTGGCTCTAAATAGAGCGTCACGGGGTCTCAGTTCAATAGCTTTTTGGTATTTGGCGGCAGCTCCTGCCCAGTCACCTTTGATAGCCAGGACTGCGCCCCAGTCACCGATAGCATCAGCATAGGTGTTATCGACAGCAAAGGCTGCTTCGTATTCTTTGAGGGCGCCGTCTAGATCGCCCTGGCTGACTGCATTGTTAGCCTTTAGATAGTGGGATTCGGCGGCGACAAAGTTTAGGACATTGTCTGGTATTTCTTTGACATCGCCGAGTGTCGGAGCACCAAGGACGATGTCATTGCCTTTCCAGTCACTCTTAAAGGTTGGTGTTTGCTTTTTGGTGGCAGCATTACCAGTGCCGGTGTCATACTCGGTTTTTTCCCGGGCAATAGCAAATGCTTCTTGCAGAGGCACCATACCGTCTTTGGACTTGAGTGCTTCGATTAGATTGTTACTAAACGAATTGCCCCAGGTCATCTGATCTGGCTTACTGGAAGAAAGAATGATAAACCCCTTGCCCAGTACTACTTTGTCCAGGTCGATGCTTGTGCCCTTAAAGAGCGCCTTGGCTCCTGCGGTGAGTTCGGCTGCACCGCTGTATGGGGACTCAATCACCATGACGATGCGGTCTGTTTTGACGTCTTGTTTGAGCGTGTCCATCAGACCCTGCATCGAGATACAGGTCGAGTAGACGTTATCCAGTGCACAGTCGTAAGCACTGAGATAAGTGCCACCATCAGTAGTGGGAAAGCCATGTGTAGAAATAAAGACAACTACTAGATCGTCTGGTCCAGCCAAGCTACCGAGCCAACCTTTACTTAAGTTGGTGACAATATTTTGTCTGGTTGCTTCTGAGTTAATCAGAGCTTTGACGTGGCTCTCGGGAAATCTGCCACCGTTTGGATCTTTTAGGTAGGTGACAAAATTACGAGCAGCGATATCCATCTTGGAGTCCATGCCATTGAGGCGTGGCTCTTTAAATTTAGCTGCACCAATTACCACAGCCCATTTTTGTTTGATGGGGCGGTTGGTGGCAGTAGCGTTGGGATTGAGATCTTGGATTTTAGTCCACTCAACACCCTTAGCTGGAGCTGTCATATCTGTATTGTCTTTGGCAAAGGCCGCCAGAGGCAGGGCTGTGACCGCGGTCACACCAAGGATAAGCAGGGTCACTTTGCGCGCGGCATTACCGAGGGCAATTTTTGTAAGTGCCATGAGGACGACAATCTCCTTTGCTACTGGTGAGCCAGAGCCACATCTACGGCAAGCATGCCACTGGGATCGTTAAAGGTGACTTTGACAAGGCTGCCATTAGAAGTGGTGGCAGGTTTGTTCTGGGCTAATTTTTCGTTGGCGCTGAGCTGGTCTGGCAAAATCACAGGAGTAGGATCGTCCCAGGATAGCTGCATACGGGTGGGTACCAGGTCTTTTGCTCCCGACATATCGTCTGAGATAAAGGCTGTGAGCTGTGCTTTATCGGTGAGTTCGCTTTCGTTTGCTACTTTGTGTTTGCTAAACATCAAGCTAACTTTTTCTACACCAGGGTTGCTATCAAAGGTAAGCCAGTCAGTGTAAGGCAGCGGATAGTCTACTCCAGCGTTGAGGAAGTTATTGGTGCCTGTGTCTTTTGATGGAAAGAGTATGGCTTTTTTGCCGCTGCTACCCTGTTTCATCAAGATGTAGGCATAACCATCAGTTTGAGGGATGACATGGAAGCGTATGGCATCACCTGATTTAAATGCTAGTTTGTTGTTGCAGCGGTAAACCTTGCCGTTGCGAAATAGCTCAATCCAGTAGCTGATTGCCTGTGATTGAGCTTCCAGCGTGGGGATTGATTTTTCGGTTATTTGCGGTTTTTTGGCATGGACAATAGGGGCTATTGATGCCAGCTTTTCTAATTCTTGTTTTTCTCTGGCTTTGTCTTCTTCAGACTTTTTAGCAGCATCGGCATCTTTATTGGCCTGGGCGATGTCGGCTTCGCTGGCTCTATGGAGGACCGATTTGTCGACCCATTTGGTGACAAAGGCCAGGTCGCCCTGACTAAATTGACCTTGCTCAAAAATGAGGTGCTCGGCAGAAGTAGACATGACCAGCTCTTTGTTGGGAGTAGAGAGTGAGTCGAATAACTTCCATGTGCCAGCTGGTCTGACAAGCTTGTCCTTGCAGCCCTGGATAAAGAGTACTGGACAGGTTTTGACTTGACCGGCACAGTCAAAGTTTTTGTCCATAAATGACTTAAAGGTCAAAAGCTCATTGGGTGAAAGTTTGGTACGGCAGAGCGGGTCACTCAGCCATTTTGTGCGTAGATCGTCTTTGTTTGTGGCTTTACCGACAATCATCGGTCCGATATCGACCGGTTTATCAAAGCCACCAAAGAGCGCATGAAAGCCTAATTTAAGTCCATCGTCTACATTGCTAAAACGATCGCCAGCTGGTACCGATGAGATAATGCCATCGACTAGTTCTGGGTTTTGCGCAGCGGAATGGATAGCAATTGCTCCACCCATTGATTCGCCCAGGAGGATGATTGGCATGTTGGGATGCATGCGTCTGATGTCGGCAAGAGCACGTCTGATGTCGGCCAGTGCGCCATTCAAGTCTAGTTGAGCGTCTCTTTGTTTTTGGGTCCAGGTGCCAAAGCCACGTACGTCGATGGCATAGGTTATTAGCCCACGTCTGGCCATCTCCTGACCAAATTCTTCATAGGTGCCTTTGTGCAGACCAAGACCATGGATACAAAAGAGCACGGCTTTGTTGTCGGCTTTTTCGTCATACCAGCGCACACAGGGGATTTTGTCCATGCTAGTCGATCTGACGCGCCCGGGCTGGGCCTGTACTTGACTTGTCAGATTGACAGCGCCTGTATAAGAGGCAAGGACAGACAAGCAGGATAGCGCTACGACTTTTCTACTGACGATTTTCATTGCTTCCTCTCAGGACTATAACCCTGTTTGCAGTTGCGTGTATCGTACCTAACTTGAGCCGCCAGATTTTTAGGGCAGGTTTAAATTCTGCCTACAAAAATCTGGGGTTCATTATAGAACAAAGCCGGACTCTCTGTTGGCAACTAGATGGTTTCGGCTGGTTCTGAGTCTTTGGGCTCAGAGCTTGATGCATCGCCAGTGCCATTACCATTGTCAGAGGCTTCGCCTTCTTCCCCAGCTTTTGGCTGTTCGCTATCCTCAGTGCCTGCTTCTGCTTCTTTAGCAGCAGCTTCTTCCTTGGCTTTTTCGTCAGCTTTGGTACTTCTATATTGATTAGCTTCCTGGTCGAGTACGACGATGTGACCACGGATTTTGTCCATGGTGTCGCGTATTTGCTTCTCTTCAGCGTTTTCGGAGGTTTCTTTGCGCAGCTGGGCGATTAGTTCATGACCTTTGTCTTTGACTTCATCGCTCAGGGCTTCAGCATTTTCTTTGATGTGTTTTTCGACCATATAGATAAGACCATCTGCTTCGTTGCGCAGGTCGGCCATGGCTTTGACTTTGAGGTCTTCTTCAGCATTGGCAGCGGCTTCGCGCACCAGTCTGTCGATGTCTTCTTTGGTCAAGTTGGTGCTGGCTGTGATGGTTACCTTTTGCTCCTTGCCGGAGTTTAGGTCCTTAGCTGAGACCTGGACTATGCCGTTTGCGTCAATATCAAAAGATACTTCGATGCGCGGCACGCCTCTGGGAGCAGGTTGGATGCCATCGAGGCGGAAGTTGCCCAGTTTTTTGTTGTCTCTGGCCATGGCTCTTTCGCCCTGGAAGATATAGACATCAACTGCTGCTTGATTGTCCTCAGCAGTAGAGCACATTTGGGTTTTGTGGCATGGGATAGTGGTATTGCGCTCGACTAGTTTGGCAAATACGCCGCCCATGGTCTCAATACCAAGCGATAGTGGTGTGACATCGAGGAGGACAAGGTCGGATACTTCGCCAGCCAGTACGCCAGCTTGCAATGCTGCCCCTACAGCTACAACCTCATCGGGGTTGACGCTCTGGTTGGGTTCTTTGCCACCAGTCAGGCTCTTGACCAGGTCTTTGACTGCCGGTATACGAGTGGAGCCGCCTACCAGGACGATTTCGTCGATATCGTTATAGGTTAGTTTGGCATCGCTGAGAGCTTGCTCGATTGGGGTCTTGCAGCGCTCAACGAGGTCATGGGTGAGTTCGTTAAAGCGAGATCTGGTCAGCTTCATGTCGAGGTGCTTGGGACCGGATTCGTTGGCAGTGATAAATGGCAGTGAAATATTGGTTTCAGTTACTTGCGAAAGTTCAATTTTGGCTTTTTCCGCTGCTTCGGTCAGTCTTTGCAGTGCTTGAGGATCTTTGCGCAAGTCGATTGATTCGGTCTTGAGAAACTCTTCGCCAATCCATTGCACCAGTTTGTGGTCAAAGTCATCGCCGCCGAGGTGGGTGTCGCCCGAAGTGGATTTTACTTCAATAAGACCGTCAGAGACTTCCAGGATAGATACGTCAAAGGTACCGCCGCCGAGGTCAAATACCAGGATGGTTTCGTCTTTGTCTTTTCTTTCGACACCGTAAGCCAGAGCTGCGGCAGTAGGCTCGTTGATGATCCGCAGTACATCCAGACCCGCAATGGTGCCAGCGTTTTTGGTGGCTTGACGTTGCGAGTCGTTAAAGTAGGCAGGGACTGTAATTACAGCAGTGGTAACCTTTTCGCCCAGATATTTTTCGGCGTCTTCTTTGAGCTTGCGCAGGATGATGGCTGAGATTTCTTCAGGGCTATAGTCTTTGTCGCCGATTAGGACGCGGCAACCGCCATCTGGAGCCTCTTTGACTTTGTAAGAGACGATTTTCATCTCTTCTGAGACTTCGCTAAATCTTCTGCCGACAAAACGCTTAATCGAATAAATAGTATTTGTAGGATTAACTACAGCCTGACGTCTTGCCAAAAGTCCGCAAAGACGCTCGCCAGCCTTGTTAAATGCCACTACGGATGGTGTTGTACGACCACCTTCGGCGTTTGAGATGACGGTGGGTCTGCCACCTTCCATCACCGCAACTACGGAGTTTGTTGTACCTAAATCTATTCCAACTGTCTTGGCCATGTGACGAATCCCCAATTTACCTTTAGCTTAGGCTGGAAATTTTATCAGCTCCCAAAAGTCAAGAAGGCACGATTGGCTAAACCCGCGCTTTTAAATCGATTTTGCAACATTAGTTTTATCCATAAAAATCGATTTTTCCTAATTTTGCCGGGTTGCTGGTGATAACGAAATCATTACGTAATTAAGATTGTTGCTTACACTATTAGAATTATTCATCTTGGATACCTCTGCCCGAAATGTTCAACCCACCACTAGGCGGCAAAATGAATAGCTTCACTCGAAAATACCAAAAAGGCACTGCGCTGGGTCTCGCCCTGTCAACGCTACTAATCTGTTGTCAGGCTCCGGGCTTTGCTCAGGGTCTGGTTTTTAAAACTTTTTTAGAGGCTGGCGACAACTGTGCCAGTCAGGGCCGTTATGGCGAAGCCGAAAAGAATTACAAAGCCTGTCTGAGCGAACTGGGCTCTGGCGACAGTGAGAGTGTCTCGCTTACTGCTAGCGGTCTTAAGCTCAGACGTGACATGTTGCTCAAGCTAGCCCATGTGCTGGCGGCTCAGGGCAAATATGGTCCGGCTGTGGCTCATTTGCAAAAGGCTCAGGCATTGCTTGGCAAAGACGCTACAGTTTTTGAGCTTGCCGAAGGTATCAGTGAAATCGGCCAGATGCAGCGCTATGAAGGCAAAAGCAAAGACAGCTTAGCCAGCTTTACTACCGCTCGCGATATGCTCAAAGCGGCATTGGCCAAAGTCAAAGGTGCAGATCGTAGCGCCTATACTGACGCACTTTCTAATAGCTTGATGGGTGTCAGTATTGCTTGTCAGGAGCTCGGGCAAAACGAAGCTGCCGAAGAAGCTCTCAAGCAAAATATAGCTCTTTATGACCAGGGGGCTGATACCAGTGCTCTCTGTAAGGCTATGGAAGCGCTGGCTAAGCTGCGCGTCAGGCAAGATCGATTGACCGAAGCTGAGTCTCTTTTGACCAAGTCGCTTGATATGAGAGTGGCCAAAGGAGGCGAGTCGTTTGACCTGGTGGAGACATTATTGCCTCTGTCCAAACTATATTTTTTACAAGAAAAAATGGATGATGGTGAAGCTCAGCTTAAACGAGCGCTGGCTATTTGCAATGGATTGGACGCAGCTAAGGGCACCAGTCGCAGTGCCTTGATGGTGCTTTGCAATGTGCTTGATACCATGAGTGAGCACTATATGGAGATGGGCGCCTACAAAAAAGCCCTCTCCACTGCCTCGCGTCAAGTTGAGCTGAGGCAGACACTCTACGGCGCTGACCATCCCAAAGTCGCTGATGCGGTTGGCCGTCTAGCCGAAATACAATACAACGCCAGAGAATATGATAAATCACTGGCTAACTACAAAAAGGCAATTGATATCGCCGAAAAAGCCTATGGCAAAGAGGCTCCCGAGGTGGCGCGCTATCTCAATGAGCTAGGTCTGGTCTATCTATCTCTTGGTAAATATGATGAGAGTAAGTCTGTTTACGAAAGAGCCCTGACTATCGTCGAAAGCGCACGCGGTAAGGATCATCTGGACGTAGCTACCTGTCTCAATAATCTTGCTTTGCTAAAGCTCAATATGGGACTATTGGTTGAGGCTCAAACTCTGACCGAGCGCGGTCTGGCTATCCGTAAACAGGCTCTGGGTGGCGAATCACCTGTGGTGGCACGCAATCTGGTAAATCTGGCCAATATCTTGATTGCTCAAAAAAAATATGATGACGCCGAGAGCAAATTACTGGAAGCTCTGAAGATACAAGAAGCGGTTTACATACAGCCAGCCCACTCCGAAAAAATCGAGACGATGCTCGAGCTGGGTAAAGTCTATCTCGATAGTGGCAAATACGAAGAGTCGCAAAAATATCTGGAAGCAGTGCTAAAGGGCGACGAGAGTATCTATGGTAATGCATCACCGCCGGTGGCAAGCGATCTGGAGCTACTAGTTAAGCTGTTTAATGCACAACGTAAACCAACTGAAGCTACTCCTTATGCCCAGAGACTGCGCAAAGTAAAACTAGCCCTATTGCCAGGCGCTGGCTCGCAAGGTGTCGGTGATAATGAGCAAGAGGCAAGTGTCAGTGGTACTGCATCAGGTACTACAAACAATGGTGATGGCTCTACTGGCAGCTTGACGGTAGCTAGCACAATTGAGCAAAAAAACAACGTGCGTGCCCATGGTCCTACCAGCGCCATCAAGCGTCCAGTGCGCGACAAGTGGGCCCTTGTGATTGGCATTAGCTCCTTTAAGGATAGCTCTATCAATCTCAAGTATGCAGCTAAAGACGCCACAGACTTCAAAAATTATCTGATCTCTGACGCTGGTTTTAAGTCTGACCATGTAAGACTATTGACCAATGAGCAGGCCACAAGAGAAAACATTGTTGCCGACCTTGGTGATAAGTGGCTGGCTCGCCGCGCTCATCCGGACGATCTGGTGGTGGTTTATATCAGTAGCCATGGCAGTGCTGCCAAAAAAGAAGTAGCCAATGCTAACTTTATATTGCCATACGAGGGCAATATCCATAATGTGGTTTTGACCGGCATACCAATGCAGTGGTTTACGGTAGGTGTCAAAGAGCTGGTCAAAGCCGATCGTACTTTGCTGGTGCTCGATGTCTGCCACGGTGGTGCTGCTGCCGAAGAAGGCGCTATCAGTGGTGGTAAAGCAATTAAGCGCAAAGCCATTGAGGGCATTGATATGGGTGCTCTTGATGTCGGTGAAGGACAGCTTGTTCTGGCTTCGTCTCTGGCTAATCAACTCTCCTGGGAATCCATTAATTATCCCAACAGTGTTTTTACCAGACGATTGATTGAAGGGCTTAAGCTCAAGGGCAAGCATACTGGTATCAACGAAGCCTTTAACTACATGAAAAACCAGGTAGAAGACGAAGTCCTGCGTGACAGGGGCGAATTGCAAGCACCAGTATTGCGTAATTCGGGCTGGAGTGGTGGCGATTTGTCTATTGCCTGTCCAGTTATGGCCGATACCTTTAACTATAGTGAGCAGGCAAGCGAGGACAGCCCAGCTGTAAGTACACCAAAACAAACTCTATCATCAAAGGGCATAGGCAACAAAACCCAGTCCAGTACAAGCACTACTAGTAGTGCGGTCAAAAAATACAATGCAAAGAGGAGCAAATAAAGTGAGCATCAAAACGGTTACCGCCAAAAGCAAAAGCATAGTTGTGGCGGCCCTACTTATGGCTTTGCCGGTCTTGCCTGGTTTTGCTCCTTTTAGTCTTAGTGGAGTGGCTATTGCTCGGGATGGTGAAAAAGCCGTCAAAGAAAAAATCATCGAATCAGTGCCGCCAATCTGGCACTGGAAGTCTCAGGACGAAAAACCAAAGGCTGTCGTGCTCTGCCTCCATGAGCTTGGTATGCATGGTGGCGTCTTTAATGATCTAGGCACCAGACTGAGTCAAAAGGGTATGGCTGTTTATGCCATGGACTTGCGCGGTTTTGGCGGCTGGCGCATTTTTAGCAAAAAAGCTGGCAAGATGAATATTCCTGCTTCGCTCAAGGATATCAAACAAGTAGTCACAGCTCTCAAGTCCAAGTATCCCGATACCAAACTCTTTGTCCTTGGTGAAGCCATGGGTGGTGCTCTGGCCCTGGAAGCTCAAGCGCGCTATGGTGATTTGATTGACGGTACTATTTCATCTTGCCCGGGCGGCGAGCACTTTGGCACCTTCCGCAATTACACCACTGTTGGTGGACACTTCCTCACCAGCCCCAACAAAGACTTTGGCATGGCTAAACAGCTTATCGATGCTGCCAGTCCGCGTTCTTCTACTCGTGAATTTCTCAAAAGCGATCCGGATGTGAGATTGGATCTTACTGCCACGGAGCTGATGAGCTGTCAGTTTTATATGTACAAGACTAGACGTTTTGCCAGAGCAATCAAAGAAGATCCGGTCCTAATTGTGCAAGGTATGAAAGATGGCGAGTCCAGGCCTGCCGGCACCGAGCGGGTATTTAAAAGTCTGTCCACCAAGGACAAAAAGTTTATGCAGGTGGCCGACGGTGACCACTATGTCTTTGAAGACAAAACCGTTAACGATAAGGCTTTTAGTGATACAGTTAGCTGGCTGGACGACCATATCAAACCGCAATCCTAGATTGACACAGTCTCCAGCAAATTGCCTTGCTTCAGGCTAGTTCTAGTATAGAATGAGCCCTAAGAGCTAACTTTTGAGGTGTGTTGTGAGCGAACAAGATAATAATTCCGTGCCCAAGCGCGGACCGCGCATGACCCAGCAGAATCTGCAGGCAATGAAGGCTGGCAGTCAAAAGGCTGAGAGACCTGATGTTGCCATTCGCAAAAAGACCGGCGAGTTTTTTGCCGATCTGGTCAGTGCCTTTAGCTTTGGCCAAAAGTCTGCTAAAACCAGTCCCTGTGACATTAACGGACATGTGTTGCCGCGTGTCTGGGACGGTGAGTTTCCACGTTGCAGTCATTGCAACAAAGAGCTTAGATCTGCCGAAGACATCGGTGGTCGTTAGACCCTAAGACCATTCCTTAAATCGATGCTTAAAGCCGACTCTTGCCTTTTTGTAAGGATGTAAAGTCGGCTTTTGGTGTTACCATACATAAATATGCAAAAGAAAGCATCGGTATCAATATCAATCAAGGATTTTGCCCTGCCCTCGCCGCTGACTGGCAGTATCGAGATTAACTCAGGCTATGCCCAGATATTTGGCGGTCCTCTGGCTCTGGCAGAAGACGGTCGGGGTATCCATAGCAAACTGCAAAAGCAAAGGCAAAAGCTCTATCCTGCCTACAAAGCTGAGCAAAGGCTGGCTCATAAATTTGAGTCGGATAATTTTGTCTTTGCTGTATCTGGTCGAGCTGATGGATTTATCGATGGAGTCAGACCGACCATCGAAGAAATCAAAAGCACTATCAATCAAAACGAGCTGTCCGCTAAGCTCAAGCAAGAGCCGCACCATCCTTACCGGCTACAACTGGCTACATATGCCTATATAGTCCATCTGGATCGTGGTGTGGTACCAGTGACCAGGTTGCTTGTGGTCGGCAATACAGAGGGCGCCATTGATGAATTTACAGTGGACTTTGATCCTGTCCAGTACGAGAGCTGGCTGGCTAAGCGTTTGGCTGAATTAGATAAGCAAGTTACTTCAGAAATAAAAGCGCGAGAAAGACGTAAGACTCTCTCTGGTCAGCTGACATTTCCTTTTGAGTCGCCACGGCCTGGACAAAAAGAATTGATTGAAGAACTATCCAGCGATATTGTGGATAAGAGTCAAGTATTGATTCAGGCACCCACCGGTCTGGGTAAGACTGCAGCGGTGATTTTTCCTTTGTTGCGTGATGCTCTCAGTCGCGGTCAAAAGCTCATCTATGTAACACCAAAAAATAGTCAGCATATTGGTGCCCAGGATGCTCTGGCACATCTAAGAGAAGTAGGCTGTCGAGTCAAGTCGATGACTCTCAATGCCAAAGCGAGGATGTGTCTAAAAGACGAAGTGATTTGTAATCCTGGCTATTGTGAGTATGCCAGAGATTATTATGACAAGTTGGCGCAGCACAAATTGGTCGAAAAAGTAGGGCGGATGAACTCGCTTACTCAAGAGACTTTTAAAAAGATTGGTGAAAAATATCAGGTCTGTCCTTTTGAATTGTCGCTCGATGCTATCAGTCAAAGTGATGTTGTGGTGGCAGATTATAACTATGTCTTTTCGCCACGCAATACACTTGGACGCTTTACTTATTCGCTCTCTAAAGACTTCCAAAAACCCAATCTGGTCATCGATGAAGCCCATAACTTGCCGCAGCGCTCCTGCGATTATTACAGTAAGTCATTAAGCTCGGCGCAAATTGTTGCTACTGCTAGCGATCTCAGTGGCTTATCAGCTGCTGAGCAAACTGAGCTAAGGACAGCACTTTCTGAGATTTTGTTTTCGATTTCAAATGTGGGACGTTTGACCAAGCAAAAGGACAGCAAAATTAGTCTTGCTCCAGAAATGTTTGAAGCGGCTCTGGCCAAGCTAACAGCAGTGATGGTCAAGCGTCTGGCTATAAGAGACACGCGCAATCAGCCTTCTATTCCTGGATTTGATCAGGCCATGCAAGCAAAGTCCGCCCCACCTGCGGTTGCTGATAAAAAAGGTAAAGTGGTGCAGGATCCAATTCTTGCTTTGTTTAACTATGTCAGTGACTTTCAGGATTGTCTTGCTTATGAGGGCGATGAGTTTTTGCACTTATACACCCGTGAGCGCAAACGCGATATGAGTTATGACGAGACTCTCAAAGTGGTTTGCTGTGATGCATCCAGCAGACTCAAGCTGGCTCATAAAGAATTCGCGCATGTGGCGGCGTTTTCGGCCACAATTAAGCCATTTCAGTATTTTGCACAGTTGTCTGGTTTTGAACCTGATGAGCTGTCCTGCCGCGAATATTTTAGCCCTTTTCCCAGGCAGAATCGCAAAATCCTGGTGATACCACAAGTGTCCACCAAGTACTCGGACAGAGAACGCAATTATGACAAAATTGCCCAGGCTATAGCCCGGCTGACAGCCGTTAGAGCGGGCAATTATTTTGTCTTTTTTCCTAGTTTTGTTTTTCTTGAGGCGGTTTATGCGCGAGTCAAAAAGATGGACTTGCCTCAAATCAATTTACTCAAACAAGAAAGCGAAATTTCTCAAAGCCGCGCTAAAGAAATTATCGAAGCCCTGGGAGTTGGCAGTCCTACACTGGTATTTGCAGTGCAGGGCGGGGTCTTTGCTGAGGGCGTAGACTATCCCGGCGAAATGATTATTGGAGCAATAATCGTTGGTCCAGGTCTGCCTAACTATAATTTTGAACGCGAAAAAATCAGAGAATATTACGAGAAGCGCTATGGTAGCGGTTTTGACTATGCCTATATTTATCCAGCTATGGCTAAAGTGATTCAGGCTGCTGGTCGTGTGATTCGCTCTGATACCGATAAAGGCCTCATTGTGCTCATGGACAAGCGCTTTACCGAGCCAGCCTACGTAGGCTCTATGCCCCTTGATTGGACTAAAGGCGGTGTGGAGAGTCTAGTCTCGCAGAGTCTTGTCAAAGACATTACACAATTTTGGCAAGAGCATGCAAGTGGTGATAAATTGCCATGCTCCTAAAAGACCTGCCGGTGTTGATTATTGATTGTCAGACAACTGGTGCCAGCCCTCAGTATGGACAAATACTTGAGCTTGGCTGGAGTCATTACCAGCCTGCCACTGACCAGGATGAGCCTACCATCACTACTCGTCTGATTAAGCAGCCTGTTGATACGATTGTGCCTGAGCGCATCAAAAAAATCACTGGTATTACCGATAGTGATATGGAGAGTGCTCACTCACCCATCGATGTCATAAGTGAGCTAGCGGCGGTCGTCTCGGCAAGCAGTGCCAGTCCGCTACTAGCAGTGGCTCACTGGGCTCAATTCGAGCAGTCTTTTATCAGTGATTTTTATGCCACCCATGATAATTCACAATTGCCTTTTTCATTTGTCTGCACCTGTCAAATTGCCAAAAGACTCTTCCCCGATTTGCCCTCGCGGGCCATTCGGGCTCTGGGCGGTTATCTGGGGCTCACTATCGACGAAGAAAAACGGGCAAGTGGGCATGTCCTGGCCACAGCCTTTATTTGGCGAGAGTTATTGCCCCGGCTTGAGGCTCAGGGCATTACTACCTATGAGCACCTACTTGAGTTTGTGGGACGTCCTTTGCCTAAAAAATCTAAGACAGCTAATGCTTATGAGCTACCCCTAGAAAAGTTGAAACGGCTGGAATTGCCTGATAAACCTGGCGTTTATAAAATGCTTGGTCGTACTGGCAAAATACTTTATGTGGGCAAGGCGACGTCGCTAAAAAGCCGCGTCAATAGTTATTTTAGAGGGCGCAAGGGTAAAGACTCAAAGACCAAAGAGCTAATCAGTCAAATCCACAATATCGAGACCATTGAGGTAGCAACACCTCTGGAGGCGGCCTTACTTGAGACTGACTTGATCAAAGAGTATGACCCTCCATATAACCGTGCTCTGCGCCAAAAAGGACGCAATCTGGTTTTTTACAGTCGTGATTTTGACCTTGTCTCCACTGAGCAGTCTGTCCGGTGTCCAATTGGTCCCTTTGTCGGGGAGCAAGCGATGATGCCGCTTTTGGTATTGACTGAGAGTCTTATCACTGGTGAGTTTAGCGAAGAATTGTTTTGGAATCTTGCTCCTCTAGAAATAATTGAAGAAGGCGTGGCTTTATTTATAGACAATTATCTGGGTCAAGATGGACTGACTATTGGCACAATCGAATCACTTTTAAATGGTGAGCTGAGCCTGGCCAGTGATGTTACAGTGCGAGGCTTATTGGCACTTGGTCTCAAGCTATATCGAGATGAGCTAAATAGTGCTTTGCAATATGAAAGAGAAAATCAAGATAGTGAAATTGATACAACTCTAAGTCTCTTTGATGAGGCAGATCAGTCAGACCAGGCAATGAGAAGAAGTATTGAATTGCAATTGACCAGAGATGATGATCAGTTGTCCGAAGAAGACGAAGAAGATGATGACGAGGATGAAGAAGCAGAGATAGACGCCTTTGCCATTGAAGAAATGATTGTCGGCATATTGCGCCGCTCAGCAAAAATGTACTGGCAATGCCAGAGTATCAGTCGCGCTCTTAATTGCCAGGTGCTATTTAAGGAGGGCAAATTGGCTTTGCGCCGGCTGACATTTGCCAGTGGCAAAATTACTAATGCTGAGGTAGTCGATAGCGCCGCTCTCAGCGAGGATTTAAAGCACCATATTGCTAGCCTGGGCAGTAAAGCCAAAAGCAAAAGCTATGCTCTCTTGATACCAGATGCAGCGCCACAGTATCCCTGGCAAAATCTCAATATCGACACTTACGACCGCTGTCGAGTGCTATTGACTGAGCTTGGTCGTCTTATTGCCAGAGGTCGGTTATTGCCCTTGCGCCAGCTGGTCTACTTTGAGACCAAAGACCAAAGCCAGGACTCAGAGGTCCCGGCTTTAAATGTCAGCGGCAGTGCTACTGGTGGTTTTAGCGCCAGTTAAGTAATCTGGTGCCAATGCCGTTATAACCGGTGTAGTAGCGGTTACCCCAGCCATTGCCGTAACCGTTATAGCTATTGTAATAGCCGCGATTGCGCCAACCTTTGTGTCTACCGTTGTTATTCCAGCCGTTGTTATAGCCGCCGTTATTACAGCCATTATTCCAGCGATGATGATGTCTGGCCTCTGCGCCCTGAACGAAAAAACCGCCCAGTACAACAGCGCACGCCAGTGCGATTACTGTCTTATTCATGATTTCGTCTCCAAGTTTGGGAGGATGACCGAGATACTGATCTCAACCTCACTGCCTTTATGACGGTGATGCTGATAAATTGCTCCTTTCAAAAAGGAAAATGTTGGTTTTTTAATGCAATCTCTCATCCACCGCGCCGGTATAAATTGGCGTACTTTACCTGTTGCAACATTTAAATGGCTGGGGGCGGCTTCTCGAGTATTTATGACAGCCATTTATGGGGAACGTGTGCATTTCAAGAGTTAACGGGTATAGGACCAGAGGATATGGCAGAGCAAAGCCGAGGAACACTGGTGGGAGAAAGATATATGCACAATTTCACAGCTATCAATGGTCAGGCTAAATGGCGTGAGGTTTTTTGCGCGGCGCTCTTTTTGGCGTCCACTTGCTCCAGTCTGTCAATTTTGCCAGCATCCGCCCAGGTGGCTGGGGCTAATCAAAATATTTACAGCGATGAGCAGAGCCTTTTGCGCACTGATGAGGCAATGGCCAATCAATATCGCCGGGAAGAGCAGGCTACCGAGCAAGAACTAGATGCTGAACAGGCGCGCACTGAGCCTTACCGCCTCTATGCCGAAAAACGCATTGCTTATCTGCAAAAGGCTAAAAAGGCTGGCACACCCATTAAAACTGGCGACAAAACACCGGAGCTGGTGGTCTTGCAACGCTGGTTACAGCAGGATGAAGACTACCGCGAAAAGCAACAGGCTTATATAGCCCAGCTCGACGAGTCTATTCGTAATCTGCGCCAGGGTGAGTCTCAGACTCTCGCCAATTTAGGCACTGATATCAATTCAATGCGTGAGTCCGTGCAAGATCAAAAAGATCAGCAAAAATTTCAAAATCAGATGTCCATCAATATGTATAACGAGCTTAAGAGTGAAATGGGTGCGGCTGCCTGGGGTGATTGCCCGGCTGACGGTACTTTTAACTCCACAGGGGGCTACGGCATGATGGGCGGCTATGGTTACAGTCCCATGGGTGGTCGCCGCTGGCTTGGAGGCGGAGGTGGCTGGTAGTGCCCCAAGAGTCCGCTAAAAAGGGCGATGAGCATTTAGATAAAGCAGGTGCGCCGGCTCAGTCTGAGACAAGTGTCGGCGCTAGCATTGATCCGTCCAGTGGTTATCAGTTTTTTGTGGATCCTAATCATGGTACTGTCAGTGGTTACAGCTATGGTCTGACCACGGATAGCACTGGTATAGACCTAAATGCCGGGCTGCCGGATTGGTTTGGCAACACTAACAAGACAGAATCAGCTAACGATAACTTTATGGCAAGTACTGCTACTGCCACTCCCGGCGCGCCTATTGCCAGTTATACCGAGGCGGTGCCAGCCAGCCAGGACTTTGAGGCTATTGCTGCATATAACCGCACACCTGATTTTGATTTGCAGAGTAGCTCTGCCTTTATGTCGGTGAGCCCCGTGCCGGTCCCGTCCCCAAATGCTCAGTCTCAGCTAGAGCCTGTTGAGACTCCTACCAAGCCTCAGCCATTGACCGAGATTGAGCCGTCTCTTGTCTCAGAGCCAGCAGCCATTGAGCCGGTGTGGATGCCGCGTACTGTTGACGATAGCCAGCTCCGGTCTTACAAAACTCCCCAGGCTGCAAAAAAATCACTTGTCTCACTTTATTTGAGACAGGATGAGCGCTACAAAAACCTTACTTTGCCTGAAGACATGGAAGTCTCAGTCAGTCGTATCTTTGGTCTAGTTGATCTCGATTTTAATGGTTATGTCGAGTTTGATGAGATGCACCGGGTGCTCGAATCCGATGACTTGAGCCTATCCGAAAAAGGAATTGTCAAACTGGTGCTTAACGAAGCTCGCAAAATACTGATTGAGCGTAAGTTACCAGAAGAAGGTGCATTAGTTGCCTTGACTAGAGAGGACTTCAAACT
Organism: Candidatus Obscuribacter sp.; assembly: GCA_016718315.1. Classification (GTDB taxonomy): domain Bacteria; phylum Cyanobacteriota; class Vampirovibrionia; order Obscuribacterales; family Obscuribacteraceae; genus Obscuribacter. The sequence continues at coordinate 770,270 of JADKDV010000001.1, read as the reverse complement.
GGCTTTTGCGCGTGAGTATGCCAGTCTTTTTGTCTCAATGGGGATAAAGAGCCCCAGTGTGATTCCGGATGTTACTGCTGCTCCTGCGATTAACCGAGTCGCTTTTAAGGCGCAGCTTTACGGCGATCCCGATTATCCCCTCTCCAGTATCAAGGCCGGTGCTGTCAGTGTAGGCACCATTGGCGATCCTTATTTTGCCTGTGTTATAGCCGCTCTTGCTGTGCAAGATCCACGAGCTATTTTGCGCATTGTCCGCACCAATCTAGATCATAGTTTTAGTATTGCTTTTGCTGGATCGCACAAACCGCCTTTTGATGTGATGCCACCGCGCACCGATGAGCTTGTAGAGTATGGTCGTACTGACACATTTGGCTTCTGGTATCCTCTCATCGAAAAATCATTTGGCATTTATCAAGCCAAACAAACCGGTCTGGCTGGACATCTCAAAAGTGACAAAAGTAGAAGTGAGTCACTCAGTCGCGTTACTCAGATTTATGAAGTGGTCCTGGCCAGACAAGTGCAACAGTCTGTTTTGGCTGATGCCAATCCATTTAGTATTTTTGAAATGTTAGTGGATATGTTTGCCCAGCAGAAGGTGATACTTGCTGTGGCTAAAGATGAAATAGACCCATCAATAGTGAGACTAGCTCGCTATCCAAAAGCTAGTAAGCCTTATCCAGTAATAGCAATTGACTCCACTCAGAGGATCTTGAAGCTAGGTCAAATATATAACCATGACGTAGAGCCTATCGAGTGTTCTATCGATCAATTTGGTAGTCTGTTTAAACTGCTCTATTTTAGCCGTGATAAAGATCCAAAGTCGCTATCGCTGGATGCTCCTGTCTCTGGCGACAATCCCTGGAAAAGGATCCCCTAGCCTTGTTTGTAATTGCCAAACTCATGAATAAGAGCTTTGACAGCTTCTTCCAGATCTTTGCCAGCAGTCAATTCGGCAATTTTTTTGTCTTGCTTAAAAGACTTGAGGGCATCCTCTGCCTTGTGTTGCACGGTCGTGCTGGGATGAGCTTTGGAAACATAGTAAAGAGGTGCTACACTGAGGGGCTTGCCTTCTTTGGCCAGCTGCTCTATGGCAATTGTGGCGGCCTGTACATCATCGCTTTTGAGGCAGGCAATGAGCGCTTTGAAGAGCATCTGATCGATAGCACCCAGTACGCCTTTGGCCGTGTGCGCTACAGACTCTGCGATGCCAGCAAATTGATCGTGAAAATCGCTCACCAAAGCCTCTCCTAAATGAATCAAGCTCAGCTATTTTACAACAAAACTATTACCTTGCTCTTGCTCGGTAGTCTTGTCGTGACTGGCACTGCTTTGCCAGTCTCTGCCTATGATCAGTTTTTGTTTGGCGCGCCGCACAATATAAAGGTCTGGGACGATAATAGTGACCCTAAAAGGGTGACAGATATGCTCCTGTCACCAGCTTGCCAGCTAGCTAATGATGTTTTGGTGGAGTCTTATTTGTCTCAAGTGGTTGTGGACAAACAAAAGCAGTTAATCACGCTTAATCGACTTGAGCCAGCTTTAAGCGCCAGTCTCTCAGAGCAAAAGCAATTGCGGGACTATTTATCAATCAGTGAGCTGATTTTGTTGCAAAGGATGCACCGGCAGGGTGACTATCACCGCTATTTGAGCCGCTATGTCACTGCTCTCTATAAAAAAGAGACGCGTCAAAAAAGCAGTGATATTGACTTGCTTCTGCGCCGCCTCAAAGAATTACATGTGCAAGGTAATGGTCTTTATCTTAATCTGGCTAGTATTATTTTGGAGGCAAGCGCAAAGGATAAGCGCTATAAGCTGGATAGCACACAAAGATTGACTATGGAGCGCTGGCTGGCGCTCAGTCGAGGAGAGTCTCTGCCGCCTCTGCCAGTTTTGCCAGAGGGCACTACTGGTGGTGACTTGAGTTATCAGGCATTGTTGTCGTACATCGCCAGTCGGCCAGAGCAGACTGACAACGATAGACTTAAGACTCTGGTTAAAGATTGTCTGGCCAGTTATGACAGAGAGCCAGTGGAGGATCTGTTTTATTCGGTGCCAGCTCGCCTGGATTGTATCAAGCTCGACTCCACCATTGCCGAAGAACAGACTATGCGCGTACTCGATGGACTGAGGATGCGCGAAAAATTTGACCGTCCCAATACACCTGAGATTATGGCTCAACCTCTAAGAGAGGTACTCTCTCAGTTAAACGAAATGCAGTTAACGCCTGATGGTGAGCCAGTCCCTGATAAGCCAGTTAATGATGCGCCACTTAGTGATGAGCAAAAGGCTGGATTGCGTAAAGTGCTCGACAAAATAACTGTGCTGGCTTATCTGTATAAAGTCGATCAAAGGCAGGAAGATGCAGGGCGTCTCTACCGTTTGCTTTACGGCTATATCACAAAATATTTTAAAGATGATTGGAGTTTGCTTGGTGGAATAAGTTATGACCTGGCCGAAAACGCCATGTGGAATGAGTCTTATGATGAGTCTATTTTTTACTTTGATAAGAGTATAAAAGCTCGTGGTAATGGACATCCCCATAGCCTTGAGAGCCAGACCACTAAAGGGATGCTGGGTCGCGTTTTTATCAATAAATGGGATAACGATAGCGCCAGACAATACTATTTTGATTTGATGTATAAACTGGCTGGACTGGAGTCAACTAGTTATGGCGATGACCCAGAGTCGGCAAGGGCCATTTGTGATCTGCTCTTAAAAAAATGGATGACAGCCAGCCCTGAGATGCGTCGTCATATCGATGAGCTAATCCAGGGTCTAGCTGATGCTTCGGTTAATGGCAAACGTTATGACATTGCTCGTGTTTTGGATCAATGTCTCCTTACCATCAAGCTAAAGGCTGTGCCGCCAGACCCCAGTGCTGTTATGTCTGTGTACTGGCAGATGGCCTGGTCCGAGCAAAACGCCCTTGATTTTGAGCGCGCTGCTTTTGCCTATAGCGCATTGATACGCGATTATCCCGATGAGCCTTCCAGCACGCAGGCGATGTGGTATCAGGCCAGAGCCCAGTGCTATGACTTGCTTGGCAAATTTGATCAAGCTAGAGATGACTACAGAGAGGCGATTGTCTATCTCAAAGATAACTACAGAAGCGAAAAGGATCCTGTTGCTAAAGACCGCATCTACTGGAACATTGCTGATATTCGCTATAACTTGAAGAGCCGCTATTTGATCTATAAGTCGCACTATGACGATGGACTCTACACGTGCTTTTTTAGCAAGAAAAAATTCCCTCTTAAAGTATATCTAGCCAGTGATCGCAAAAATGGCTTTGGTGGTGAGCTTAGAGCGCTAATGCTAAAAGCAATAAAGGAGTGGACTGACTTTGACGGCTCCCCTATCACAGTCAAATTTGTAGATAATAGTAGTGATGCCGACATTTTTGTTGAGCGTGTTACTACTTACAATGACATACCACTTGGCTCAGCGGGGCGCAGCAGCGCTCTGTATGTGCGCGACAGTGAGAGTCATGATGACACCAGACAATTACAAAAGATCCATATCAGATGTTATTGCGAAAGTTATGACGGTGTTGAAGGACAAAAAGTAAGTTCATTTGCTCGGGCTCATTTGTACACTCTGTTTATCCATGAGTTTGGTCATGCCATAGGTTTGCCGCATTCACCTAATGGGTTGGATGTCATGTACTGGAAGGCTTGTGCGATGAAGCCATCTGAACGTGACAAAGAAACGATTAAGCGTATATACAGCACCTTAGAAAAAGAACTGGCGGCTAAAAGCGCAGCCAAGGCTGGCTCTGCTAGTAAGAGCCGATAGTATTGTAAAGAGTTAATTTTAAGCGCTCTTGAGATAGCTAAAATAGACTTCTTTACTTATTGTGGTGGTGCACGATGCAATCAGCCAGAACAAATCAGGGCGTCCATCCTATGCCTATCGATCGCAACAAGGCGATTATATGGGCTAGATATCTAATTGACTCCACTGATTGGTTGCTGTTTGGTACCAGAGTTACTTATCTGGATAATCCAGAAGGAACTGTTGGTCAAAAGCAAGGACTGGCGGCGCCCAAGTTGGTATCGCTGGCGGTATTAACTCCAGAGGGCAAGGTTATCTATGAGACCATGCTCAAGACCGATGAAATCGTGCCAAATAACTTAATTGCTGCCCATGGTCTTGATTATGCAGTGGTGTTTAACTCCAAACAATTTAGCGAAATAAATTTGCGCCTGGCCAAAATCACCGAAGGCAAACAAATCCTGGCCTGGGATCTCAGTGCTGTACAAATACTCTTTGATGAGCTCTGTGTTGAGTACGCTCAACCGGCTCTAGTCTTTACAGGACACAGTCTCAGAGACGAATATGCCAAGTTTGTTGGTGAAGTCGATAATGGCGGCAAAAACTACAAACTGCAAGAACTCAAATGTGATGGTAATAGCGCTGTGGCTCAGTGTAGGGCTGTACTGGATGCTCTATATCGGATGGCCAGCTCCAATCAGATCACAAATACTGCTCCCACTGGTAATCAAGGCTGGACCGGTGAGTTTTACAAACCAAAAATCTCGACAGCGGACAAAATCAAAGACTTCCTCGGTCTTTAAGTCGTAGTTGATGTCGACTGTAAATACTGCAATCATTATTGGTGGTGGCATTGCTGGACTCTCGCTAGCCAGAGTGCTGCGCCGCCAGGGCATTAGTGTCAATGTCTTTGAACAGGCACCGGCACTTAAAGATGGCGGTGTTGGTCTGACTTTGTGGTCAAACGGTCTTAATGCTCTGCGTCTCATTGATGAAACCATTGTGCCAGACATTTTGAGCAGTGGCAAAACAGTAGAGAGTTTTCGCTTTTTAAATAGTGCCGGTGAGCTTTTAGGCGCTGTCAATCTAGACCATCTTAATAGACTGGCGGGCGAGCCGTCACTAATGATCTTGCGCAGCAAGCTTATGGCAGCGTTAAGTGATGGAGTGCAGGTGCACTATAACAAACGCTTTGTGCAATATAAATATGTTGATAATGCCCCGGGTGTTGCTGCGTATTTTGAGGATGGCACTTGCTATGAGGCTGATATTTTAATTGGTGCAGATGGCTTTAACTCGCCGGTACTGGCTCAGCTCGGTCAACATCCGCAACCAGTTTATGCCGGGTATACCTGTTACCGCGGTAGCACCACTGTGGCGGCCGATACAATGCCACAAGGGGCGCTCTGGCAGTTAAATGGAGTAGGCTCGCAGTTTGGTTTGATGCACGTGAGCGATAAGCAAGTGGCCTGGTATGCAACTGCCAATATGCCAAGTCACGTTATCGAGGCTGCCGATGAGCGCAAGCATTATCTGCTCAGTCGTTTTGCTGAATGGTCAAAGCCCATTGGTGCGGTACTGGCTGCCACCGATAGCAAAGCTATTTTGAAAAATGATATCTATCACCGCGATGTAATTTACGACTGGCATCAGGGTCCAGTGTTAGTGATTGGTGATGCTGCTCATGCCACCACTCCCAATCTCGGTCAGGGCGCTTGTATGGCTCTTGAGGACAGTGCCATACTGGCTCGCTGTTTAACAGTTGGTGGCAGTGTTGAGCAGATATTTAAGCGCTTTGTGGAGCGCCGCTCCAGACGCACAGCATTTGTAGTGCGCACATCAAAACGTTCGGGGACATTGATGCAAAGCGAGAACAGCCTCATCCTCAAAAACCGCGACAGACTCTTAAAGATGATGCTCAAGGGGGGCAAAATACCTGCCCTCGAAAAAATTATCGCTTACCGTTAGCTAGTTTTGGTTTGAGGACCAGTTGTACTCGGTAATGCCCTTTTGTGAGCGCACCACAGCTCCCGACGGTGCTTTTGGACGAGTGGTGTTGACCGGTTGGCTTTGATAGACGGCAGTAGGATCGATCTCGCTTAACGGCACATCGTTACTGTGGCTGATTGGTTTGACAGGCTCATGTGGGCTGTCGAGATCATAATAGCGAGAGGTCAATAACTCTCCTTTTGGTGTATCAACAGCACTGTAGTACTGCTGGTTAAAGGCTCTAAAGACTCTTGCCATAACTGTGCCACCGGTGACATTGCGTGCCACTATTTTTTTGTTATTGCCCCCACCCCAGACACAGGTCACCATATCTGGTGTAAAACCAACAAACCATATGTCTTTAGCTTTGTCTGCAGTACCAGTTTTGCCCGCCGTTGGTCGGCTCAGACGCGCCTGGGTACCAGTACCGCGGGCGACCACGTCCTGGAGGATATCGATTAGCCAGGTCACTTGCTCCTGTGGAAAAACTCTGCAAATGGGAGGCTGGTAGTAACTGATAATTTTGCCCCGGCTGTCTTCGATGCGGCGAATGGTCCAGGGTGTTGTCGCTAGCCCACCTCTGGCAATAGTGCCGTAAGCTCCTGCCAGCTCAAGGGGGGTCACTGCTGAGCTGCCAAGGGCAAGTGCCAGGGTCGGTGCCATGTGGGTCTTGATGCCAGCAGCTGACATTGTGCTGATGATTGAATTAATGCCGACTTGCTCGGTTACTCTGATGGTGCACATATTGCGAGACTGGGTCAGAGCGTCTCTGACTGTGATATTACCTAAATATTTGCCATCGTAGTTTTTAGGTGTCCACTTCTCACCGTTCTTATCTTCTTTTTCGATGGGGGCATCTAGCACGGTGCCTTCTGGTGTCAAAATACCTGACATAAAGGCCGTTAGATAAACAAAGGGCTTGATACTTGACCCTGCTGTATGCGGGCTTGTGGCACAGTTCCATTGATTGTCCCAGTAGTCGTGAGCACCGCCCACCAGAGCTCTTATGGCATTGTCTTTGACAGACAGAGCGACCAGAGCCTCTTCATCTATGCCCTGGGGGGCTCTCCTGATTTCATTAGCCAGGAGCCTCTCGGCGATGTTTTGAGCGACAGGGTCGAGAGTGGTAAAGATTTTGAGCCCATTAATGCCAATAGCGTGTTCGTCAAAACCTGTGCGCACAAGCTCCAGTACATAGCTTGTAAAATAAGGAAATTTGAGAAAAGGCTTTGATTTATGCGCTATTTCAACGTGTCTAAAAACTGTTGGAGTGGCTTCAGCCTTCATCTCTTCTTCGAGCGTAATAAAATTGCACTCTTGCATCGCTCTCAGTACTTGCCTTTGTCTTTCTATGGCTTCCGTGCGATGTTTTGGCGATCCCAGATAGGAGGGGGAGCGGATAATGCCTGCTAAAAACGCTGCTTCTTGCAAATCAAGCTGATTGGTCGTTTTGCCAAAATAAACACGTGAGGCTTGTTCTATACCGCGCGCTCCGCTGCCAAAATAAATTTCGGTGAGATAAAGCGACATTATTTCTTCTTTGCTAAAGCGCTCTTCTATTTTGTAGGCTGCGACCGTCTCAGCTAGCTTGATTACGGCTGTGCGTTTAACATCCATAAAAAAGAGATTTTTAGCGAGCTGCTGCGTTATTGTTGAGCCGCCTTCTCTCATATGCAGCGATTTGATATTGACAAAAGTGGCGCGCATTATGCCCAGAGGGCTGACACCGTGATGTTCAAAGTAGTGCTTGTCTTCGGCCGCTAAGAGAGCTTCTACCATCACTTTAGGGATATCTTTGTAGGCGATGACAGTGCGGGGCATGCCCTGCTCGATAGTCTCGATTGGCTTGTCATTTTTATCGTAGATAGTGATGCTGTCTACTGGTTTGTAGTTTTTTAAATAAGACATATCCGGCAGGCGCATCACTTCTTGCACCACCAGTAGAGCCACTACTGTGCCGCCAAGCGTGCCAAAGACGATCAAAAGCTGCAAAATTCCTTTGATCAATCTAAATGCTGTAGAAAAGAAGTCCCGGACTCCTGTCCTGCTGCTCAATTCGCGCAAATCAGACATCGATGAATAAGGCTAAAAGGGGCTCAAAGGGCTATCCTGGCACAGCCCCTTCACCCTGTCAAATTGATTGACATATTGGACGTGCCTAAAGGTTTATAATGACACGGTCTTTATAGTGGTGGATTTGATGACCCAGTTTAGCGTCCTGATAGTAGAAGACAATGAACTCATGAGGCAGGGACTCTGTGCCGTGCTTGATAGATCAACCGAGTTTAAGGTCATCGGTCAGGCCGAAGACGGTGAAGAAGCTGTACGTTTAGCCCTTGAGCTAAAGCCTGATGTGATTGTCATGGATATTGGACTGCCGTTTAAAAACGGTATTGATGCCACCCGTGAGATAAAGGCTGCGTTGCCAGCCACAAATATTGTCATGCTTACTTCTCACGATAATGATGACGAAATCTTTGCCGCCCTCTCGGCAGGCGCCCAGGGCTACTGTCTCAAAGACTGTGCTAGTGCTCGCATCAAGAGTGCTTTGATTTCGGTATCGCAAGGAGCGGCCTGGATTGACCCGCGTATAGCTCAAAAGGTGCTCTCGGTCTTCGGCCTATCGCGTCATGACAAAGGTGACTCGTCTATCGCCACTGGCGAAGTTGACGCTCTGCCTGCCCTGGATACTCAAAAGAGCTCGGTGGACACACTCTCTGCCCGTGAGCGCGATGTACTCAGGCTGATGGTGGACGGGGCTAGTAACAAAGAAATAAGCGAAAAGCTAATAATCAGTGTCTCTACTGTGCGCACCCATGTGGAGCACATACTAGAAAAGTTGGCCGTAACAGGACGTACCCAGGCCGCTGTAAAGGCTATGAAAGAAGGTCTGGTCTAAGGCTAGATTTCGTCCTGGCTGGAGTCGATTTCGTCTATAGCGCGTGCTTCGCCATGGGCGGAGCGACCAGCCACACTGTCTTGATAGGCTTGCAGGCGGGTACTGGTTATCCTTGCTTGCGACAGCCTGGTGGAAGAGCGCCGTGCTTTGCCATGGCTGCCCGATGTCTCAATTGACGCTGGGCCTTCGGGATTAACATGATCTGGATGTCCAAACCAGCGTTCTTTGTTACTTTCAATTGGTTCTTGCTCGTGCACTACTTCGCGCAATTTGTCCATATAGCACTGTCTGTGACCATGACCATCGAGAGCGTGGAGACGGTTATTAGTCATGCGTGCACTCACAATGGTGTCGGCTTCTTCGACCCCACCCTTTTTGAGCCACTTGCTAAAAAATGGCATTGAATGCAAATAATGAGCGATCTTTTTGAACATATTAGACCTGTAAGTAAGGCCAATATACCCCGCCACCGCTAGTTAGCGTATCCCTCTTTGTGCCGATTGATCAGCAAAGCTATGATGATTTATTGGCAACAGGCAGCATAAAGCTAAAAGTCGTGCCCTGACCAGCCCTCGAAATACAATCGACAATGCCACCGTGGGCTTCGATTACTTTGCGGCACATGTATAGACCCAGTCCAGTGCCCGGCGCATGCCTGGCTCCCTGGGCCCGGGCAAAGCGATCAAAGACCATTTTGGTCTCTTCTGGGGCAATACCGCGACCGCTATCTCTTACTCCGACTATCACTCTACCTTGTATCAGTTCCACCGAAAGATCGATTGAACCACCCGAAGGAGTGAATTTAATGGCATTATCTAGGAGATTGAATATGACTCGTTTGAGGTCTTGACGCACTATTGTCAGTTCAACTTGAGCAACATTGGTATTTAATTTGCAGGCTATATTTTTGCGATGCCAGAGTGGCTTCAGTTCGGCGATACATTCCTGGCAAATAGTGACAAGCGGGGTCAATTCCTTTTTGTGTTCGATTTTGCCTGACTCATAACGCGCCACTCTCAGCAGGTTATCGACCATAGATAAAAGGTCTTGCAGCGAGCGTTTAGTCGTGCCTAGTATTTTTTTGTAGTCAGCTGGCAATTCGCCATAAACATTGTCCTGCGCCTGGTCCATAGTCATTTCCATGGCTATTAGCGGTGTGCGCATATCATGGGTGACGGCATAGACCAGTTCTTCTAAGAGGATATTGCGGTCTTGGATCTGCTTTTGCAAGAGTATTGTGCGCTTGCCTGCCTTCAAGCGGGCTTTCAATTCTTCAGCATAAAAAGGCTTGACCATGTATTCATCAACGCCCTGGTTAAATGCCTGGATGATGTTCTCGCGCAGACCGCGTGCTGTCAAAAACATCACATAGGTGGTTTTGCCGCGTTCATGGTTGCGCAGCTTTTTGAGTAAATCAATACCTGGCATATCAGGCAAATTGGGATCCATGATAATAAACGGAGGAAAGTCATTGGATTGCCAGCGCCTAAATGCTTCTTCGCCCTTTTGACAGATTATGGTCTCAAATCCTTCTTCTTTGAGCACCATATCAAGTAAGCGTACGCCGTTTGCGTCCTGGTCTGCGATTAGTACTTTCAATTTTAGCCTACGTGTATTCTGGGTCTTTTCTCAGGATCATCTTCAGCTACCCTTAAAATTTCTCTAGTAAGTGGTGCTGTCTCGCCTTCTCCAAGGAGAATATATTTGACCACATAAAACAATGGATTACCTTCGGTCCAGGCAAAATAAGCATGTGGCGTGCGTCCTGTTTTGTCTCTTATGTAGAGCAAAAGAGCGGCAATGGCATTGGGTACGCTGGCGCTGCGGCAGCGTAAAACGCGATAACCATCTTTAATAAAGCCTTTTACTTCCAGTGTATCTTCCTCAAATTCTGAGACATCACCTGGAGTTACTTCCAAAAAAATAAAGTCGCCTTCTTCATCCTGGATGCTATGTGTTTTACGTGCTTCTTGTTCTTTGATGGCATAGTCTGTGCTGCCTGGCCTATGGGCGAGGATGCGGATAACTCCCAGGTCTTCTTTACAGCTAGCACCAACAAATTGACTGGCCTGGCTGTCCAATTTGACATGACCTACTCTTAGCTCAGTTGAGCGGATAGCTCTGGAGACAAAGCTGGTGATAAGCACTGCTGCTATAAAAAAGAAAGAGATAAAGAGACCATCCGGTCTATCCAGTGATACCACCACCGATGAATAAATAAAGATGGCGGATATGGTGCCGAATGCCAATCTATAGCCCCATCCCTGGCGCCATTTAAGTGCTGTTATGGCCAGTGATGCCGAGGTGATCATCACCAGTAGACCTGTGGCAAAGGCACCAGCCTGGGCGTCGACATCAGCCTTAAAAACAACAGTAATAAAAACCGAGACAAGAGTAAAGAAAATCACCAGCGGTCTTTTGGCTGAGGCCCACTCTGGTGCCATGCCATATCTTGGTAGATATTGGGGCACTAGACTGAGCAGTGCTGCCATGCCGGATGCTCCAGCAAACCATAATATAAGGATAGTGGCAGTATCATAAACGCTACCAAAGCCTTCGCCCAGATAGAGATGAGCTAGATAGGCCAGGGCTCGTCCGTTAGCTGGTCCATGGTCGACAAATAGCTGAGCTGGTATCAGTAGTGTGGTGATAAAGCTACCGACAAGCAAAAAGGCAGACATTATTACCGCCACTGTAATTAAAAGCAGACGAGTGTTTTTTATTCTGCCGGCAATCTCTACGGGATCTTCTGTATCTTCTTTTATTTCTGAGTTAAAGCCATCTACCGATTGATGCACTTGTTTAAATCCGGCTGTATCGACTTTGATAGAAGGCTCAGTTGACTCTTTGTGTGCCGGAGCTTTGACCAGTGGCATCACTGCCACCCCGGTCTCAAAGCCAGACATGCCCAGAGCTAGCTGGGGAAACACAAAAGCTGCTTTTTTAAACATCTCTAAATACGAGCTATGCTCGGCAAAGAGGCTGGTAAGCCAGTGTTGATAGTAAGTCGGATCAGCGCTCAGCTTGGTCAGGCAGACTGTTATCACTACTGCGTTTACTGCTAAATAAAAAGAGCACAAGTGTAAAGGATATTTTGACTGCGTCCTGGAAGCCTTTTAAAAATACCAGTCCCAGAGCGGCGATTAAGAGCAAAGTTGTACGCAGGCGGTCGTGAAAAAACTCTGGTACGAGGGGGTTTTCGACTATGTGGGCGGTGGCGTCGGCGGCACACATGGTGATAGTAAAAATAAAATCGGTAAAAGCAAAGCCAAGCAAAATTAAAACCAGGGTCTTGCCTACCCAGCCAGTTAAAAGTCTCTCGAATATGGCAAAGCTACCCTGTCCATGGGGGCTTTCTTTAGCAACCAGATAATAAGTCGGCAGTGCGCCAAATAGAGTCAGTAGTACCAGATTTAGTGTAGCCAGTGGCGCCAGCATGCCAGCTGCTACAAAAGATATACTGGGTTGAAATCCCATAGAAGAAAAATAGTCAGTACCGACCAGGCACATGACTCGCCACCAGTGATCTGGCTGACCATGCTTCTGCTTGCGATGCATGCCCTCAAAGAGCCATATTTTAAAACGCTTCAGGCGGCTAACCATTGCTTCCTCGATGATAGATTACATTACAATGGATTGGTGGCATTGGTGTTGTCTTGAAAACCCCGTCGTATAAATTTAAGCGGTTTGCTGCGGGCTCAATTTGTCTCGTCAGTATCGCTTGCGGCATGCTTTTGACGAGCTGCAGTACGCCCACACGTACACCCAAAATACTCGATTATGCAACCCGTACTGCCTCCGAGGTGCAAATCAAGCTTGCTGATGGCAACGGACTGACTATGGACCTGACTGAGCCTAATGTCTTGTACAACGGTGTAGTCAGTGTCCAGCTTAAAGGTAAAAAATTTCCGCCGGTGCTCTGTGATCCAGAGGCAGCTCAGCACTTTGATGAAGACATCCAGCGCGATGGCTTTTTTGCGAGATACAGGTGGGGGCAACCAGTCAGTCGAGATTTTACCAGTGTGGCGCTGAGTGAAGATATGGTTTTTATTTCGGGCGGCAACTATGGTCTTGATGGGGTTGGCGAGCGAGTCGAGGCCCCTACTTATCGCACTTATGTATATAACCGCGTCGATGAAGAACTAATACCAGGACCGCCGATGCTGCCACCAAGAAGAGGGCATTTTATGGTGCTCCTCAAAGACAAGCGTGTCTTGATTGTCGGTGGTACTACTCTTGGAGGCAAGCCTGTAATTGAGGTCCAGACCTATGACCCTGTCAAAAAGATAATTGAGGACTGTGGTCATCTCAGTCGACCTCGTACAGATTTTTTGTTGTTGCCACTTGCTGACGGCCGTGTCCTTGTCGTTGGTGGACGCGGTCTTGACGATGAAGAAGCGCCTGATAAGTTGCTCTCGAGTATTGAAATAATTGACCCTGCTAAGAAAAAAATCTCAGTAGTTGGGCAACTGCACGAAGCCAGACTAAATCCCCGGGGTTTTGCCTTTGGTCAAAATAGTGCCATTATATATGGTGGCATTGGACTGGCCCCTAAAGAGGGCGAGAGTCCAACACCATCAACCACTGTCGAAATTTACGGCGCTGACTAAAGGGCAACTAGGCTTTTTCCAGTACTGCTAGCTGGGCATCGATACTGGCAATTTGCTTGGTCAGTTCTGCTTTTTGATTTTCGATGGTAGCTACTTTGTCCGGCGGAGCCTTTGCCTTAAAGTCAGCATTGCTCATGATCTGCTCGTTTTTAGCCATGTCCTTTTCGAGGGCCTGACGACGTAATAAGAGTTTTTCTCTAGTTTTTGTGACGTCGATTAGTTTGGCTAATGGCACATAAATATTGACCCTGCTTACCGCCTCGCAAGCAGCCATTTGTGGCGGCGTGCAATCCATCTGGATATCGAGGGGGCTTACTCTGGCCATGCGCTCAATGTATTCGCGACCGGTGACCAGTGTTTGCATTTCATGCTCATCAAGACAGGTGATCATTACTTCGGCCTGACTCGATGCTGGCACGTTATAAGTCTGGCGAATATTGCGGATAGAACGGATTACTCTAATTAAGAGTTCCATTTCTTCTTCGGCTTCGTCGTTAATCAGGTTTTCGTCAGGTCTTGGATATGCAGCAAACATTACAGACTGGAAGTCTTTTGGCACAAAACTAGATTTGGGTATTTTGGACCAGAGTTCTTCTGTGATAAAAGGCATGATAGGATGCAGTGCTCTCATCAGTCCTTCAAATACTGTAGCCAGGACGGCTTTTGTTTGACCTTCTTCGCCTGATTCTTTTTCTCTACCTAGCTGGATTTTGGCTATTTCTAAATACCAGTCGCAAAAGCAATCCCAGGTAAATTCGTGGATAACACGGGCAGCATTGTCAAAGTCATAATCACCAAAATGCATGGCGATAAGATCTAGCATGACGTTATAGCGGTGCAAAATCCATTTGTCTGCCAGTGTCAGTTTTTCTAGATTAAAGCCTCTCGGGCTATAGCCTTCTAACTGAGTCAGGGTAAAGCGTCCAGCATTCCAGAGTTTGTTGGCAAAGCGCTTATACTCTTCCAGCTTTTCTTCTCTAAATCTGACGTCTTGATCGCCTTTAATGCCCATCGACATAAACCAGAAGCGGCAAGCATCAGCGCCGTACTTAGCAATCATATCGAGAGGGTCAACTGCGTTGCCTTTGGATTTAGACATACGCTTACCATCACCAGTCTGGATAACTGGGTGGACCAGTACGTGCTTAAAGGGAATTGTCTTCATGAACTTCATGCTCATAAAGATCATGCGCGCTACCCAGAGATTGATGATGTCGCGTGCTGTAGATAGCACTGTGGTTGGATAAAAGAGCTTGAGCTCTTTAGTCTCGTCAGGCCAGCCTAGAGTGGCAAAGGGCCAGAGGGCTGAGCTAAACCAGGTGTCGAGCACGTCTTCGTCCTGGAGCAACTGATCTCCACTAGCACCGCATTTGGGGCAGGTCTCAGGAGCACTCTCAAAGGCATCAACTGTATTGCATTTTTGGCAGGTCCAAATAGGGATGCGATGTCCCCACCAGAGTTGTCTGGAGATACACCAGTCTTTGATGTTACGCATCCAATCCAGATAAGTAGAAGCATATCTATCCGGGATAAACTGCACTCTTTCTTCTTCTACTGCCGTGATTGCTGGCTCAGCCAGCTCCTTCATGGAGAGATACCATTGATCTGATAGTAGTGGCTCAATCACAGTGTTGCAGCGCTCACAAGTGCCAACACCATGGTCGTAATTTTTAGCTTCTAGCAAAAGACCGGCTTCTTCCAGTTTTGCCACTACTTCTTTGCGAGCGGCAAAGCGCTCTTTGCCATGCAAGTCGGCTGGCACATACTCGCTATCAGTGAGATGACCTTTAGGGTCAATTACCACTGGCTTGTCTAGGTTGTGTCTGACACCTACTTCAAAGTCATTGGCGTCATGGGCTGGTGTGATTTTGAGGGCACCAGTACCAAATTCGCGCTCGACATAGTTGTCGGCGATAACAGGGATAGGACGACCAGTAAGAGGTAAAAGTACAGTCTTGCCAATAAAAGCTTTATAGCGATCGTCAGATGGGTGCACCGCTACAGCCACGTCACCAAAGAGTGTCTCAGGTCTTGTGGTGGCAACTACCAGTCCATCACTTTCTGACTTTGCATCCGCAAGCTTATATTTGATGTGATACAAAAAGCCTTTGGTATCGTCATGTTGTACTTCCAGGTCGGAGAGACTTGTCATACAGCGAGGGCACCAATTGGTGACTCTGTTGCCCCGATAGATAAAACCATCTTTATAGAGTGTGACAAAAGCTTTATAGATCGCTTTGACATAACTCTCGTCCATCGTAAAAGCAACTCTATCCCAGCTAAAGCTAACGCCCAGGCTGCGATACTGCGACATGATGGTGTCGCCGTATTGACGACGCCACTCCCAGACTTTGGCGATAAAAGCATCGCGTCCTAACTTATGGCGATTGATACCTTCGCTTTTAAGTTTGCGCTCCACCACCATCTGGGTGGAAATACCAGCGTGATCAGTGCCAGGCTGCCAGAGCACACTGTAACCTTGCATGCGTTTAAGGCGAATCAGGACATCCTGGATTGTGCCGTTGAGGGCATGACCCATATGTAAATTGCCTGTAATGTTGGGCGGGGGCAGGGCAATTGAAAAGCGGGGCTTGTCTGGATGAATATCCAGATTAAAAAGCTTGTTCTCGTGCCAGTAGCTTGTCCAGCGCTCTTCCACTTCCTTGGGCACATAAGCGTTTCCGCCTTTGGGGGCTTCTTCTTGAGTGTTGACTGGACTATTAATCATGTTTCTCTCTTTGCTACCGCAAAAGCAAGCACTAATCTCTGTGAAGCCCGATTATATCAGTGACAAAGCAAACCGCTGGAGCCTTGAGTCGGAGTTTTTGCCTTTGTTTGCAAAGGTACTCAAAAACCCTCCATATCTGTAAACATCAGAAGTTACTCAAGGTATGTTTTTAGGACAGATGTTAAAATCTGCCAGTCTCGAAGGAAAGGTTCCGATTCGGATTTCCTGCTTGACTACTCTTCGTCGCGTTTTTGGAGCTATTGCCGACTGCCATGATTTCAAGTAATGATTTTCGTACCGGTGTGACCATCCTTTATAACAACGGCATCTGGCAAGTTGTTGAGTTTATGCACGTAAAACCTGGCAAAGGCGCAGCTTTTGTCCGCACCAAGCTAAAAAACGTAGAGAGTGGCAACGTGCTTGAGCAAACATTTAGAGCTGGTGAAAAATTGCCCACAGCCATCATCGAAAAATCAGAGTTTCAGTTTCTCTACAAGTCAGCTGAAAATTACACAATGATGGACCAAATGAATTTTGAGCAGATGGATATGTCTGCTGAGCAGATTGGTTCTGGCGTTGAGTTTCTCAAAGAAGGACTGGAAGGCATCACTGTGATGCGCTTCAACGAAAAGGTAATCGGCGTAGAATTGCCCAACACAGTCGAACTAGAAGTAAAAGAAACCGCTCCTGATGAACGCGGTGATACCAGCTCCGGTGGCGGTAAACCTGCTACCCTTGAGACTGGTGCAGTAATTACAGTACCTTTCCACATCAAAGTGGGTGACAAACTCAAGGTCGATACACGTAACCGTAAGTATCTGACCCGCGTTTAATCTATTTTTTAATGAGCATCAATAAGACGTTTGACAGCGAGAAATCAGCAGTGAAAATAGATTTGCAGCAAATAAAAGAGTTGCTCGGCATAGTCAGCAGTACTGACGTGACTGAGTTGACTATCGAATTTGGCGACCAAAAAATAACGGTCAAAAAAGAGAAGCAAGCACCAACGACCATTGAAATACCAATGGGTCAGATGATGACGCAAGCTCGTCCGGCTGTAAGTCTCGTCGATCAAGCAGCACCACAGCCAGTGGCTGCTAACGCACCGGCACCGGCGCCAGTCAAAGTTGAGGCAGTGACCAGTAGCAATCACAATGAAGATAATGGCACAGCCAATACTGTCGCTATTACTTCACCAATGGTTGGTACGTTCTATCAATCACCCTCGCCAACAGCTGCGGCATTTTGCAAAGTCGGTGACCGTGTTAGTGTCGGACAGACTGTCTGCATTATCGAAGCGATGAAATTGATGAATGATTTGCCTTCAGAAGTGAGCGGCAAAATTGTCAAAATATGCGTCGAGAACGGCACCACGGTAGAGTACGGACAGACACTCTATCTGGTCGATCCCAAAGGCTAAATCAAAAGGTAAGAGGCAACAATGATTGAGAAGGTTCTCATTGCCAATCGAGGCGAGATCGCTCTCCGAGTCATCAGAGCTTGCCGCGAACTCGGCATCAGTACCGTGGCTGTTTATTCGCAGGCGGACTCCGAGTCTTTGCATGTCAAATTGGCTGATGAGGCTTATTGTATCGGTCCGCCCCAGGGCATTCGTAGCTATCTGCATATCCCGGCTATCATCTCCACCGCTGTAGTCACCGGTGCTGATGCTATACACCCTGGCTATGGCTTCCTCTCCGAAAAAGCTAATTTTGCCGAAATCTGCGGTGTCCACAAAATCAAATTTATTGGACCTTCTGTTGAAGCTATCAATCAAATGGGCGATAAGTCCACTGCCCGCGAATCGATGCGCAAAGCTGGCGTGCCGGTAGTACCAGGAAGTCATGGTTTGATTACTGATGACGCTGAGGCTTTTCGTTTAGCCCGCGAGATTGGCTTCCCAATAATTGTTAAGGCAACCGCTGGTGGTGGCGGACGCGGTATGCGTATTGCTCAGGACGAAGCCAGCCTGGCTAATGCCCTGGCCTCTGCCAGATCCGAAGCAAGTGCTGCTTTTGGCGATGGCGGAGTCTACATCGAAAAATATCTGCGCCCTATCCGCCACGTTGAAATCCAGGTTATGGCTGACAGCTTTGGCAATTGTATCCACCTTGGTGAGCGCGATTGCTCAGTGCAAAGACGTCACCAAAAACTAATCGAAGAATCTCCCAGTCCAGCTCTCACTCCCGAGCTGCGCGCCCGCATGGGGGCTGCTGCCGTGGATGCTGCCAAAGGTATCAACTATGAGGGTGCTGGCACCGTAGAATTTATCCTGGCTGGTCAGGAATTTTACTTCATGGAGATGAACACTAGAATCCAGGTAGAACATCCAGTAACTGAAATGATTACTGGTGTTGATTTGATTAAAGAACAAATCCGTGTTGCTTCCGGACTGCCTTTGACCCTCAAACAAGAAGACATAGTATTTAGCGGACACGCAATCGAGTGCCGTATTAACGCCGAAGATCCTGACCGTAACTTTTTACCCTCGCCAGGTCGGGTTGATGCCTATATTGCTCCCGGTGGACCAGGCGTGCGCGTCGATAGCCACTGCTATCCCGGTTACGTCATTCCTCAGTATTACGATTCACTGGTAAGCAAGCTCATTGCCTGGGGACGTGATCGCACCGAAGCTATTCAGCGCATGCAAAGAGCACTGGATGAATACGCCATTACCGGTATTAAGACCACAATTCCTTTTCACCAGAGAGTTCTTTCACACCCTGTTTTTCAAAATGGAGACGTAACTACTGACTTCATTGAAAAACACATGACGCCGCAAGAAGTTAAGTAAGGGTGTAAAATTAGGCTTTCGGCTCCGTAGCTCAATGGTGGAGCGTGCGACTCATAATCGCCTGGTTACTGGTTCGAATCCAGTCGGAGCCAATTTTTTAATTACGGATAAGCGTATCTTTGATTGTGCGCTTCATATCAAAGAAGCTGTCTGACAAGTCTTCTGTAAGAGCTTCACTGCTTTGTCTGGCATGGATTATTTTGAGCTTGGTGGTACCAAAGTACTCATTGTCCGGTTTGCCTTTGGACTTGGCATAAGACTGCTCGACTTGCTGCACTTGACTCAATGCCCGCCATAGATTGTGGGTAACTTCTTTTTGCAATCTTTCGGCTTCTAACAAAAAATAGCCTGCCGAGCCTTTTGAGTGAGACAAATTGAGGACGAGCATTTCTTCGCGATTGAATTTTTCTTCAGCACAAGTAGGCTGAGGCAATAGTGCCAGAGCGGCACAAAAGGACAAAGTGCTGGTAAATACAACCAACTTTGCCAGGCTGGAAATTTTTATTGTTATAGTTTGCACAGTGGCGCCCTCTTTTAATCGCTTTCAGTTTACAGGATCGCGCTAACATAGACCTCTCGTCTAAAGGCAATGCAAAGTGCAACGAGCCATAAATAAATCGAGACAAGGAGCGGGCAAATTAGCGCCAGTTTATTTTGGACTGGCATTGTTGGCAATTTTGCTCCAGAGTTTGTCCGCCTCTGCTCAGGTCGAGCAGTTGCCAGAGCCTCTACCAGACAGCGGTGCGGTCTCTGTTGACAGCTCGCCGCCGGGCAATGCCGCTTTTGCAAATAGCCTCGACGACTTTAAGTTGGCGACGCCAAAATCTGCAGAGAGTGCCACTATAGGCGGCTTTGAGATGCGTGGTCCAGTGTCTGATGTGCCTGGTAAATCCATAGATGATCAAAACTTTGAGATTTTAAGTAGTCACGATTTGCTGGCCTCTGGCACGGCTGATGTCCAGGATGGTCGTCTCGATTTGGCAGTTAAAAAATTCAAAGAGATAATCCGCCGCGATCCTACCAATGTCAGCGCCCACAATAATTTGGCAGTAGTGCTCAAGCGTCAGGGTAACAAAGAAGCGGCAGTTGATGAGTTTCAAAAGGCGCTGCTCAATAATCCCAATACTCCTGAGTTATACAACAATCTAGCGGCAGCCTTAATTGCGGTTGGTCGGTATGATCAGGCTCAGGATGCACTCTTTAGAGCACTGCGTTTAAATCCGGATTTTAGCGATGCTCACCGCAATCTTGGTCATATTCTCTTTTTAAAGGGTGATTATGACGGCTCTATATCAGCCTTTCAGGAAGCGCTCAAAGAAAACCCAGCGCTTAGCGAAATCCATATCAATCTAGGTGATTGCTATCGCCAGGCGCACCGCTATGAGCAGGCTTTAGTCGAATACAGGACCTTTGTCCGCTTATGTCCTAAAAGACCCGATGATCTTGAGCGCCATATCCAACTTTGTCTGGCCAAATGTTATGAAGGACTGGGCAACTATGAAGATTCGCGCAAAATTTTAAATGCTCTTATTGAGAAAAATCCTAACGATACAGATAGCCTAAATTGCCTTGGCGTGGTGCTCTGGAAGATGCATCAGTTGCCCGAGGCAGTCTTTGTCCTTAACCGTGCCCTAAAAATAGATCCCAAATATCCTCAGGCCAGAAATAATCTAGGTATAGCGCTTTATGAGCTGAAGCGTTTTGATGATGCCGTCGATGTCTGGAAAGAAGCGCTGGCGGTAAAACCTGATTATCCCGAGGCTCATTACAACATGGGGGTGGCACTCTATCAGTCTGGACTCTTTGAGCCAGCAATTGAGGCTTATCGTGAATGTTTAAGGCTGGCACCCAATGATGCCTTTGCTCACAATAATTTAGGTGTGGCCCTTTTGCGTAGCGTAAACCGCGCCGGTGCACTGGCTGAGTTGCGCAAAGCAATTGAATGTGATGCTAATTGTGCGCAAGCTTATACGAATTTAGGCAAAATTCTCAAGGAAAGCGCGGTAAAAACAGATTGATCAAACTTATGGCTGTCATATCATTTGATCTAAGGGAAAGAAAATGGAAAAGGCCTACGGCGATTTTAGTGTAAGTGAAACAATGCAGCATGTCACAGCCGCTGCCTATGGCGTTTTTTGCCATATCATTTTTGATGGGGCAGTGCACGGTCTTGTTGTAGCGCTGATTTTGCTCGTTACCGGCGCCCTGCTCGCCGCGCGCAAACACCGGCTCGCTGCGCCGTTTTTGATTGTTGGCAAAAAGCTTTTGATCTTTTGCTTGATTGTGGCATCGCCTGGTCTTTATACCTTTTTGACCACCCATGCACTGCCACCTGTAGGTAATTACAACATCAACTCGATTGGTTATTTTTCGCTCTGGAGCTTGATTTGTGCCCATGGTCTGGGTGAAGAAATCAATTATCAATGGACTGTTAAACCGCTTGTTAAACAAACAGAAAATGCCACAGGCTCTGAAAGCTTGGCTGAAGAAAAGCAGCAAGTTGCAGCTATTGAGGAACAAACCACCTCTTCTTGAATACTTAAAGATGTAGTTCTACTTTTGAGTTAAACTTAGAGCAGGCATATCAAGAGATTCTGGCCCAAGCAGGGATAGTCATGTCAAAACATTTAAAAGCAAGTCAAGCAATTATTAGCGCTAGCGCCCTGGCACTCTTTGCCGCAGGTGCTTCATATGGTCAGAGTTTTAACGGTGCAAGACCTGGTCAGGTTAGCTCAGTGGCTGGCTGGCAACCCGCCGTACCTGGTTTTAATACCAATATCGGGGTTACTGGTTTTCCCTATAATCCCAATCAGATCAATCCTTATGCTGCTAATGGTTATGCGGTACCGCAGTACGCGCCCACAGGCTTTATAGTTAACCCTGCTTTCGGTGGCGCTCCTTACGGCGTACCCGGCTATATACCAGCGCCAGTCCCCTGTGGTGGAGGCAATGTTAGCTTCCGTCTGGGTGGCATCAATGCTCAGTTCTGGAGAGCCCCTTCTGGCTACTACTATCCTTTTAATAACTTCTACAATCCGCTCCAGGTCAATACTATCTATATCGACCCCAGCTCGCAGGAGCCGCCAGTGGCAAAATCTCCGCCGCTATCGGTGCAGTTTAGCGATACCTATAAATTTTTGGATGACGTCAAAAAGGATCAGAAGATCTCAGACTCTGATTATGAGCGTCTTAAGAGACGTGCTACCGATATTCAGAGCAAAGAACGCACTTTGCGTATCGCTCAGGGCGGCAGTCTCGATAACGACTATCAAAGTGAGATCAGGCGGGACCTCGATAATCTAGCCAATGAGATCATCGGTCGCGTCAAAAAATAAGGACCTAGAGTTTAGACCAGGCTCTCCAGGCTAAATCTATCAGAGAAGCGCTCGAGCAAGATGCGTCTCAAATCTTCTTGTACAGCTGACAGTGCTTTTGTGGCGTCAATGATTTCAAAGCGTTCGCTTTCTTGTTTGGCCACAGTCAGATAGCCCTGGCGCACTTTGTGGTGAAATTCAATTGCTTCCCGCTCGAGACGGTCGTGGCCGCCTGGGTGCAGCCGTCCGAGACCCTTTTCGCTCTCCAGATCAAACAAAATGGTGAGCTCTGGTTTGAGACCTTGGGTGGACATGGCATTGAGGCTTTTAATTAGCTCCAGGTCAATATCTCGTCCAAAACCCTGATAAGCGATTGTGGAGTCTGTATAACGGTCGCAAATCACTAATTTGCCTTCTAATAGCGCTGGCATAATCACTTCGGCGACGTGCTGGGCCCGGTCTGCCTGGTACAACAATAACTCGCACATGGGCGCGACTGTACCGCCGGGTGTGAGCAATATCCGTCTGATTTGCTTACCTAGAGGTGTGCCGCCTGGATCCCTTGTGATCACATGGGGCACGCCGAGGCTGTCCAGCTTTTGCGACAGCAATTTGACCTGCGTGGTCTTTCCCGCCCCTTCTGGACCTTCCAACGTGATAAACGTGCCCGGGTAGTTTCTTTGGTTGCCTGTTTTGGTTGCCATTTGGCTTCTGTATTCCTGCTTTTATGTCCTTAATATTGTTGCATAAATGCTATTATTGCCTCGCTGCTGGGAATTTTCTAAGCCCAGCGCTATCCCTCGGTGGGCTTAACCGATGGCATCATTGGTTATCTTTTTTACAAAATAAGAGAGGTTCTTGTCATGGCTCAGACCTTAACGGCACCCCAGGCAAAGGTGGATCGTAAGTGGCAATTATGGATTGATGGCAAATTTGTAGATGGCGAGTCCGAGCGGACTCTGATTAACCCTGCCGATGGTAAGGTGCTTACCAAAGTGGCAGAAGCTGGCACAAAGCACACCGAAGCTGCTATCAAGGCTGCCCGCAAAGCATTTGACAAAGGTCCCTGGCCTCGTATGACAGCACTCGAGCGTGCTGGCGTGCTCTTTAAAATTGCCGATATCATCGACAAACATCAAGACGAATTGGCTGAGCTAGAGACACTCAATGGTGGTAAACCATTGCGCGAAGCCAAATACGATATCGCTGACACAGCCAATTGCTTTAGATACTATGCCGGTCTTATCACTAAGCCCTCCGGTCAGACAGTCGATGTACCAGCTCCGTCTGTATCGAGCATAGTGCGCGAGCCTATTGGTGTCTGTGGACAAATTGTGCCATGGAATTATCCTCTTTTGATGTCTGCCTGGAAACTGGCTCCAGCTCTAGCTGCTGGTAATACCTGTATCCTCAAACCATCTGAATACACACCACTAACTGCTATGCGTTTAGCTGAGCTGTTGCAAGAAGTAGGTCTGCCCGAAGGTGTGGTCAACATCGTTACTGGGGCTGGTCCAACTGTGGGTATGCCACTTGCTGAAAGCAAACTGGTGGACAAAATTGCCTTTACCGGTAGTGTCAGAACCGGCAAAATTATCGCTCAAGCCGCTCTCGGCAATCTTAAAAAGGTCACCCTGGAGCTTGGTGGCAAATCACCAATGATTGTCTTTAAGGATTTTGATCTCGATACAGCTGTCGATTATGCTCTCTTTGCTATCTACTGCAATGCAGGGCAGGTCTGCTCAGCCGGCTCACGTATGATCGTAGAAGAATCCATCTATGATGACTTTGTCAAAAAGATGGCTGAACGCGCTAAAAAAATCAGAGTCGGCCCTGGCATGGACTCAGATACCGAGATGGGACCTCTGGTGTCCGAGCAACAGATGAATACTGTGCTCAATTTTATTGATATCGGTAAAAAAGAAGGCGCCAGACTGGTCACCGGTGGTGAGCGTTTGGAAGGCGAAAAGTATGGCAAAGGTTTTTATATCGGACCAACCATTTTTGCTGACGTAAAGCCGGATATGCGTGTTGTACAAGAAGAAATCTTTGGACCAGTAGTGGTAGTGCAGAAGTTTAAAGACGAAGAGCACGCCATCGAACTGGCTAACGACAGTGACTATGGTCTGGCCGGAGCTGTCTTTACCAAAGACATCACCAGAGCCTACCGTGTGGTCAAACAACTGCGTGCTGGTATCACCTGGGTCAATGCCTACCACAATACTTATACAGAGTGCCCATGGGGCGGATATAAGCAAAGTGGTTGGGGTAGAGAGTTAGGTACTTTTGGTCTTGAGGCTTACACCGAAGTGAAGCAAATCAATATCAATCTCGATCCTATTGCCGTTGGTTGGTTTGAATAAAACTTGGCAGTAGCTCTAAGAAGGCGCATCCATCGGGTGCGCCTTTTGCTTGCTGGTAAAGGTCTCAGGCTCGGTCTATAATGAGGGGTGAGGTGGCTATGGCTAAATCTAAATCTCTTTATCTAGTATCGCTTTTGGTGCTTGGCACAATCAATAGCTCAGCAGTTTTTGCTCAAGCCGGTCTGGCTGAGCTGGTCTCTCTCGCTCATCCTGGCGAGGCTCAGGACGGCAATGCGGCAAAGTTAGATCCTAAGCCTGATACCAGACGCGGTCCCGATCCCAACCCTGGTCCAGCACCTCTACCCAAACCACAGCCTGCTCCCGATGGTCCTAAGCCAGATCCCCAACCAGGTCCAAAGCAAAGACCAGCCCCTGAGCCTAGCCCCAAGCCGTATCCCGATCCTGTGCCAAAGCCACAGCCTAACCCAGATGAAGACTCAAGAGTAGAACCCCGTCTCGACCCCAAGTTTAAGCCTAAGCTCGATCCAAAACTTGAGCCAAAGCCAGTGCCTAACAGGCATATCTAGAACCCTTATTTTGTTTTTGCATCGCGTGAGAAATTGGCCCGATTTTTCTCATTCAATGACTAATCAAAAAGTACACACCGCCATGAGAAGCAGTAGCTAAGAGAGGCAAGAGCCATGATAAGCATAAAACTGCTTTTGTGTGCTGCACTACAGGTAGTGCTGTTTGGCTCATCGCCTTCGTCCGCCCAGGCTATTGGTGATCCTTTAGAGCCAGTCACCATCAATGAAATAAAGATCGTAGGCAATCATCTAGTCAGTACTGACAAAATCATCAGCGTTATGAGAGTGCGCAAGGGCGATTTGTATAGTCGTGACAGAATTATGGACGATCTTAAGGCAATTAATCGTATTGGTTGTTTTGATGATCGTAAGTTGGATATCAATCCAGTGCTTACTGACGGTGGTGTGGTTTTGACTATTAAAGTAGTCGAGAATCCTGTAATTAAGCGTTTTGTCTACAAAGGCAATACCAAAATTTCTGATCAGGAGCTTGACCATTTATTTGCTGGACAAGTTGGTTTACCTCAAAATTTTGACTTGCTTAGCAAAGCTATCGATAATGTCGAACTCTGGTATCACGCTAGAGGTTATGTATTGGCTAAAGTGGCGGATATTAAGGACAGTCCTGATGGTACTGCGCACATTATTATTGATGAAGGAAAATTGTCTGCTGTTGAAATTACCGGTGTGGAACCCTTTCTAAAGTCAGTTGTGATTAAAAGAATCAATATCGTGAGGGGTGACGTATACAACAAAAACGGTTTGATCAGTAACTTGGAACAGCTTGGCGATGCTGGCACTGATAAAATCACACGCTCAATAATTGCCGACAAAAATGGCTCATATATTTTGAAACTACAGTTTCTAAAAAAGGTGCAAGTTGGTCTGCCGTCAGGCACTGCGCATCGGTATGGTGTGCGCGGCTATCGAAGTTATAACAGTCTGGTGGAGTCGAACTCAGGATCAAATATAGTGCGAGGTCTGTACAAAATTGAATTTCTCAAAAGTCCATATCTAAAGACGCCGGTGCTTTCTAGTGAGCAATTGCTTAGATTTCGTGCTCAAAGCTGGAGTGAAAATGCGCGGAGACGATTTGACCATTCCTACGATGACAAACACCCCATTCTAAAAACTCCCTTATTCCCTTATCCGGGTCGGTCCTATTATGAGACTACCCCCATCAGGGACTTTGTCGAAAACCCCCTGCCCATTGGCTAGGAACAAATTGACACCACAGGGCGGCTGTCAAGTGATTATGGTTTGCTAAGGTTGCACAGGTTTAGAAACACCTTGGCATGCTCGGACGTCATGCTAGACTAGCGCCAAATAAGCGGTTCACTCAATCCTTATTATCAGCCAAGCAGGACTTTGTGGCTTACAAAACCAGATCCAGGTCAATAATCAGTAAGTTACCGCAAGCGGTGCTAGCACTTTTGATGCTGCAATCTCCGCTGGCTCTTGGTCTTGCTGCGCCGGTCATGGCCCAGGATGGTCAGCTACTAGCTCCTGCCGAAGGCGAGATTAAGACCGGTCCTGAGCAAGTTGTAGTCGACGAAGTCCGTATCGAAGGCAATCGCCTCATACCGACTGAAGATATTGCCAGTGTAGTCAAAACACGCAAGGGCGATAAATTTAGTCGTGAGCAAGTAATGGAGGACCTCAAAGCCATTAATGGCATGGGGTACTTTAACGATCGCAATCTCGAAGTCAATCCTGAGCTAACTCCCAGCGGTGTTTTGCTTAAAATTCGGGTGGAAGAAAACGCTCCGATTACGCAATTTAGCATCCGCGGCAATCAATCTATCAGTACTGATGAAATCAGCAAACTATTTAACGACCAGTTAGGTAAGCCGCAAAACATCAATGCACTATCTGGTGCCAT
The DNA here is from genome assembly GCA_016718315.1 of Candidatus Obscuribacter sp. Taxonomy (GTDB): domain Bacteria; phylum Cyanobacteriota; class Vampirovibrionia; order Obscuribacterales; family Obscuribacteraceae; genus Obscuribacter. The sequence continues at coordinate 743,390 of JADKDV010000001.1, read as the reverse complement.
CGAAAAAGTGGAACAGGCTTACCACGATAGAGGCTTTGTCCTGGCTAAAGTAGCCGATGTCAAAGATGATCCAGATGGCTCAGTGGAGCTGGTTATCTCAGAGGGATCTATCGATAACATCGAGATTGTAGGTAATAAAAAGACCAAAGACTTTATCTTCAAAAACGCAATCAAGATAAAACCAGGCTCTGTCTACAACGAAAAACAACTAACTGGCGATCTGCGCAAACTTTATAACAATGGCTATTTCCAGGACATCAGACGCTCTCTGGTGCCTTCTGCCACCAATCCAGATAAGTACACTCTCAAAGTCGAAGTCGACGAAAAGCGCACTGGCTCTGTCGGTCTTGGTGGTGGTGTGGACTCTGTGGCTGGACCTTTCGGTTCATTTTCATTTTCTGATTCAAACTTTGGTGGTAAAGGCCAGGTTATCAGTCTTAGCTCTCAAATGGGCTCAGGCAATCTCAATAACGTCGCTGGCTCGATAAATAATGGTGGCACCAATTACATGCCCACCGGTCGCACCTACAATCTTGAGGCATCATTTATCGAGCCCAATCTCAAGGGCACCAATACTTCCATGGCTGTTACTGGTTTTGGTCGCAATATGGGCAGTATGTTTATTGACCAGGCGATGCAACGTACTCTTGGTACCAGTGTTGTTTTTAGTAAACCACTTCGCAACGGATGGGCTGCCAATCTTGGTTTAATCGGCGAAAACACCACTTTGCGTAATATGGCCGGCATTGCCGAAAACCAGAGTGTACTGGCCTCCATGTCATCGCGGGCATTGAGTACAGGACTAGCTACTAATTCTGCCGAAGCCAGTGCTCTTGCTAACAGTATTAGAGGCAATCAACTTAAGGGCGGGACATTTTTTACTGTCAGTCCATCTTTATCCAGAGATACTCGTGATGCTGCTTTTGATCCTACCCGTGGCAGTCTCGTTAAGCTCACTGCTAGCCCCTCTATAGGTGCTGGTGGAGGCTTCTTTAAGACTGGTGTAAGCGCTAGCAAATATATTCCTGTTTCCAAAAACATCACTTTTGCATCCAATATCCAGGCTGGTACATCTATGGGTGGCATGCCACAGTTTGCTCAGTACAGGCTAGGCGGTTGGAATGGTGTGAGAGGTTATCGTGCCTTTTCGGATCTCGGTACAGGGGCTGGACTGCTCATGGGTACTGCCGAATTGCGTGCCAAGATACCTTTGCCTGAAACCAATGCAGTGTTTAAAGCTGTGAGGAAAAACGCCAAACTTGTGGCTTTTGCTGACTATGGTCAAGTCATGGGCAATGGCGTAACCAACAATCTTTTGTCACGTAACTCAATGGGAGCGTCTGTTGGTGTTGGTGTGAGATTAAACGTGCCGATGCTCGGTCTTGTGCGCATAGATTACGGTTTGCCTATCATCAGCTCAGTGCTTGGACGGAGAACGCCACTCGTAACTGTGGGATTTGGAGAGAAGTTTTAAAAAGCGGGGACCTTGTTTTTGTCCTTGTAATCCTCAAGTGGTGTAAACTTTGGCGGGCGCATTTCTATGTGTTTTTGTTAGTGATGGAGAGAAGAATGCAGTACGTTCAAAAAACTTTTGCCGTAGCCGCCAGTGCAGTTATCACTGTTTCTATGGCTAGTGCCGCCTTCGCGCAGGCGCAAACAGCAGCTAAGCCTGCTTCTACCATCGGCGTGGTAGACCGTGAAAAGGTAATCACCAGCTTCACCAAAGCTCAAAAGGCTGCTGAAGATCTGAAGAAAGTCGAAGACTCAGTGCGCAAGCTCTTGGAAGATTCAAACAAACAATATGAAGAAGCCAAGACCGCTAAGAAGCCTCAAGCTGAGCTAGAAAGCTTGCAGAAGTCTCTGCAAAAGAAAATCGATGAGCAATACAAAAAGGCTCAGGCTCAAGCTCAATCAATGGAAACAACCCTGGAAACAGATATCGATTCAGCCATCAAAGCCGAAGCATCAAGCCGCAAGCTCGAAACAGTATTCATGAAGGGTGCTGTTCTTCTTGGTGGAACCGATATTACTGACGGTGTAGTCAAGCGCCTTTCGGCTGCTTCTGCTCCTACAGGCACTGCCACTAAATAACTGACATTCAGTAATTTAAGGGACAGTAAGCTGTCATCTAAGTTAGGCTTACCTGTCATGTCAGGTAAGCCTAACTGTTTGGCTTAAATTAGCAACATAACTGGAGGCATCAATGAAGCTCCCTCAGGCAATGAGCCTGGCTCAAATAGCACAAATGATCGGTGGTAAGGTGGCTGGAGACGGCGATCTCAAAGTCGATACAGTATCGACATCGCCACTTCATGCCACAGAGGACGATTTAGCCTTTGTCTTTGATGCCAAACTAGTCAAAAAATTAGCAGAATGCAAAGCTAAAGCTGTGGTTGCACCGCTTGGTGCTGAACTGGATTTTCCGGATCGCAATATGGTTTTAGTCGATAGGCCAAACCTGGCTATCCAGCGCATCCTCACAGCTCTCAAACCTAAACGTTATTATCCTGCCAAAGGCATCCACGCTACAGCCGTGGTAGATGAGAGCGCCGAGATTGGCGCTGATGTAGCTATTGGACCTTATGTGGTGATCGGACCCAAAAGCAAAATTGGCGCTCGCACAATCATCATGTCGCATACTGTGATTGGCGGCGAAGTGGTCATTGGTGAAGACTGTCTTTTGCATCCCGCCTGTCTCATTGCCGACTATGTCAAAATTGGCTCCCGCGTTATCATGCAGCAAGGTGCTGCTCTTGGTGCTGATGGTTTTGGCTATGTTACTGAGCGTCCATCCAACCTCGAAAAGAACATGGCTGGCTCCAAAGATTTTAGTGATGCTCCTAATCCACTCCTCAAAATCCCTCAGATTGGTAATGTGGTGCTGGAAGACGATGTTGAGATTGGCTCCTATGCCACTATCGATAGAGCCACAATGGGTGCCACTGTAATTGGTGCTGGTAGCAAAATCGATAACCTGGTGATGATTGCCCACAATAATCGTATCGGCAAAGAAGTAATGATTATTGCTAACGCTGCTGTGGGTGGCTCATGCTCGATTGGTGATCGCAGTGTGCTCGGTGGTAGCGCTAACTTATCTGATCATATGAAGATGGAACCTGATGGTGTCCTCTCAGGAGCATCTGGTGCCATGCGCGATATCAAATCAGGTGAAATCCATGCTGGTACGCCAGCTGCTCCCGCTCGTGAATTTTTTGGACAGATTGTCGCTATGCGTCGTTTGCCCAAACTAATGGATGAGGTCAAAGACCTCAAAAAACGGCTTGCTCTTTTGGAGCAGCAAAATCTGGAGAAATAATATCAATGTCTTTGGGTAATACTCTGGCAATAGCTGATGCCACTGTGGCACTGGATCCGGCTAAAAAGCTTGGCTCTTATACCGGACCAGGTTTGACTTCTAAACGCCAAATTACAGTGTCGCTTTATAGTGCGCCCAGAGGGGCTGGTATTGTTTTCTTCCTTAGCGATGCCCAAAATACAGCCTCTGCTGTGGCTGTGCCGGCCAGAGCCTCGATGGTGGTCAACACCATGCGCAATGTGGTGCTCGGTGTAGACAAAGTGAGGCTATGTATAGTGGAGCACTTCCTCTGTGCTACCACTCTCTGGGGCATAGACGATCTCTATGTATCCGTTGATGGACCGGAGATGCCTTTGCATGATGGCAGTGCTGACTTTTGGATCAATCTATTTAAAGAGTCAGGTATAGCTAAACAAGAAGTGGTCTGCGATATTGCTTTGCCTGAAGCCGTGACTGTGGCTAAAGGCGACCGGGCTTTGATGGCTGTACCGGCTGATAAGTTTAGCGTGACTTATTTGATGGATTGGAAACATCCGTTGATTGGTCAGAAGTGGCAGAGCTGGGATCCATCAATAGATGCCAAAGAGATTTTTGAAGCTCGTACTTTTGGCATGCTTAAAGACCATATACTGCTCGGTCTTGATAAAGACGTGGTCAGTATGACCGATGATGGATTTACCATGCCTCTGCGCTATCCAGACGAGCCAGTCAGGCACAAACTATTGGATTTGATTGGTGACCTTGCTCTCATCGGTATCAATCCGATGCGCATCAAGGCTCGTTTTATCAGTATCAAGGGTGGTCACGAGATGGACGTGGATATAGCCCGCAAACTGGTGTCCCTGCTCGGTACCTACTAAAAAGCAAAGGAATAAAATATGTCATTGAAGCGACCAAAAACAGGGCTTGGCGAGTTTTTGGCGGTGGCCTCTAGCCTCTGTCTAATGGCATGTCAGGCTGCCTCAGCTATTGAAGTATCTGAGTCTAAAGATGTCTCCATTACTGTCTATAACCAAAATTTTGGACTGGTAAGAGACAATCGTCAGGTCACACTTGCTAACGGTATCAACTATCTGAGATTTGACGGTATTGCTAGCGGCATTGACCCTACTACTGTCAGCTTTATTTCACTTACAGCACCAGATGCAGTGGCTGTTAAAGAGCAAAATTATCAGTTTGATCTGATGGACTTAAATACCATCTTGTCCCGTTCTATAGGTAAGACAGTCAAGTTTACCCAGACCTTTGGTGCTGGTGCAGTCAAAGAGATTACCGGTACTTTGCTATCCAGTCCGGCTGTTAACGTCTCTGATAGCAATGGTAATGTCTCGCAGCGCTCCCAAGCTATCGTAGTCAAAACAGGCAGTGGCATCGTAGTGGGACCTCAAGGTGTGCTTGAGATAGGCGAATTGCCCCAGGGACTTATCGCTAAGCCATCACTATTATGGAAGCTTGCATGTGATAAAGCCGGTGTGCACAATACCGAAATCCGCTATCAGACCCAGGGGCTCAACTGGAAATGTGATTATGTGGCAGTGGCTAATGCTGACGATACATCACTGGATCTGACTAGCTGGGTCACTCTCGATAATAAGTCAGGGGCTACATACAAAGATGCCGCTCTCAAACTTATGGCTGGAGATGTCCATAAAGTGCAACCTGTGGCACAACCAATGAGATTTAAAGGCGTGATGATGTCGGCAGGCAGAGCGGCTGCGCCCCAGTTTAGTGAGCAGTCTTTTGCTGAGTATCATCTCTATACCCTAGCTGGTAAGACCGACCTGCGTGATAAAGAGACCAAGCAGATGACGCTGTTTAATGCTAGCGGTGTGCCTGTCAAAAAACTCTATATCTATGAGCCCCAGGCACAACAAGTCTATTCCCGACCCACTGGTAGTGGGGGCAAGATCAATGTCAAACTAGAAGTCGCCAATACCAAAGACAATAATCTCGGCATGCCCATGCCTAAAGGTAAGGTACGTGTCTACAAAAAAGACAATGACGGTGCTTTGCAATTTATTGGTGAAGACTTAATCGATCATACACCAAAAGACGAAAAAGTTAGAGTCTATATCGGCGATGCTTTTGATCTTGTCGGTGAGCAAAAGCAAACTAATAATCAGCAGCTAAATCAACACCAGCGCCGCGAAAGCTGGGAAATAAGCTTGCGTAACCACAAAGAAAGTGCAGCGACGATTACTTATGTCGGTCACGCTTATGGTGACTGGAAAATACAAAATAACAGTCAGGAATTTACAAAGAAAGACTCACATACGTTTGAGTTTGCTGTCAAAGTGCCAGCTAACTCTGAGTCCAAGGTTACTTACGATGTTGAATATCGCTATTAAAACAGGAAAAGCATAATGTCACGCACCATTTTAAAGTCACTCACCGTAGCGCTCGCACTCACTTTAGCCTCATCCTACGGAGCCAGGGCTCTGGAGGAAGTCTCCGACTCAAAAGATGTGTCAATCACTATCTATAATCAAAATTTTGGACTGGTCAGAGACAACCGCGATATTACTCTCAAAGACGGTATCAACTATGTCCGTTTTGAGGATGTAGCAGCAGGTATCGATCCTACAACGGTCAGTTTTACCAGTCTTACTGCACCAAATGCTGTGGCCGTGAGGGAGCAAAACTATCAATTTGATTTGATGGATATGGATACTATCCTGGCTCGCTCGGTGGGTAAAACTGTCAAGTTTAATCAGTATCTCTCCAGTGGTGGTGTGCGCGAGATCACTGGCACTCTCCTGTCTAGCCCCTCTGTCAGTGTCTCTGATAGTAATGGCAATGTCTCTGAGCGTAGACAAGCTACTGTGGTTAAAACCGGTAGTGGTATTGTAGTTGGTGCGGGTGGTGAGCTCGAAATCACCGAATTACCAGATGGACTTGTCTCAAAACCATCACTTTTATGGAAGCTCGAATCAGAAAAAGCTGGCGTGCATAATACTGAGATTAGCTATCAGACTCAGGGGCTCAATTGGAAATGTGATTATGTAGCTGTAGCCAATGCCGACGATAGCATGTTAGATCTCACTAGCTGGGTCACTCTCGATAACAAATCTGGTGCCACATACAAAAACGCAGCTCTTAAACTAATGGCTGGTGATGTGCACAAAGTGCAAAACGCTGACGCTATGGCACCCCAAATGGAAATGGCTTACGCCAAGTCCTCTGCTGCCGAGCCGCAGTTTGCTGAGCAAGCATTTGCCGAATACCATCTCTACAGCCTCAAGGGTAAGACCGATGTCAGAGATAACGAAACCAAGCAACTGACTCTATTTAATGCCAGTGCTGTACCGGTCAAAAAGCTCTATATCTTTGATAGTAATGGCGGTGTCCAGCCCTACTATGGTGGTGGTGGCGACCAGAGCAAAAAAATCAATGTCAAACTGGAGTTGGCTAATACCCAGGCAAACAACCTCGGTATGCCGATGCCTAAAGGCAAAGTAAGAGTCTACAAAAAAGACAATGATGGTGCTCTGCAATTTGTTGGCGAAGACTTAATCGATCACACTGCTAAAGACGAAAAAATCAGAGTCTATCTTGGTGATGCCTTTGACATAGTGGGAGAGCGCGTCCAGACTGGACAGCAGCAAGTCAACGATCGCGTGCAAAGACTGAGCTACAGTATCAGTATTCGCAATCACAAAAAAGAAGCAGTGACAGTAACCAGTGTCGAACACACCTGGGGTGACTGGAAAATCCTCAACTCAAGCCTGCCTTACACAAAAAAGGATGCCCATAGTTTTGAGTTTGCCATCAAAGTGGCACCAAACAGCGAAGAAAAAGTTACTTATACAGTGGAAGTGCGCTAAGCACCAATCAGTAAGCAACAGCTCTATCAAGTAAGCTATCGAGGACTAACTGGGCGGCACCAACAATGCCGGCCAGTCCCTCTAATTCGGATTTGTGGATAGTGAGATTGTCGCCAATGCGGGGCAAGACCCTGTCTACCACTAGCTCTTGCAAAAGAGCAAAGTCAACACAATCAGCCAGACCACCGGTGACAATAAAGACATCGGGATCGAGTATATGAGCCAGGCTGCTGATGCCGCAGGCAATGTGTTCATGCCACATGTGCATGATGCGCTTAGCGACGATGTCGTTGTTTTTTGCGGCGGCTACGATCATATGGGTTGTCAAATCGCCCTTGACCCAAGGTGTCTGCTCCGGGCTCAGTCCTGACAGTACATCATGTCCTGTTGCCACAAGACCGCGTCCTGAGCCATAAGCTTCCCAACAATCAAAGAGACCACAGGTACAAAGTCTTTTGTTATTGAGGTTTATCTTCATGTGGCCGATTTCGCCACCGCCCCAGTGAGCGCCTCTAAACATCTTGCCATTGATTACCAGTCCGCCACCAATACCGGTGCCAAGCGTAACTGTCACGACACAGTTACTGTGCATAAGACCCCTGGAGCTAGCTTCACCGTAAGCGGCAGCATTGGCGTCGTTGTCGACGTGTACGGGTAGCAATATCTGGCTTTCGATAACACGTTTGAGCGATGTGCCGCTCCATCCAGGCAAGTTGCCAGTGGAGCCGAGTATCTCTCCACTATTGCAATCGACTATACCGGCTGTAGCCACGCCCACTCCGGCGATACCCATTGACTGAGTACCAACAGCTTCTTTTATGTCAGTCTGGAAGCTGCGTACAAGCTCGACAATACCATCAATGATTTTTTCAGGACCGAGGGGGGTTGGTATCTGCCTGGGTTCTGAGACTACCTGGCCATCTTTGACCAGGGCGGCCCTGATTTTGGTCCCTCCGAGGTCGACCCCGAGGGCCGGGAGATTGTTTCTGAGGAGATTATCTATGCTGGCGCTTTCCACTTGAGGACCCGTTTTAACTGACAAAATAAAGCCCTATTTTAAAGGCTTGAGTCATTCTACCGATAAATTGGGTTTTTAGAGACCTGTTAAATTACCGTGGTCACCACTACCCTTAAGTACAAGTTTTTGAAATGGCACAGGGGCGCCGTAGAGCACGTCAAAGCCCATGCGATTTTGACCTGTGATTGTGTTGCGAGTGAGAAGCAATTTAAAGTCATCTGGACCAATAGCGGCTGTAAATGACTTGTTATAAGCCAGTCGACTGTTGAGGTTGTAGCCATAGCTACCACCCAATGTCAGGTACTTATGCACTTTGATATCGCCAGAGATATAGGCTGAGCGCTGACCCTGGATAAACTGGTCAAATACAAATGGTGAGCTGCCGCGTACAGCTGACTGCACGTAACCAAATTGAAATCTCGCTCTTTTGAGGCGTGTTTCGATGGTCGGACCAGCTTGTAAGAGAGCACGGTAGTTGCCAGAGGAATAAGCATTGAGTCCCAGACCACCAAAGATATAACCGCGTGCTCCGACCTTTTCGTTGCCTACGCTAAAGAGTGGCTGAGTGGTAGTGGTGATTTGTTCTGATAATCTAAAGGCCGAAGGCTGACTCTTGGAAGTAGTTGGTCCACCAAAGAGTTTGGCGTATTCGGGATTGAGGTTGATGAGCTGGGGGTTGTCCTGCATGGCGCCGGCGGCTGTACGGAAGCCAATGCCAGATAGATATTTGGGTATTCTTACATATCTATTGTCCACTACTTCGGCAATCAAGTGAGGGCGTCTGTAGCCGTCCAGACCGCCCTGCATGAAGCGGTTGACGCCTGCCTGGAACATAGTCTTGTCGCTCAGTTTTGCTTTAAAGTCAGCAATAAAGAGGTTAGATACAGAGCCATAAGCAATGTGTGAACTGATGCGGGCGTTGTTGAAGGCCACTTGGCCAGAAAGACCGGTACTGCCAGAGTTACTGTTGCCATTGGTACCGCGACCTCCTAGCTGGATCATCGGAGCCCAGCTGAGAACGCCAGTCTTACCCATAGGTGTGTTGAAGTTAGGACCGATGTTGATACCGCCTGATTGCAAATTGTTTGTAATCATAGGCGTTATGGGGAAGGTGACTCTGCTCTCGGTGCCTACTGTAGCAACGAATTTGGGCAGGGGTACATTGAAACGACCAAAAGCTAGCTTGCCACCAAACACTGTCAGGTTGCCGGACTCTTTGTAGCGCTCATAGACCATCTTGCGCGCTTTAAAAGTAAAGGATGGTTTTTCTGGCAAAAATACTTCAGGGTGAGCTGTGCGGTCCATCAGCTCTTGTTGCTGAGTCAAGGGACCAAAGGCCACGTTTCTGCCGATGTGAAATGCCTTGGGCATCGTCATCGTGCCGTTTTTGAAAGTCAGACCTTGGGTGCCTTTACCATAAGCACTACGAGCAATTATTTCGGTGCCTTTGACTTCGGTATCGGGCTTGGTTATTAGATATTCGTCGCTAGTGACGTTAAACTTAAAAGATGAGCCAGTGGTCAAATTGCCATCACGCACAATTTTGACGTTGCCTCTGGCATCAATCATCTGGGTGTTCTGATCATAAAGTATGGCATCAGCTTCTAATTTGCTGTTTTGCCCACCGATAACAGCCACAGCATTACCGGTGCCCAGGAATGTATTGCGCTCCTGGTCATACTCTGTATCATCGGCAACAATCTGAATGGTGCCTTTGAGTGTGGTGTCTTCGTTAATCTGGGCATCCGACTCTGCCATACGCAGATCATCTTCGGAGGCTTCCAATTCCAGACGGGTAGAAGCATCACCGGCTTCTGCCGAAATCTTATTGGGATGTACTTTTAATTCAGATGTTTCGGCGTCATCAAGTTTAGGTTCTTGAGTTTTGATTTCGCTGGAGCTAAATATTACTTGTGGTTCTTCGCTCTCAACTTTTGCCGGAGTCGTTTTAGAAGCACCCTGAGGGGCATTTGCCGTTGTGCTTTCTTCTTCTTTTAGATTACTGTCGTCAATGCGCGGTGTCAGTGGCAAAAGCAGAGTGCTTGGTGCGGAATCTTTTTTGGCTGTGGCAGCAAAAGCACCAATTAGTGAGCCCGAGGCAAAATTACCCAGCAAAACTAGAGTGCTTGCCAGAGCCAGGCAGCGTCTGCGTGGAGCACTGACAAAGGTGATTTTGTTTGTGGCGGGGCTAAAGAGTTTTTCTATAGTCACTTTTGCTTTTAGCCTTATCTCTTTCGTGTGTTGTTGTCGTCTATCAACTGATTAGCAGTTAGTACAAGGTGCCAGTGACGGCTGGCAAAGTGAGGATGTTCCTCAGCGGGTATTGTCTCAATAAATCGCTTACTCTTTATTACTTCCCACCAATAAATGACAACTAGATGTCAAACAACTTCATCAGCCTTGTCAGTAGGCGGGGTGGCTATTTTACTCAATTTTGACCAGCACTGTGCTCGTTTTGGTGGATTATCAAGTGCTTATATGAGCATTCCCTAATGAATTTTGACTAGTAAGTTTTTAACCAAATCAAAACGCTTATTACAAGATAGATATGAAGATTTGATTTTCTTACCTGTGTATGAGTGAATGAGCCTTGGAGTGAGCCATGAACCCATTTGTATTCCAGTCTCCAACAAGAGTCATGTTTGGTGAATATACCACAGCTGCCTGTGGGGACTTTGTGCTGGAATTGGGTGGCAAGCGCGCTCTAGTAGTAGCTGACGCTTTTTTAGTGCAGAGCGGAGTGCTTGGACCTCTTTTGGAGAGCCTCTCCAGTCAGGGCTTACTGCCCCCAGTTGTTTTTTCGGATGTGCCGCCAGACAGTGATATCGCCTGTGTCGACCGTGGCGCTGCCATTGCTCGAGAAGCCGGGTGCGATTGTATCGTGGCCATCGGTGGCGGCTCAGTCATAGATACTGCCAAGGTGATTGGCATTTGTCTCACTCTCGGTGGTGAGCTGCTCGATTACCAGGGTCTCAATGTCATCGATAAAAAGCTTATACCTCTGGTGGTGGTGCCCACCACCGCCGGTACTGGCTCCGAAGTTAGTTTTGTGGCCATGATCAAAGACCATAAAGAAGGCAAGAAGCTGATGTTTGGTAGCTCATGGTTGGCACCAGATGTAGCTATTCTCGATCCCAGTCTTTTGCTTTCGCTACCGCCTAAGTTAACAGCAGCTACCGGGCTTGATGCCATTACCCACGGTATTGAGGCTTTTGTCGCTGCCAATACTAATTCAGTGGCCACAGATGCTCTCTGTCTTGAGGCTCTGCGTTTGCTTTTTGATAATTTGCCTCGCGCCTTTAAAAATGGTGATGACATGGAGGCGCGCTCCGCCACTCTTGTGGCTAGTACCATGGCTGGTATCGCCTTTAGTAACTCGGGAGTGGGAGTTATCCACGCTCTGGCACATTCGGTGGGGGCAATGTTTAGCACTCATCATGGCATGACCAATGGAGTGTTTTTGCCATATGGTATGGAGTTTAATTTGCCGCAGGTGGCGCCGCAGTATGCTCGCATCGCCCGTTATTTGGAGCTTGAGGGCGTAGCCGGACTGGACCAAACTGCTGCTGCTGAGCTGTTGATAAAGGCAGTGCGTCAGTTACTAAAAACACTATCTTTGCCAATGAGGCTCAGAGACCTGGGTATTGAGAGCCTCAGTGAGGATGATTATGATGAGCTGGCTTGCCTGGCCGCCTCTGATCCTGCGATAATGTTTAATCCAAGGGATTGCACTAACGATGATCTCATTGATTTGATGAAGAGGGCGTACTGATGGCTGTTTTTGCTAGCAGCGATGAGCTGCACAGAATAATGACTGACTTGTGGACTGCCATCAAGCTGGACCCTCAGATGTCAGGTCCACTTCTGGCTTCCCGTCTTACTGTGCAATTTCACTATCGTGACCCAGAAGGACGGCTTACAGTCGATTGCTCCGACGGCGAAGAAATGAGAATATTTGCTGGCGAATGCGATAAAAAGCCAGTTGTAGAGATGTTTATGAAGTCTGATATCGCCCATGAATTTTGGCTGGGCAAAATCAATGTACCTCTGGCATTGATTCAGGGCAAAATTGTCTCTAAAGGACCGGTCAATAAAGCGCTTACTCTTTTACCAGTGCTCAAGCCTGCCTACGCCATCTATCCAAAGATCATAAAAGACCACGGACTTAAAGTTTCAGTTTAATCACTCAGGGAAACACTTTTGACTGAAGAGAATGAGCCTAACAGTTGTCTGCTTACCATAGGCGAGCTTGTGGTGGACTGGATAGCAACTTCGATAGGCTCGACCTGGTCCAAGCCTGATACATTTTTGCGCTCGGCTGGCGGCAATGCTGCCAACGTCGCCACTGCTTATGCCCGTTTGGGTGGCGCTGCTAGACTCGTAGCCAAAGTTGGCAGTGACATTCATGGCCGTTATTTGCTTGAGACCTTGAGTGATAGTGGTATAGACACTCGATTTGTATTTGAGACCAGTCGCTTCCCTACAGCTCAGTGCTATGTTCTTACCGGCGAAGACGAAGAAAACATATTCTTCAACTGGCCTAAGCCTAACGCCTGCCATCAGCTCACAATCAAAGAATTGTCGCCTGATATGTTCAAAGGTGCGTTTGCTTTGCATGCTACCGGTATTTCATTGACAGTCGAGCCACGCAGTCATTTTGTTATTGCGGCCATTCGTAAGGCTCGCGACCTGGGCATGCTGGTCAGTTTTGATGCTGGTTTTCCTTATGGCGACGGCGAGCTGGCGCGCAAATTGACGAGAGAAGCTATGTCTTTAGCTCATGTGGTCAAAGTCAATTTACACGAATTGATTTACTGGCTCGGTAAACGCAGTCATCCGGTTGTGCTTGAAGAGCTCATTGCCGCCCCAGATAAATCCGAACACTTATCTGTATTGCTTGGTTATTCGCGAGATCTGCTCAATCAGACCGGTGCGCAGGTGGTGCTTTGTACGCTTGGTGCCCACGGCTCTATTGTTGTCACCGAACAAAGTGAAAAATTCTACAGTCCAATTAAGGTCGAATCACTGGCTGGTGTGGGGGCTGGTGATGCTTATGTGGCTGCGGTGCTTTATCAACTATCGCTCAATCTCAAAAAGCTGCAAGCTTTACCAGAAGGACCAGCCCGCCATACAGTGAGATTTCCTGCCAGTATGCAGGCTGAGGCCGATAAGGCCATGGAAGAGACTATTAGACCCCAGGACATACTTGACCTGGACTTTGACCGGGTAGCGCTTTTTGCCAATGCCACTGGGGCTCTGGCCACTCGCACCGTCAGTGCATCAGCTGGACTGCCCACCTGCCAGGAAGTGGAAGACCTGATAGCGCTCAAGACTAAGTAGTCCAGACAACAGTCAGACTTTATTGCTTATGTTAAAGTGACCCTTATAGCAGGGGTATCCATGGAAACTATTGGCAATTTATTTGGTTTTGTCCACGAGACACTGGTGTTAGTCCTGGTTGGACTGGTAACCCTGGGCATCGTGGTCATCGCTGTGTTGTTCAAAGTCTTCCAAAACGACTTTTCGCAGGATTAGCCATCAGTTAAGGGCTCAGTATTTTTTCTGCGGCAAATAGATATTCGCAAATAGCAAACATATTAGTCACTTGCTCGACTGCCACTTTGTCTTTTAAGCCATAGTAATCTAGACAGAGTCCACAAGCCAGGACCTCTACGTTAGTTTGTCTGATTTCTTGCAAGACTTGATGATGTGCACCCTGTGGGTCCATCAATTTAACGCCGCTATTGGCGAGCAGCACGGCTCTTATTTTGTGACCTGATTTTAGTGCAGTCTGCAAAAAGACATTCATCAGATTGAGACTAAAATCATGATCCGATGGGCTGGCACCCTGACCAAAAGTATCTCTTGTGATAAAGATAATCGTGCCACCACTGGCGGTCTCTGCCACTTTTTCTGCTTGCACTTGTGCTTGTGCTTGAGGCGATGAGTCCCTGACGAGTTTGACTTTAAAATGATCGCCTGTGCTCTCTTTGCTAAAGCCAAAGCTTTGCGAGCGGGCCAGTCTGGCTAGATTCTCTACATTGACTTCACTATCTACAATTACTTCGACTGTTTGTATTGTTTGATCGTCAATAACTTTTTTTGTTCTAAGGACTGGCTCTGGGCAAGTCAATCCCCGCAAGTCGAGTTCTTTTTTCATTTTTGGTTTAGTCCTACTGGCTATTCATTACATCGATATGACCTGGGATACCTTCTAAAAACTGTCCTATTACGGTGGCCTCGATAGATGCCCGGTTAAGTGCCTCCAGGCATGGTGCCACGTCATGTGGTGCCAGGGCAAACAATAGACCGCCAGCTGTCTGCGGGTCATATAGTAAATCGGTAAATTCCAGCGGGAAATCCCTTATATAGGATACGTTTGCCTCAAATGATTTGCGATTGCCATAGGCACCAGCAGGTACCAGCCCCTGTCTAGCAAATTCCAGTACCTGAGGTAAAAAGCGCAGTCCTGATATATCCAATCTGCCGGACAGCTTGGATGCTTTGGACATCTCCTGGATATGCCCAATCAGTCCGAAGCCTGTAATATCAGTGCAGGCGTGTATATCTATTGTTGAGACTGCTTTTATGGCCTCACCATTGAGAGTGGTCAGGTTGCTGAAGAGCCTCGCTTGTAGCTCTTGTGATAATAGTCCTGCTTTGAGGGCCAAAAGGCTTACGCCAGTGCCCAGTGCTCTGGTCATAATCAATGCGTCACCAGGCCTGGCACCACTATTGGTGAGTATTTTGTCTGGATGCACAACACCAGTGACAGTCAAACCGTACAAAATTTCTTGACCCTGGATGCTGTGTCCGCCTGCCACTATGGCACCAGCTTTAGTGACTTGATCGACTCCACCTTTAAGTATCTCGCTAGCTGTCTCAAGCGGAAAATCACAACTGGGAAAAGCTAACAAAGCAAGGGCCAGGATTGGTTGCGCGCCCATTGCATATATATCCGAGAGGGCATTGTTGGCGGCGATTTGTCCAAATAAAAATGGATCGTCTACTAGCGGTGGAAAAAAATCCACAGTCTCCACTATAGCCAGATCATCTCTCAGTTTATATACGGCAGCATCTTCAAAATTTTCGATGCCAGTTAGCAAAAGAGGATCTTTGGGTTTTGCAATGCCGCGCAATATTTGTTTTAACTCGGCCGCACTCATTTTGGCCGCACAGCCTCCCGCTTTGACGTTGCTCGTCAAGCGCCGAGAGGAGGAGTGTAGGTCATTTGGATTATTGTTGGACATATATTTGTGGTAGGTGTGTTCTCTAAAGTGGCGGCATCAGCTGAGTTTTTTTTGCTTGTTGCTTAAATATTTTGTGGTATCAACAAAATCTAGCTATTTGTTTTTTGCCCCTTGCGCTCTGGTAAAACTGGCATGTGTAGCGGATTTGAGTCGATGGTACAGGATTGCATTTGCAGTGGTGCAAATAAGTTTTTAGATTAGTTTGTTTGTTTTGCACTGCTTATGGGCGTTGTGGCCCTTTAAAAAGCTTGTCCTAGAGTGTAGATTTAAATATGGAAATCGGCGGATACGCCAGTAAAAAAACGGAGTGCTTGCGTCCGTTCTCTTCTGACGTGTCTAGTTTACCTGGCTCAGCCTTAATGTAAATTGGCTGATTTCGTAAATTTTGGTTGATACTTTTTTGCAATTTTTATATAAGGAAAGCGCATGCCAAAGAAAGTACTAGTTGCTCTGCCTCCAGGTCTGTTGGAGCAGATTGATTTTGTCTCGGGTGTCGAGCACCGCACCCGCTCAGATCTGATACGCGAGGCATTGCGTCGTTATATCGACAACTTCAAAAAAAATCAGGGTCCACGGATGCAAGTTAGCAACGTTGGCACTCAAAAGATTGCAATTTTGAGCGAAAACGACCTTTAAGTTCCGAAATATAGTATTTCTCCCCCTTAAATGGTTGACGTCCGCTTGTTTGCGCCCGATTATATGCGTAGGATCTAAAGTGTAGATCTGGCCAGCAGGGACTGCCATGAATTTCTGGAACATCTGCCTGTTTGAAGGGATATTTGTCCTCGTTGTGATGGCGGGCTTAGGCTTTATCACGTTGCCGCGCTTTTTGATGCGTCGTCGGTTGATCAAAGGTTTTCCCTGGGGATATTATGCTGACCAGGTACCGCAGGGTGACCCGTCGCTCTTTCCTGGCAACGACAAGGACTTTTTGCACGATACCGGTACAGAGTTTGGCGGTCTAGATAGCTTTGGCGACTATGGCGAGTTTAGTGGCTTTGGCCAGCTCGGCGAGTACGGTGGCGCCTTTATTAGTGCCGGAGACTCTGGCGGCGGCGGCGGCGAATAGCCGACAATTCAGCGCTGTTTTTGCTATGCTCTAGGTTTACCATGGCGTACTTAGGGTCCTACAAGCTTTGAATACTCACGACTTAAACATAGTTCTGGAGGGGATAATCCTCTGTACAGCTTTGACTGTGTTTTTTGTGCGTGATGCCAAAATCAAAAAGCTTGCCCACTGGTCGCTTCTAGCGTCCGGCACAATTTTTGTCATTTTAATGCTCACCGCTACATCCAGTAAGCGAGTCCAGGCCGGTCCGGCTCAGGCTGTTATGGATTTGAGTCAGGTAGAGTTTTCGATGCGCATGGAAGGTGCTTTTAAGGGGCTTGGTGACAGCAACAATAAGCTGATGAAGTCACCTGATGGGCAGTCTGACAAACTCAAAGTAGCGGCTGTCAAATCGATGAATAAGGCTGTGGAAAAGGCTCCAGACAGCCTGCCGCTCCAATTTGAGAATGCAATACTTTCAGGCGAACTTGGTCAGAGCTTTAGTAAGCCTGTTAAGGCCATGCAAGAAAATGCAGATAAACGTGGGCCGCAAGGCGCGCGTATTATCGAAAACGTCTATCAATATAAGCGCATTCCGGATGCTGAGCTGGACAGTACTATCGCCTACATAAAAGACGTGCTCAAACCTGGCTGGTTTAAAGAAGTGGCTGAGCTAGAGGTATACAGGGTGGCTGGCGCTAAAAAGCTGGCTAGCCAGGCGCAAAAGGCTTATGACGAGAGCTGTCAGAAGTTTTTGCTCAATCTAATTGTCGTAGCTTTGGCCGGTTGTGGCGCGCTCCTCGTGGGCGTAATCGTTGTGCTCTGTCAGCTTTTCTTTTTGCCACGTCATCCCTCGACTGATCAAGAGCTGGTGCAGGTGCGCTCTCCTGTCGACTATGGTGCGCTCACGGTATATGGCGTATTTGTGGGCTGGCTGGTTTTGGAAGGTGTGATTGGACAAATCATGGCAGCCAGTATGCAGCCGCTTAAAAACCCGCAGCCGGTTATTGTGCCGCTTGTTACTATGACCCTTTATCTATTGACCAATGGTCCAGCTTTGATTTTTGTCTGGCTTTTGGCTCTCAAGCCAAACAAGGTGCGCTTTGTTAATGGGGTCAAACTTTTTTTTCGTACTCCCAACAAGGGTCCATTTGGTCTGGTGCTTACCGGTGTTTTGACCTGGTTTGCCTGTGTACCTCTGGTATTGCTCTCTCAGATATCCAAGCTTTTTGGCAATACCGAAGGCTCATCCAATCCCATTTTGTCTGTAATCATGAATTCGGCGCACCATGCTGATTTACTTACCGGCTTTTTGTTTGTGCTGGCTGTTGGTGTTTTGCCTGGACTTTGTGAAGAGATACTTTTTAGAGGATTTCTATATAGTTATTTGCGCCGCCATTTTGGCGCGCTTATTTCGATGATTCTCTCTGCCGCTCTCTTTGCTGGAGTCCACCTGGACGGTGGTGCCTTTTTGCAATTATTTGTGCTGGGCTTTGTCTTTGCCTTTACCCTGGAGAGGCAGCGCTCGATTGTGCCTTGCATAATCGCTCATGCTCTCTGGAATAGTTCTACTTTTTTGATAATTCTTTTGCTCTTTGGTGCATAGCAATAGTTTTAGGTTAAAGCGGGCATGTAAACAATAGTAGGTTTGAGGATAGTCATGCCCTCAATTGTCGACATCTCCGGCATAACGGTAGCATCTGGCTCTTGCAAAAAAAGAGCTGGACTTATGCCTCTTTGTGCGGCGGTGGCGCTGGGTTGGGTCTGTCAGGGCCTATGGCTCAGCCTGGCCATTTTTACCTACAGCTATAATCCGGCCTGGTCTATCTTGATAGGTGCATCCACATTTGCCTTTGGCATATTTTTGTCTTTAATGTCTTACAGTCTCTATTGCGATACACAAAAGCAGTATCGCATCGAAGTCACAGCTACTGAGGTGGTCTTAAACGTCAGTGACCTGGTACGCAAGAGTGAGACTGTATCTATGCTTCTTTTGGAAGATGTGTCATACAGCGAATGGTATCCAGATACTTCTACTTTGTTGATTCATGCGCCCTATAAGACTATTGAGCTGCCGCTCTGGTCATTAGGTCCTCGTGGTACCGATGTCCTGGATTTTTTGCAGGGACGGGGTATCAAAATTTGCAATGTACTTCTGGACGATACCATTCCCGAATAGCCACGGGCGCACCGTTGGTAGTGCCACTCTTCTAGCTATTGCCTTTGAAAGCAATAGTGTTGTCATGCCTTGGCTCTATTAACTCATTCTTATTAAGAATGGATCTCATCCGTTTGGATGATTTCTCCCCACCCCCTCGTTGTCCGTAAGGCTAGATTTGCGCCCTTTCCTGGCTCTGGGCTAAGCAAAGATGTTTCTCTCTTTATATTGTTCGGGCTTAGCTAATTGACGCGACTATTCTCGAATGCTAACCTTTCTTTCGACAGCTAATTGAGAATAATTCTCAACTGTTTGCAAGTGAGATGCAAATCAGTGCAGAAGTTTTTTGGCAACTAAGGTAATAAAGGAGCAAATGATGAAACGTGGAAAACGCGGACAGAGTATGGTTGAGTACGCTCTTGGTATCGGCTGCGTCGCCGCACTTTGCGTAGTCGCTTTGGGTTCACTTGGCCACATCGCTGGTGACATGGTCTGGAAAGTAGAGCAAGCTACTAACTATGGCGGCACCAAATCTTCTGAGCCAGGCCGCACCATCAAGAACACTGGTGCCGATGCTCAGCCCTGGATTGTTGACTAATCAAAGTTGAGAGGGATTGCTCTGCCAATCCCTCCTCTTTTAGAGGAACAACTGGTGTCACGTAAATCTGGTAACCGATCTAAGCATATTGTGCGCAACCACCATGGTCAGTCCATGGTGGAATTTGCGTTCAGTTTGCCTTTTTTCTTATTGATTATGTTGACCATTCTCTATTTTGGTCGTTTCTTTTATCTCAAACAGGTTCTGCTATCGGCCTGTCAGCAGGCTGCGCTTAATTTAAGTAGCAGTCCATTTCTTGATGATGCCCAGGCGAGAGCGGCAGCCGTTGGATTTGATAGCACCGGTCAGCTTATTGACAGTACGGCTCCTGTGGCTATTGCCCTTGGTAATGCCCGTCTTCTATCTGAGGGCGCTACCGGTAATCTGCCACCAGGCAGCAGTGTCAAAGTCTTGCCGTTTGACGCCGGCAGCGGGGACGCGACCATGCCCACTGGTACAGTCGCAGTCAAAATCGATTATCCCTTCACCTTTATAGGCAATCCATTTGATAGTGGTAGCAAAGGTGAGTTTGGCACTTCAGTCGGAGTTTATACCGGCGAGGGCGGGGATTCTATTCAGTTTAGGGACCAATTGGTCTCAGAAATAGCAGTAGCCAATAGGCAAGTTAGTCGCTAAGTATAAGGATGGTTGGTGATGGCGGTTAAAAATCTCAGTCCTGAGACAATCAAAGATAGTGGCTTTATCTATCAAAAGGCCCAGGCTAAAAAGCTCAATCCAGTCAGTGCCGTACTGGCAGGGCTGGTCGTGGTTTTGCTAGTGGCTGCCATCGTCAAGGCTTTTTGGCGCAGCAAGCACCAAAAGTAGTGCAGATGCAAGTGGTGGGAGCGGGTCAGGACATCATGCCTGGTACACGTTTGACCTATTCTTCTTTGCACTATGTCACCATTCCCCAGGATTATTACAGTGCCGATTTGTTTGCTAAAAACAATCTGGTTATTGGTCGTATTGCTCGCAGCTTTGTGCCCAAGGGTGAGCCACTCAGAGCCACTTCGCTTTTGCCTGCAAACTCCAGTCTATCTCAGCAGGTTGAGACCCACGAAAGAGCAATGACCCTCAAGCTCGACGAAGAAGCTCTAGTCGATCATGGTATCGCTAGCGGTGACAAGGTCGATATTCTCTTTACCGCAGTTAAAGATGGTAAAAAGTACACCAAGACTATTTGTCAAAACATCCAGGTCATTTTTGCTGTCCCCAAAGAGGCTCTAAAGAGTCGCAGTTTGCAGGGTCAGGATGCTGCCCATATCACTCTGGCAGTTACTCCTGAGCAAGGAGAAGTGCTCGCTCAGGCAGAAGAAACCGGTCATATCAAACTACTTTTGCGCAATCGATTGAGTCGCATGGAGCCCAGAAGCTACGGCGTTGGCGAAGACGATTTGCTACCACAAAAGGCTCTACAAAAGGCTCTTGTCGAGCCATCCACTGTCACACAAGCTCCTGTTGCCGTTAACTTCCCAGCAGCACCGCCACCGCCTCCAGTACCTTATTTAATGCCATCGGCTCAGGCTATTTTGACTGAGCCAGTGCAGTCGGTGCAAAAGGCTGCTCAATGGGCCGTAGAAGTGTTCTCAGGCAATCGCCGCGAGATTCAGGAATTTCCCCGGCCCCAAGCTCAGGTCGAGAAATAAATGAGAAGAGAGCAGGGCGCTATTTTTCCACTGGCGGTTTTTTTGATCGTCGTGGCTGTAGCTTTTCTCGCTCTGACTATAGACGTAATGCGTTCTGCTTATACTGTAGGGCAATTGCGTTTTGCTGCTCAAAGTGCCGCCCTGGCTGCATACAGTCGCCAGGTTGTTACACCTGAGGAGTTTTATAACGGCGCTCTAGCACGGCAACACATTATTGATGCTCTAGCCAAAATCAATGGAGACCTGGGTGAAGCCCCGTGGCATAGCGCCCTCAAAGGTCCCGATAGCACTGGCGAGAGTGTCAGTGCTGTTAGGTTTGATGCAGACAAAGTGGAGTTTCCTGTCAATTTGCAAGATGACCAGGAATTTTTTGTCAGACTTAAAGTAAAGAGAAACGGCACTGACGCTCTACAAAATCTTTTTATGCCGCTGGTCTTTGCTTTTGGTGGCGGAGATAGTTCGGTTTTGACCACCGACCCTCAATTTAGTGTGGATGTGGTGGGTCAGCCTGCCACCCGCATCGGCAAAGGCGTGGACCGCCTCACTAGCGATCTTTCTGAGCAATCTAAGATTGGCTTTGCTGCCTTTCCGGTAGCCATTAGTAATCAACAGTTTGCAGCTATTGCCTCCTCCAGTGCGCCTCAGTCTACTTATGTGCTGGATCTAGTAAAAAACACTAGTGATGTTGTACCAGCTGGTCATATCAAAGCTGGTCTGGTCAATCTAAAGAGCGGTAACTCAATTGATTATTACGCCGATGTACAAGGTGAAATCGCCGTGTCGGATCTGGTCAGTCAAATCAATTATTTTGTACCCCAGGCAACCCCTCAACTGCCTCCACAGGCGGTGGAGCGCGGAGCTTATTTGGGCGTTATTAAGCCTTCTGGCAGTGCTTATGACAATCAGTTGAGTCGACTCAGTGCCGCCTTTGGCGCTATTAAACTGAGACCCTACACTTATATGTTGCCAGTGATTAAAGGCGATCCTGCTATCGGAGTGGGACCGGCTGCTCGTAATGCCGCTAACGAAGTAGCGGGCTTTGCTCTTTTGCAAATTACCGATGTGGTGGTTAACCCCAGTGCCCAGGCTGGACCGGCTATCTCTATTACTGTAAAACTGGCGCCGTCTACCGTGATGCCAAATTGTTGTGTCGATGCCAAAAGCCTCAGTTTGCAGAGCAAAAGTGCTGCTCCTGCTCAGATAGCGCCTTTTGTCAGTCGTACTTTTAGTGCCCCTGGTGCTCTCAGTCGTCGCGCCAATGCACTGGTACTGGCTCCGGCACTTGCTCCGTATCAGAGGTTTTAATATGCTGGGTCTAAACAAAAAAAGCGCTGATACCAGCCAACCAGTCTCTGATGCTGCCACTACATCTGGTTTGTCCATTGGTGTGCTTGGTGCTAAAGGCGGTGTCGGCGCTACAACTTTTGCGCTCAATCTTGGCGCTACATTGGCCCGTCTGGGACGCGATTGTGTCCTTGTTGATACACATTTGCAGCAACCAGATCTGGCTTGCTTGCTCAATATCAAGCCACGCTTTAGCCTTGATGATCTGTGTTTGCGTCAGGGTCAAATCACAAGCGCACTACTCGATACCTGTGTCAGTCGTGACCCTCAATTGATTGATGGCAGGCTCGGTCTTGTCTCTCCCAGTTTGGAGCTGTCGCGCTCGCTTGGTACCGATATTGATGACGTCACCAGCATCATTTGTGAGTTAAAGGCGCTCAATCAGACAGATGCTACGACTCAGCTCGATTATGTGGTGGATTTGCAGCGCCACGTGGACAGCCACCTAATTACTTTGTTGGACAATCTAGACCATATCTATCTAGTTATAGAGGCTACTGTACCCTGTCTTGCGGCAGCAGGTCGCTGGTTTACCATACTCAAAGACCTTGGTCTCGATGCTAGCAAATTGACAGTGATACTCAACCGCGCCTTTGGTAAAGTCAAAGACGTCGAAAAGCACATCCAGGGTGCCTTGCAGGGCTACCCACTGATTAAGGTCAATAATGCCTATGAAGCTGCCGAAGCTGCCGCCGTAGAGGGGATACCGCTGGTGGTGCGTGAACCGCGCTCGGCCTATGCTCGAGATTTAACCGCCATTGCCAGACTGAGTTTGAGTGCGAGGAAGTAAGGATGTCACAACTAAGAGATCTGATCAGTCAAAAAAGTATCAAGACCAGGGCAGTTGTTGCCACTACTCTTGATACCTCTGCGCCTGTAACGATGTCACTGAGACCAGCTCAACGCGAGGTCAAAGAAAGTGAGGTCAATTATGACTTTAAAGTGCGTATCCATGAGCGTCTAATTGATAATATCGATGTCAATGTATTGATTAAAATGGCTGGGGATACTGAGCTAGAAGAAGCAATCAGCAAAACCATCAAAGTTTTAATTGATGAAGAGCGCTTGCCCTTATCAGCACAAGAGAGAGAAAATCTCAGTCGCGAAGTACTCTATGAAACCCTTGGTCTGGGACCGCTCGAACCCTTGCTTTCAGACGAAAGTGTCAATGATATTCTTGTCAATGGCGCCAGTAGTGTCTGGGTAGACCGCGATGGCAAATTGGTGGAGACCTCGATTCACTTCAAAGATGATAAGCATCTTTTGCATGTAATCAATCGCATCGTCTCTCGTGTTGGTCGTCGCATTGATGAGTCATCTCCTATTGTCGACGCCAGGTTGCCTGATGGCTCGCGTGTCAACGCTATCATTCCACCTCTGGCTCTTGATGGACCGGTGCTTTCGATTCGTCGTTTTAGACCAGTGCCTTTTGCCTTTGAGGACTTAATCGGACGCGGAGCTTTGACTGAGCCTATGGCTGATTTTCTCAAGAGGTCGGTCAAAGCCAGACTCAATATCCTTATATCCGGTGGTACATCGGCTGGTAAGACTACTTTGCTAAATGTGCTCTCCGCCAATATCTCCAACACAGAGCGTATCGTCACAATTGAAGATACAGCTGAGTTGCGTTTGCAACAAAGGCATGTGATCAGGCTTGAATCAAGACCTGCCAATGTGGAGGGTGAAGGTGCTGTAAAACAAAGAGAACTGGTCAAGAACGCTTTGCGTATGCGGCCAGATCGCATCATCCTGGGTGAAGTACGTGGTGCCGAGGCACTGGATATGTTGCAAGCGATGAACACTGGACACGAAGGCTCACTCACTACAGTGCACGCCAACAGTGCCCGAGATGCTCTATCACGTATCGAGACACTGGTTTTGCTCAGCGGTGTGGAGCTATCACAGCGCAGTATCCGCGAACAAATTGGTGCTGCTTTTGATCTGGTGGTGCAGGTAAAGAGACTCAGCGATGGTCGCCGCCGTGTCGTGAGCATTAGCGAGGTAACCGGAGTGCAGGAGGGCGTTATCTCCATGCAAGATATCTTTGAGTTTAAACAAACTGGCTCACAAGAAGACGGTAGCTTTGGTGGCCATCACCGCTCTTGTGGTATCCGTCCGGCCAAGGCAAACCGCTTTGCCGAGCAAGGTATAGAGCTGCCTGTGGAACTATTTAAGGAGGATGCTATTTAATGTCGACAGTGATTGTCACATTGATAGTGATTTGTTGTGTGCTTGGCATAGTGGCCACGCGCATAGCTAAGCGCCTTAAATGGCAGAGGCAAGTTAAAAATCGCATCAGTCAGGTGCTCGATAACCGTGATAGCACTGCTGATCTAAACTTGATCAAAGACAATAAAAACAAAGGTCCAGCAAGTGAAATGACGCTCTGGATGCCGCAGTTTTATAAAACGCTTTTGGTTGTTACCGACCTAGAAAGTATTGGCAATGATTTATATCAAAGCACTGTGATTGGTGCCCTGGTAGTGGCATTGACCGGGATGTTGTTTGATCTGCCCTGGTATTTTTGTCTGTTGGCAGCACTGGCAGTCTTGATTGGACCCGTGATTTATTTGCAGATAAGAGCTGCCAGCCTGCGCCAGCGCTTTCAGCAACAATTACCTGATGCTATCGATCTTATGGTCTCGGTCTTGCGCAGTGGTCATAGCGTGCCTCAAGCAGTCAAGTCTGTAGCCAGTGATTCGGCTGTACCTCTGGGTCATGAATTTGCCCATGTAGAACAGCGAATGAATCTGGGGCTGAGCCTGTCTGAAGCGCTTACATTTTCGCAGGAAAAATATCCGCTCACCGAGCTGGAATTAATAAGAAGAGCAGTCAGCATCCAGACTGAAGTGGGTGGCTCACTGGCTGAGCTACTGGAAAAAACCAATGGTACTTTGAGACAAAGACTCAAGCTCAAGCGTCAGATTAAAGTTTTGACTACACAGAGTCGTCTTACCGGTTTTATCGTGGCTCTTTTGCCTCTCATTTTAGGACTGGCTCTGGAGCTTTTGAGTCCTGGTTATATGGAGCCTTTATTTCAAACTGATTTAGGCAAAATGTTGCTTGTACTGGCAGCAGGACTGCAAGTGTTGGGAGTCTTTTTGATGAAAAAAATGACTGAGGTAAAAGCATGAGTCTCGAACTAATCCTGGCCCTAGTACTCGGCTCTATCCTTGTCGTAAGGACTGTAGTGATGCGTCCCCAGAGCGCACAGGGGACAGGTTTTTCGCAGCGTATGCAATTGCCACCTGCTTTTAGTGCACCTGCTCTTGAGCTTTTAAAATTATTTCCGGCTTACACAATCAAATTACAAGAAAAGCTCAATCATGCTGGTTATCGCGGCAATGTTGCCATTGCTACTCTCTCTGCTGCTAAAGTTTATCCAGTACTACTGGCGCCACTACTCTGGCTTTTTGTCAATCAACCGCTGTATATTTTGCCTGTGGCCCTGATTTTGTTTTTTGTGCCGGACTTGTTTTTGCATTTTGCTGTCAGCAAAAGACAGCAGTCTATCCGCGAAGCCCTGCCTGAGCTACTTGATCTCATGGTGCTTTGTGTTGACGCCGGGCTTGGTCTTGATGCCACCATTTCGCGTGTGGCTACAGATAGCTCCAAGCGCAGTGCTCTTATTGATGAGGTAATGACTCTGAGTCGTGACATATTGCTGGGTATGGACAGACAAAAGGCCTTTGCTGAGCTTTATAAGCGCACCGGTGTGGAAGAATTGCGCTCCTTTGCCGCCAGTCTCAACCAGAGCAATCAGCTTGGTATCAGTGTTTCACGCACACTGCGCAATCAAGCTGAGTTTTTGCGCAGCAAGCTCACCCAAAAAGCCGAAGAAAAGGCGGCGAGATTGCCAATCTATATGGCTTTTCCTCTCTGGTTTTGCATTATGCCAGCACTCATGGTGCTGGTCCTGGCACCATCCTTAATAATCTTCTTTAGAGAAGTAAAGCCCTCTGGTCTGGGTTTTAGCCATTTGTTTTGATTGCAACAGCATGTTAAACCGTTTGGCAAGTGATTAAGAGTGCTAAAATCACGCCAAACAAAAAGTAGGCATCTTTAAAAGAGGTGCCCTCGGGCTCTCTATTTGTGGAGTATTTATGACCCTTGCTTCTATGGCACTTGATAATCCCTTACTTCAGGGTCTTGAGCCCGATAAGCAAGTGGAGCCTCTGTCATTTGTTATTTTTGGCGCTAACGGTGATTTGACGAGACGCAAGCTGATTCCAGCTATTTATGCTCTCTACACCCAGGGGCTTTTACCTAAGACTTTTGCCTTGCTAGGCACTTCGCGCACACCATTCAGTCATGAGCAGTTTCGTCAGGAGATGAAAGAGTCTTTGCTCAAATTTGCCCCGGACTTGCCGTTTAGCGAAGACTCCTGGTCACGCTTTGAAAACTGTCTCTATTATCAAGCAGCTGATTCTGGCAGTGATCATGGTTTTGCTGATATCAAGAAGACTCTGGAAGAGCTGGACGAAAAGCATGCTACAAGCGGTCGCCATATTTTTTATCTCTCCACCAGCCCCAGTCTCTACTTACCAATAATAGAAGGGCTGGCAAAGTGTGGACTGGTCGTCAAGACAAAACCAAATGAACCGGCCTTTCCTCGCGTCGTTATCGAAAAGCCTTTTGGTCACGACCTGGCTTCGTCTCTTGATCTTGATGATCATATTCACGAAGTACTGCGCGAGCACCAGGTCTATCGTATTGACCATTATCTGGGCAAAGAGACCGTGCAAAATATCATGGTTTTTCGCTTTGCCAATGCTATTTTTGAGCCACTCTGGAATCGCAACCATATCGATCATATCCAAGTTACTAATGCCGAAACTCTCGGCGTAGAAGGACGTGGTGCCTACTATGAGAGCTCTGGTGCTATCCGTGACATGATGCAAAACCACCTGATGCAGCTGATGGCTCTTGTATTGATGGAGCCTCCCATTGCCATGGATGCTGAATCCACTCGTGATGAAAAAAACAAAGTACTCAAAAGTCTAAAACCCCTGACACCAGGTAAGGTCGATGAATTTGCTGTGCGTGGTCAATATGGTCCTGGTTTTATCATGGGCAAAGAGGTGCCGGGATACAGACAGGAGCCTTCAGTAGCTAAGGACAGCAATACCAATACCTTTGTCGCCTTAAAGCTTGAAGTGGACAACTGGAGATGGTCTGGTGTGCCAATTTATGTGCGCAGCGGTAAGCGTCTGGCTAAGTCAATTACAGAAGTAGCAGTACATTTTAAACAGCCGCCCCACAAGTTATTTGAAATCAAAGGCGATAAAGGGCAGACCAATCAGGGACCACTGCCTGGTAATGTGCTGGTCATGCAGATCCAGCCTGATGAAGGTATTTCACTCAAGTTTGCCACCAAACAACCAGGTCCGGAGACCGAAGTAAGATGGCTCAATATGGACTTTAGATATGGTAGTGCTTTTGGTATGCGCACTCCTACAGCCTATGAGCGCCTTATCTTAGATTGTCTGCATGGCGATCCTTCGCTGTATGCCCGTAGTGATTTTGTCCAGGCTAGCTGGAGTTACATTCAGCCCATCCTTGATCACTGGAATAATAATCCTCCCGCTGATTTTCCCAATTATCAAGCCGGTACCTGGGGACCACAGGCAAGCGACAGGCTGATTGGCAGCACAGGACATGTCTGGAGGAAACTCTAATTGGCTACTCAAACTGACAATGCTGAGAGTTTAAACTTCCTGGCTGGTGGGCTATCGGCCGTTGACGTCAACAAAGTCGAGCGAGAATTAAATCGGCTCTGGGCTGCTAGTGGTACTAATAGTGGCGGCGATGGACAGGATGCACCTGTAATCAAATCATGTGCCCTCAATTTTGTGCTACTGACTGGTGCTGAGCTTGAGAGCCAAAAAGCAGCTGATGATTTGCTTGCCGATATCACTACCAGGCACCCGATGCGTGCCATTTTGACTGTCATTGAGGAAGGCGCTCCCGATAAAATCGAAGCCTTTGTCTCGGCTCGCTGTCATCTTTTGCCCGGGCAAAAGGGTAAGCAATTATGTTGTGAACAAATTACAGTTAAATGGTCCGGAGCCAAGTGCAAGGGCGAGAGTCTGGCCAGTCTCGTTACACCGCTTGTGATACCAGATCTGCCCTCCTGGATATTTGTCCACGGTGGCTTGCCGCTCAGTGAAATCAACCCATTTGTTGCCTATACTAATCATATTTTGATTGATAGCCGCTCCTGCTCCAATAGCTTTACTGCCTTTAAAAAGAGCATCAAAGGCCTACACAGTCTTTCTCGCGATGGCGTGGTGATGGACCTGTCCTGGCGCTCTATCAAGCCCTGGCGCAAAGCCCTGGCATTTGCCTTTGACGAAGAAGACGTCAATATCTCAGCACAGTCCCTGGGCTCGCTAAGGAGTATGGTGGTGCGCCACGGTGCTTGTGGGCTGAGTCAGTCGATGTATCTGGCCTCTTGGTTGGCGCAGCGTCTCGGCTACGGCTTTAGTAGTCTGGTGGACAGTGCTGGTCAAGGCGATCTTACTATGGTCTTTAAAGGGGCAAGAGGTGAGGCTGAGCCTTTTACGGTCAATCTCAAATGTAATGCTGACGCCCGTGGTATCAACTCAGTGGAGCTGGCGTTTTACCCAGACCAAAATATTGCGCCGCTAAAAGTGGACTTTGAAGCAGGTGCTCTCAAAGTAAGCCATGAGGATAGAGCCGAGTATGTAGAGCTACCCTATAGTGAAGATCGGATGGACGGCACAACCACCGAGGACAGCACTATTGATTTGCTCGACAAAGTATTAAAAGTGCTCAGTCAAGACTTTGTCTATCTTGATACTTTGTTTGCACTCGGCACTATCTGTGGTGACAAGCAATGACAATAATGGAAGCAGGCGGCTATAAAATACATATTGCCAGTGACGAAGCCGCGCTGTGTGATGCCCTAGCTCTAAGACTGGTTGAGCTGGCTCAGCAGTTTATCGAGAGCGATGGTATTTTTACTTTGCTTTTATCCGGTGGTAGCACCCCACGCGGTCTTTACAGCGCGCTTGCTCGTATGCCCAAAGGTGTCGTCCCCTGGGACAAGATCTATTTGTTTTTGGGAGACGAGCGCTGTGTCAGTCATAGCGATGCCGAGAGCAACTACCGCATGGTGAGCGACAGTTTGCTCAGCCATATTTCAATTCCTTCGACAAACGTTTTTCCTACCATCAATCAAGACGTTGATCCGGCTGATTCTGCCAAACGTTATGAGCAAGCAATCAGGCGATTTTTTAACGACCGATCTTCAGATCCTGGTGGCGCCAGTGTGCCGGAGTTTTCTTGCGCCTTGATGGGGCTCGGTCCGGATGGGCATACAGCCTCGTTGTTTCCAGGTACAGAGGCTATAGGGGAGCTCAGTAAGCTCTGTGTGGCCAACTTTGTGCCCAAGTTTGAGTCTTATCGCATTACTCTTACTCGTCCTGTATTTACGCACTGTCAAAAGGTCATTTTTATGGTGGCTGGTGATGGCAAAAAGGACATCCTCAAAGAAGTCTTGCTCCATCCCGAAAAAGGCTACCCATCACAGGTTGTGGCTGGTGAGTGTAGCGAGGGTGTGGTGGAATTTTATATCGACGAAGCGGCCAGCAAAAATATCAAATAGATTGCAATAACATAAAGAGGATAATTTGAGATGGATAAATTAAGCGCCATAGGGCTCATCGGACTGGGAGTTATGGGCGAAAACCTGGCTCTCAATATCGAGCGTCATGGCTACCAGATCTCCATTTTTAACCGTTCACACGACAAAGTGGTAGCTTTTGTCGAAGGTCGCGGTAAAGGTAAAAAGGTTATCGGAGCAGCAGACGAAAAGACCTTTATTGAGTCATTAAGTCGTCCACGCAAAGTGATATTGCTGGTCAAAGCTGGTGATGCAGTCGATCAGACTATCGACAAAATCAAACCATACCTGGAGAAAGGCGACATCATCATTGATGGTGGCAATTCTCACTTTGTCGATACTCAGCGCAGAGAGGCTGCTCTGGCTAAAGAAGGTCTACGCTTTATCGGCTCAGGTGTATCTGGCGGCGAAGAAGGTGCTCTCTGGGGACCATCTCTCATGCCAGGCGGTGACAAGCAAGCCTACGAAGAGCTGAGACCAATTTGGGAAGATATATCAGCTAAAGTCGACGGTAGTCCCTGTGTTACCTATCTAGGTCCTGATGGAGCTGGTCACTTTGTCAAAATGGTCCACAATGGTATCGAATACGGTGATATGCAGCTTATTGCCGAAGCCTATGATGTATTGCGCAAGGCCGTCGGTCTCAGTGCTCCTCAAATTGGCGAGGTGTTTACCCGCTGGAATACAGGATTACTCGATAGTTTCCTTATCGAGATTACTGCCAAAATCCTCAAGGTTACCGATAAAGAAACCGGTAAACCACTAGTTGACCTTATCCTTGATAAAGCAGGACAAAAAGGTACTGGACGTTGGACATCCGAGGCCGCTCTGGAGCTTGGTATTCCAGTGCCTACGATTGATGCGGCACTGACAGCCCGTGTACTTTCTAGCATGAAGGATGAGAGACTCAGTGCTGCTAAAGTGTTTAGCGCTGTCACAAATGATCTCGAGGATGGCAAAAAAGCGCCCTCTGGCAATATTGAGCATGAGCTTGTCGGCCACCTCGAAAAAGCTCTCTATGCGGCAAAAGTGTGCAGCTATGCTCAAGGTATGTCACTGATTAAAGCCGGTAGCGATAAGTACAAATGGGGCGTCAACCTCTCTGACACCGCTCGTATCTGGCGTGGCGGTTGCATCATCAGAGCTCAGCTACTGGAGCGCATCAGAGCTGCTTTTGATCGCGACAATAATTTGCCTAACTTGCTTGTGGACCTGGATTTTGCACCATTTATGATTCAAAGTCATATGTCGATGCGGGCAGTGGTCAAAGAAGCCGTCTCCATGGGTATACCAGTGCCTGCGATGACTTCTTCTCTGTCTTACTTTGACTCTTACAGATCTGCATCTTTGCCGCAAAACCTGACTCAGGCTCAAAGAGATTTCTTTGGCGCTCATACCTACGAGCGTGTCGACAAGCCACAAGCCGGCTTTATGCACACTGAGTGGGCTGAACTCATCGCTAAATAAGGAGTGGTAAGCTTTTCGCTTACTGCTGTTAATATCGGTACTCATGCCCTCGGTGAGTCAGACAGGATTGTGGTGCTTTTTTCTCGAGAAAGAGGCATCCACAGGGCTGTGGCTAAAGGGGCACGCAAACCTGGCACAAAAATGGGCGGTAAATCAGAGCCGCTCAATATCAATAGACTCTTGCTATCAAAAGGCAAGAGTCTGGATATCATCACCCAGTGTGAGAGTATCGAGAGTTTTGGCGCACTGCGCAAAGATTTTGCCAGGCTCTCTTATGCTCTTTATTTTGCTGAGCTTTGTCAGGTCTTTGGTCAGGAGCTATCGCAAGAGTGTGAGCGCTTTTTTGACAGACTGTCGCTATCTATAGGACTGATGGCCGAAAGCCCGAAAGATCCAGCTTTGCAATGTCTGGAATTTGAGATGGCCGTGCTCGAAACAGTGGGTCTGAGCCCAGAACTCACTTATTGTGTTGGTTGCAGGCACCCAGCTACCGAGCAAACCATAAGCGCTTTTAACTATGAGCTTGGTGGTTTGGTCTGTCAGAGTTGCTTCCATAGGATGAGGCAGGATGCCTATGGACATACAGCCTCTGCCATCAGTCAAGAAGACCGTGACATGGTGCGCGAAAACGCCATGGAAGGGCAGAAAGCCAGTATTTATGTCACACCTCTGGTTTGGAAGCGGCTGGTCATTGCCCGCAGTGAATCTGAGAAATTTCCCAATATGGATGAGCTAGATGGCGACAATCGGTTTACAAGAGAAGATGCTGGCTCTCGCAAGTCTTTGACTGCGGCCAGAAGGCTGATGCAAGGATATATAGAATACAAATCCGGCAGACGTCTAAAGTCGCTCAGTGTGCTTGAATCCTTACCGGAAGATCAGTTTTAAGTGAGAAAATACTTAAAAGTCAGCGATTAGAGCACTGACTCAAGCTATGACCTTGAAAAGCGGCTAAAATAGCCATGTCGTGGCATGGGCTGTGGGAGAGATAAACTTGAGTCTTTTGCAAACCGATCCAGAGTTGCAAGCACTTATAGCTAGCGAGCTGAATCGTCAAAAAAATAGTATCGAGCTGATTGCCAGCGAAAACTTTGTCAGCGAGTCAGTGCTTGAAGCTCAGGGCTCAGTGTTGACCAACAAGTATGCCGAGGGACTGCCCGGCAAAAGATATTATGGCGGCTGTCACTTTGTTGATGGTGTCGAGACACTTGCTATCAACCGTGTCAAACAAATGTTTGGTGCCCCGCATGCCAATGTCCAGCCCCACAGTGGTGCTCAGGCCAATATGGCAGTGGCTTTTGCCATGCTCAAGCCCGGTGATACCATCCTTGGTATGGCGCTTGATCAAGGCGGCCACCTCACCCATGGTTCGCCAGTAAATATGTCTGGCAAATGGTTTGATGCCAAGTTTTATGGTGTTGATGCTGCCACTGGTCGCATTGACTATGATGGTGTGCAAAAAATTGCCAGCGAAGTCAAACCTAAGCTAATAATTTGCGGTGCCAGTAATTATCCTCGCATTATCGACTTTGCCAAATTTAGAGCAATTGCCGATTCTGTTGGTGCCTATCTGATGGCCGATGTCGCTCACATCGCTGGATTGATTGTCGCTGGTTTGCATCCTAATCCATTTCCTCATGCCCATTTTGTCACCACCACCACTCACAAGACCTTGCGTGGTCCCAGGGGCGGAGTGGTGATGTGTCAGGAGGAATTTGCCACACAAATCGATAAGGCCGTTTTTCCTGGTATTCAGGGCGGTCCATTGATGCATGTTATCGCTGCCAAAGCGGCTGCTTTTGGTGAAGCTCTTAAACCAGACTTCAACACCTACCAGAAGCATATTCAAGATAATGCCAGACAACTGGCTGAGTCTTTGATTGCTGAAGGTTTAGCGATTGTGTCGGGTGGTACAGATAACCATCTGATGACTGTTGATTTGCGTCCAATCAAGATGACAGGCAAGAAAGCTTGTGCCATATTGGAAGAAGTAAATATCACCACAAACAAAAACGCCATACCCAACGATCCCGAAAAACCAATGGTCACTAGCGGTATCAGACTTGGTACGCCAGCAGTCACTTCTAGAGGGATGCAAGTGGCCGAAATGAAAGTTATCGCCCATGCCATCGGTGAAACACTGAAGGCGCCTGAAGATGAAGCTGTCCGTAAGAAAACTCTGAGCACTGTCGAGGACTTATGCAAGAAGTTCCCTCTGTACGAGAACAAACTGCAAGCAGTGAGATAAGCATGACTGAGATGGAGCCTGATCTCGAAGTCAGTCAGGATAAGACTCCCCGGTCGCGCGCGTCTAATCTGTCAATCCGTATTTGTCAGCTACTTGTGTTGGCGATTGGTTTTTGGTGGGCTTTTGTACCGGCCCATCAAAGACTGGATCAAGCGCAAATCCCTGGCTTTTTGATTGCACTGGCAGCGAGCTGGTGGCTTACTCCTGAAATCCGCAGTCGGGCAGTCAAACTCAAATTGCTTGATAAACCAGGTGAAGACAGACGTATCCATAAAGTGGCAGTACCCAGATTGGGTGGCGTTGCTATCTATATAAGTATTCTGGCTACTGTAGTTACTCTCATTGCTATAGCCGGGCGTTTGCCTAAGGACGCGCGATTTGTTGAGGGCATTGCCGGCATTGCTGTCGGTGGCACGATTATCTTTGTGCTGGGTTTAATGGACGACCTCGAAAACCTCAAAGCCAAAACCAAGCTACTGGTCCAGATACTGGCTGCTTGTGCAGCTTATTCACTTGGTGTGCGTATCAAAGCGATTCCGATACCGCTCAATTTTGATATCGATCTTGGTTTTATCCACTTGGGTCATGGTGCACCAATTGAGCTTGGCATGCTCAGCCTGCCTCTCACAGTTTTGTGGCTAGTGGGTGTGGCCAATGCTGTTAACTTGATTGATGGTATGGATGGACTGGCTGCTGGAGTCTCGGCTATTAGCGGGCTGACTATCTGGAGTGTGGCTCTGGGTGATAGTATTTCGCGCCCTTATGCAGCCCTTATGGCAGCGGTTATGGCTGGTGCTTTGCTCGGCTTTTTGCGCTGGAACTTTAATCCTGCTCGTATCTTCTTAGGTGATTCTGGTGCTTACTTAACTGGCTTCATTCTTGCGGCCATATCCATCACCGGGGTTATCAAGGGGGCGGCGGCTGCCACTGTGATTGTGCCGACCTCCTTACTTGTGGTTTTGATTTTGTTTTTCCCTCTGCTTGATACCACCTGGGCGATAGTCAGACGAGCGGCAAAAGGCAAGTCGATTTTTTCGCCGGATCGTCTCCACATCCACCACCGTCTTTTGGATGCAGGTTTTGACCAGAAGAAAGTGGCTTATATAATCTATGGCGCCTCTGCAATTCTTGGGCTTGTCGCTACTATTTTTGTACAGCAGCAGTGGTATTACCTCAAGCTTTTGGCTGGTGTGCTTGTGATGGCACTCTTTTTTGCCGAAGTGCTTAATAGACACAGACAGAAGAGCAGCAAAAATATCGCTCCGAGGGAATAACCGGTTGGTACAAGTTGAACGCCAAAAAGATTAGCTGGCTCAATTCGCTCGTGGCTTTACCTCTACTGATCACTATGGCTTGTGATGTACTCAGTCGCAGTTTTGATCTGTCCAGCGGGCTTGCGATGCGGCTGGCTGAGGCTCAAAGAATGGCCACTGGTCAGCTGCCCTATCTCGATTTTTTTAGTCTAGAGAGTAATTTTGCACTCTATCTGTCTGGTCTGCCTCTGGCTTTTAATCAGTTTTTGTATAAGTCATTTCATCTATTTGTGCCTCTGACCTTTCTGGCCAAATCACTGATTTTGTTCTTGCTTGTGCTTTCTCTTCTGGTCTCTCTTTTGATTTTACGTAAGAGCGCTAATGGTGACCTGTACCGTTACTTTGCTATTTGCTTTTTATTGGGCAACTATCTTGTGCGCTTTGAATTTGGTGAGTTGCAACATTTGTTTTTGCTCTTTGCTCTGCCTTTTATGCTGGCCCGCTGGCTTACTTATCAGTCCATGCCAGTTAAGTCCTGGCTTATGGTACTGAGTGCGTTTATGGCTTTATGTGGTGTTTTGCTCGACCCCTATTTTTTGCTGACCTGGCTGGTCTTTGAGCTGGTCCTGACGCTTTACTATGGACGCTGTGCCTATGCCTCTGCACTTGTTTTTGGCGCGCTGGCTCTCTTTGGCACACTAATGCCTTTGTTTGGCAGCAAAGTAATGGTCGCTTATCAGGGTTGGATACTGCCTCTGCGCCTGGCAAAACTAGCTGTTTTTGATCCGGCACTTTTAAGACCAGGCTGTGTGCCAGATAGACGTGATGTGATTTTGCTTGGTGTTTTTGCCTTGATGCTTTTGTTTTTACGCATCAAAAAACAGTCTTATTTAATGGTTCCGGCTGTGCTTTTGCTTATGGGTTTTGGTCAATATATCCTGGAATGTGAAGGGCTAAGCTTGACTCTGACCTGGACTATGGCTTGTGCTGCTTTTATTGTTTTAGCAGTGCTGCTTGATGCATTTAAAAGTAATACCAGGGCTTTGACTGTGGTGTCTCTGGTGGTCAGTCTAGCTGGCTCTTTGCTTTTGTATCAAAACAGTGTCAGACAGATAGATGCTGCACTGGCTGCGCCGGTCGACTATATAAAAGAAGGTTTGCCTGATATCGCTCAAGTTATCGATATTTATAGTAAGCCCAGCGATCAAGTCCTGATATTGAGCGATTTTGCCGGTGCCACCTACCCCCTTTTAAATAACTACGATCGCAATCAAGCTGGCTATATGACTTATGGTAAGCCCTTGCATCTATTGCGTATGCTGACCGAAAAAAACAAATTGTCACCAGCTCTTGTGCAATACAAAAAATATGTCGAGAGCAAATTTACACAGGATCTTTTGCAAGGTAAGCAAACTCTGCTGATTGTTCATCTCAATCACGAGCTCGAGGATATGTTAGCAATTCCTGAGGTGGCAGCCATATTTGAGCGCAATTACGACTTGCTCTACAAGTGCTATTTTTATACAAACAGGCGTGAGCCAAAAGAAATGGCTGGTTTGTTTTATCCCTTTTATGTTTATATGCCTAATCATTCAGGTGCGCCGTGATTAAGCTTAAATGCCTGCTTTGTATTTACACTACAGTCCTTTTGGGTCTGACATTTTTTACCGGGCTGTTTTATCGATTTTATTTTTTTGCACTCCATCCCATGTTTATTGGTCCAGATCAGTCTGTTTATCTGGCTTTTGCCCAGCTTATATGCAAAGGGGCAATACCTTACCGGGACATCTACGATTTTAATTTTCCTTTGATTATGTATCTGAGCACTTTGCCTGTGGTGATAGCGTCGGCTCTGCCAGTGCCGTGGCCTCTACCTCTGGTATTTGACTGGTTTATATATGGTTTGTTTGCTCTCAGTGCCCTTTTAGTGGTGGCTGTCTTTGTCGCACCAAAACAAAATAAAGCGACCGGTCCAGGCTATCTCTGGCCTGTTTTATTTGCTCTTTTGTGTTTGCAACAGTGCCAATTGCAAGACTTGGGTCAAAGAGAACACATCTTTGTCCTGCTTTATATGCCCTTTTTTGTTTTGCGCTATTTTGCCTGGACTAATCCACTCCGCAGTGGTCTACTCAAAGTGCTACTGGCTCTTGTTTGTGGCGCGCTTGCTTGTAGTATGCATTTAAAGCCTCATTTGTTTTTGACAGTACTGGCCTCTGAGCTGTTTTGATGCCAGGTCTAACAATGGAAAATTTTAAAAGGCTCTGGCAATCTCTCGAAGTCCGCACTGTGCTTGTATTGACAGTGCTATATGTTTTGCATTTTTGCTTTTATCCTGTAAGTGCGCTCAAGACCTTTTTTGAGCAGGCTGTGCCAGTTTATGTGACTGGCTTTGGCTGGTTTAATACCTCGCTACTCAGTCTCTTTGTCTCAGATCCAGGCTTTTGCACTACTACATGTCTGTTGGTTATCGCTCTGCTTGTGGCGATACCACTGGTGGGGCGCTGCCGCATACTAATGCCACTACTTGGCTTTACTCTCAGTAGCTTAGCTCTGTATGTGCTCTTTATCACAGCTTGGACTTATCGATATTTGCCGGTGCAAGCCGGTGTCTACATGCTAATAGCTGTAGAAGTTTGGACACTTGCTTACTGGTTTATCCAGAGGCGCACAGTGCTTGCACGGCTGGCGATATATCTGATTGCTCCGCCCTGTGCGCTTGTTTCAGCATGTCTTTTGGCCGGAGAGCAAATGACTCAGTATTTTAGCGATGTAGCCAGTGTGCAACTATTTGATTTGAGGCAGGTGGGTAGCACCATGACCAGTCCGGCTCTGGAGTTATCGCCTATTTTTTATGCCATTGTCAAAAATACAAAGCTAAACGATAGAGTGTTGTTTATTGGTACAGGCGTGGCTCCAGGTTATCCGGCTGTACTCCAGGCTGGACGGCTGGCTGGCTCTCGTTATCTCCATGGTATGCATCTACCCATGCTTAATTTAGCGGTGCTTGAAGAGCGGGGCAAAAAGTACCAGGACTGGCTCTCTCAATCTGTGGCTAGTTATGGTCAGGATATAGTCAAAAATCAGCCCAAATTGATTTTTATTCAGGGTGGTGAGATTACCGAAATACTGCAAAGAGAGAAATTTTTTGAGCGCTATCTAGCCGCCTATGACAATCTAGGTCTTTTGGGCTTTGATAGCCTCACTGTTTACAAACTCAAGGACAAAACCCCTTACAGCTTGGCTCAGAGCACCGTGCTTGATATCATCCAGGGACGATTGAGTCTTGAGGACGCCAGCCGCCTCAGTCATATGCCGGTTGACAAGCTCTCTGAGCAAGTGACAAAAACTAGAGCGGCTATTGAAGAATCTCTCAGTAAGTCACCTGGTGGCGGTGAACTCAGTGCCAGGGCGGATGTGCTCAAACTGCAAGAACAGCTATTTGAAGCGCAAAAGAAAATCGACGCTCTAAAATTGCACGAAGTGAATCCGAAGGTCCGATAATTTGCGTAAGTTGTATTTATTAAGGGCATGTATAAACAGTAGTAAGTAGAAAGGGTTAAATGCTTCCCCGGCTGACCATTATCTGTCCAGTTTGCGACGAAGAATCTACTGTCAACATTTTTTTTGACCGCATTGAGCCGGTCATGGCCGAGCTTGCTCCAAAGTATGACTGCTCTCTTGTCTTTACTAACAATGCCTCCACTGACGGCACAGTGGCGGCAATAACCAAAATTAGAGAAAAGTACAAAAATGTCTATCT
Organism: Candidatus Obscuribacter sp.; assembly: GCA_016718315.1. Taxonomy (GTDB): domain Bacteria; phylum Cyanobacteriota; class Vampirovibrionia; order Obscuribacterales; family Obscuribacteraceae; genus Obscuribacter. The sequence goes on along the minus strand of JADKDV010000001.1, from coordinate 704,812 downwards.
GATCACAATAAGCAAAAACGTCGGTTATCAAGCCTCTCTCGAATGTGGTCTGCGCACTGCCAAGGGTGATGTTTTTGTTTTTATCGATGTGGACTTAGAAGACCCGCCTGAGATGATCAAAGACTTTGTGCACTGGCATGAGCAGGGCTTTGACATCGTCTATGGCGAGCGCCGCGACCGTGATGAGCCTACTCATATCAAACTGGCTCGCAAGTTTTTTTACCGAGTCCTAAAGGCCGTCGCTGACGACGATGTTGTACTCGACATGGCTGAGTTTTCGCTGATGGCGGCTCATGTGCGCGATGCTGTTGTCAAAGACCACACCTCTTTTCCGTTTATTAGAGCTTCTATTGGCCGAGTAGGCTTTAAGCGCAAAGGTCTGCCGTACAAGCGCCATCGCCGGGCTGGAGGGCAGACCCACTTCAGACTGCTTGGTATGCTTTATTTCGCTACTGCAGGCATTTTGAGTTCGTCTACACTCTTTCTCAGATTGCCGATCTATACTTTACCAATCTGGTTAGTGGCTTTGACTGCCTCTGCTATTTGCCGCGTTTATGTGGATAGCAAATGGCTCGATGCCTTTATTTTGCTACTTGTCTGTTCTTATATCGGCACGGCAATTAGCTTTATCGCCATATATGTCGGTCGCACCTACAAAAACAGTCTTGGCCGTCCTAACTTTGTTATAGATCATGAGCACTCCTTTTTGCAGGAATAGTCAGTGACAGGCAGTCAAAAAAATAGTAACCAGAATGTCAGTGGCTATAGTCTAGAAGCTAAAAAGTCATTTTTGTCCTTTGATGGTGGCGTCCATGCTGATGGCACTCTGGCTAGACCCAACTCCAACAATCTCAAAGACTTTGTCGAAATTGAGCACAAACTACTGAAGCGACAAAAGCCGCGCATACCGATGGGGGCTGGCTTGAGTTTTGCTGCCCCACAGTTTGGTGAGGGTGTTGTTTCAGTCGATCATCGACCCTTTACCAGCGTCCTCGGTTTTGATCCTGAGACTGGTTTTGTCGAAGTCGAGTCTGGTTGCACCATGGCTCATCTGTACAATTATTTGATTGATAAGGGTCGGTATCTGGTCACTCAACCAGGCTATCCGTCCATCACCGTGGGTGGTTGCATCGCAGTTGATGTGCACGGCAAAAATCAAATGCGCGATGGTACATGTATCAAACAAGTGGCATCTCTAAAGCTCTATCATCCTGCCTATGGCGTTATCGAAGCCAGTCCTGAGGTCAATAAAGAAGTCTTTGAACTGACCTGTGGTGGTTATGGTCTGACCGGTCATATCCTCTCGGCCATACTCAAAACAAAGCCCGTTAGCTCACGCAAAATGGCCCTTATAAAACTGCCTTTTGATGATGTCGAAATGACACCGCGTATTTTGCGTGAATGTGCTAAAAACAACGATTTTGTTGTCTCCTGGCATGATCTTACCGCCAGTGGCGCTGCCTTTGGGCGCGGCTTTTTGATGATGGGCAAATTCTTCCCCGAAGGTCAAAGCGACGGCAATGAATATGTCGCCAAAATGGCTACAAGCTGGAAGCTCGATGCTCAGGCTCGCAAATGGCAGGGACTGCCTACTTTTGGTACATCGTTTTATAGCTTGCCATTTACACGTCTGATGAATGTACTTTATGGCACCACCAGTAGAGCTAGAGAAGAAGCTACCACTATTGCTATTTACGATTGTCTGCAACCGATGACTACGTTGCGTGAGTACTACTACAAGATGTTTGGTGTAGCCGGGTTTCACGAGTGCCAGCTGATTATTCCGGAGCACAAATTTAGTATCTATTTAGAGCGAATCAGATGGGCAATCAACAAATTTGAGATACCGGTTACTCTTGCTTCTGGTAAATATTTCAGTGGTGATTCCAAGCTTTTGCGCTTTGACGGTACTGGTGTTTGCTTTGCCTTAAACTTTCCTAGATGCGCTGGTGGTGCATTGTTTTTGAAGTTTTTAGATGAGCTTTGTATAGAAGAAGGCTTTTTGCCCTATATCGTCAAGGATAGCCGTCTGCCACTGCGCGTAGTGGCAAGCACTTATGGCGATAATTATCTAGACTTCCGCAATCGCCTCAAATCATTTGATTCTGAGCGTTTATTTCAATCTGAAGTCAGCCGTCGTCTGGAGCTTTGATATGACTTCTGGCAGTGTCTCGCTTTTGATCTTCTGGCTAGACGAAAACCGTTACGCCGTGCCCTTAGAGCAAGTCGAGCAGGTTCATCCCGCCGTGGAGGTGACCAGTACTACCACTTCTTCTTCTGCCAGTCCTGGTGATTTTTTGGGCTTTGTCTCTGTGCATGGCACAGTGGTGCCAGTGATTGATATAAGGGTGCATTTTGGTCTGCCTCCCTGTCAAATCGAAGTACATCATATGATGATTGTGGCGCGCGACGGCGAGCAGATGCTGGCGTTTTTTGTGGATAGAGTCGAAGACGTCATTAGCTACAACAGAGAGCAGGTGGTAATCGCCGATACAATGCTCTATGCCAATAGTAAAGTCAAAATACTGAGTCTGGACAATGGTCTAGTGGAGTTGAGTGATTTGCGCGACTATCTCGGTCTAAAAGCCAGGCAGTGGCAGGAGAGACGCTCTTAGTTGAGTCGATAGCGGCTCAAAAGCGACTCCAGTACATCCTGAATAGAACTGAGGCTGTGAGCTGCTTCTTCTATTTGCTTACTGGAATAAACATGCTGTTTAGTGGCTTCCTGGATGCCTTGCATGGCGGTTACTACCTGGTCAATGCCAGTTAACTGCTCCTGGCTCGCTGCGGCAATCTGGACAGCGGCACTGGCTGCTTCTGAGACTGAATGGGCCAGTGATTCGATAGAGCGTCCAGCTTCGGCCGATTGTCTGACAGCGGTCTCCACAGTGCGGCTGCCTTGCTCGATGGATAGGGCTGCCTGGGCAGCAGCTTGCTGGATATCGCTCAAGATGCGTCTGACTTCAGCAGTTGCTTGTTTGGATTGATTGGAGAGTGCCTTTACTTCCTGGGCAACAACAGCAAAACCTTTGCCCATTTCACCAGCCCGGGCTGCTTCGATTGAGGCGTTTACGGCAAGCAAGTTTGATTGTTGAGAGAGTTCGTCTACTGAGGTAGTTATTTCGGCGATGGCCTGGCTCTTTTCGGTGAGCAGCGCCATGGATGAGGCAATCGCTCTCATTTGCTCCCGTACTGAAGTCATCTGATGGATAGTGTCATCCGAAGCATTTTTACCAACAAGACTGATTTGGGCTGCTTGTTGGGCCAAATCGGCGACAAAGCGACCTTTTTGTGTGGCCACCATGGTGGTCTGTCTCACTTCTTCGGCTGATACTGTTGTCTCAGTCACTGTAGCTGCTGTCTGGCTTGAGCTTGCTGCACTCTGGCTGGTTGATGCCACAATCTGATGCACTGAGCTAGTCAGGACTTCTACAGCTTCGGCAATTTGTTTTGTATCGGTGCGCAGTTTGTCCACCATGGCATCAAAGGCGGTGGTAAGTACAGCGATTTCATCTTCGCCAATAGCTTTGGGCATAGGAAAATTGAGCTCGCCCTGTCCGACTTTTTGAGCAGCGCCAGTCAGTGTTGCCAGTGGCTCGATTACGTTTGACGAGAGAAAACGTTTGACCTGATAGGTCGTATAAGCAGTGGTGAGCATGACCAGGATATAGGCTATGCCTACATATAGATTGGCGGATTTTAGTGCTGTTACGGCCTCATTACCTGGCAAAGTATCGATCAGGTTTTGCAGTAGCCACCATTGCCAACAGATAAAAAGGGTGAGGAGTACAAATACCACCGCAGAAGCAAAAAGTTTTTTGCTCATTTTTGCTTCTAGACTTTTGTTTGAGTCTTCCATCAGCGCTGATTTTTTTAACCCTGGTTGCTATAGTGTGATTGATACTAGCATAGGTCTCGGGATTGTGGACAGAGTTGGCATCGCCAAATGGCTCGGCGCTCTATTGAGCTGTGTTATGGCTTTTAATAGCGTCCAAGCAGAAGTGCTCAAAGGCGGCGTACAGGAACAAGTCCAGGCTGTATCACCTCAGCTCAGGCAGGGGCAGGTCTTTGATCAGTCAAAGTTGCCGGCCTCTACTATTGTCGACTGGTATCGTATACCGGCCTGGTTTGCTGGTAGTACCAGGCGCTATACCATTGAGGCTACTTTGCCTGATGGTAAGCATTTTACGACCAAGTCTGTACGCACCATGACTAGGGGCTACCAAAAGGATAATCGTGGCGGTATCTGGGAAGCCCGGCGCGAGCCTTTTATCACAGTCATAGAAAACGAAGAAACTTTTGACTATATGCTCACACGCACCGCTGAGCCTCTCATTGTTACTGATAAAAAAGTGGTGATCAGGTATGAGTTTGCTTGTATTAATGTCCTCAAAAAAAGCAATAAGATCTTTCGCACCACTCAAGATATACAGGTGCATGAATTTCAGCCTGGTGCTGATAACACTATCCTGGCTTACCGCTCCAGCGCACTTTGCTATGATCAAAATGGCAAATTTTTATATAAGCATGAGCCCATTAGCTATACCGAGTATATGGAGCATCCCTTTGTGCCAATTGATCAAGACGATCGCTTTAAATACCATCAGGACTTTTGTCAGTGGCTAAAAGCCAATGGCAAAGCCGACCTGCTGCCTTAGTTAACTAATTCCAGCACCTGACGGTAAGCCTGGATAAAAAACTGTTCCAGTCGTGGTTTTTCTTTGAGAGCAGCCAGGGCGAGTGTGACTTGACCGACAAATTTTTCTGCAGTGCCTGACTTAAAGATGATGCCATCAGCTTGAGAGTCCAATATTTGCTGTGCTTCGTCAAAACTACTGGCTGTCAATAAAAGCAAGCAGGGTAGATTTTTATGATTTTGTTGCGCTCTGATTTGACCGATTAACTCATAACCATTCATACCCGGCATATTGATATCGCTCAGGAGATAATCTGGGGTTTCGTTTGCCAGTGCTTCCAGGGCTTTTGCTCCGGAGCGAGCAAGAGTGATTCTATGTCCCGCTTTTTCCAGGGTGTGCTGCATGTAAAGAGCCTGGGTCATTGTATCTTCAACCAGTAAAATATGAGCCATTGCTTTTATCCTTCAGGGTCTTTGACCAATATGTGCGAGTACTGTGGCGATAGCGTCCAGGCTAAGCACGTGCGATGCGCCACCAAGGCTGATGGCGGCACCAGGCATGCCGTGCACAACTGAGCTTTCTTTATCCTGGCAGATGGTGGTGGCACCACCAGTCTTCATCAATGTAAGCTCGCTAGCGCCGTCTTTGCCCATGCCTGTGAGGAGAATGCCGAGTGCACGACTGGCGTAATTGTCAGCTGCAGATTTAAACAAGTTTGATACTGCCGGTCTATGACCTCTAACTGGTTCGCCCTGGCTTATTTTGAGGACCTTACGGGGATTTACCGTGAGATGCTTACCCTCTTGAGGCAAATAGAGAGTACCGGCTTTTAATGTCTCTCCATCTTCTGCGATTTTGACTTTGAGTTTAAGAGAGCCCGATAGCCATTCCACCATGCCGGCTAAAAAGCCCGGAGCAATGTGTTGCACCAGTACCAGTGGTAATGGGTAGTTTGCTGGTAAGTCTTTGAGTATGTTGGCAACAGCTGCCGGTCCGCCGGTGGAAGCACCAATAACAATCAAATCCAGCTCATGGTGACCTGGCAGCCTGGTCAAGCTGGTGGATGAAATCGCTTGTGGTGCGATTTTTTCCATGCGGTCTTTGGTCCAGCGTCTTACTACTTTTACTTGAGACATGTCCTTAACTGTTTGCTTCAGTCTCGATGCCAGTGTCTCAAAATCTGGTGCAGTCGTCATTATTGGCTTGGGAATAGCAGTCAGGGCACCGGCTTCAATTAGCTGAAATGCTCTTTGCACATCATCCACCAGGCAACTGGCACTGACTACAATTATCGGTATTGGTGTGGTTTCCATGATTTTGCGAGTGACATCAAGACCGTTCATACCGGGCATATGGATGTCCATGGTAATTACATCTGGATTGAGTGATTTCAGCATCTTTAGTGCTTCTTCGCCACTTGAAGCGACACCAATAACTGAAAGATCAGGATCTTTTTCGAGGATATTGACGAGCAACTTTTGCGCTGTCAGGCTGTCTTCGACAATGAGGATTTTGAGTTTCTGTCGAGGCTTTTCTAAGCTCATGTCAGTTTGCGCACCATTTATAAAAGTCCAGTACTATCAAGGTCGCCTTTAACAAAGTAGGCATCAGCACCAGCGTCGCTGCCATTTTTGCGATCGCGCTCGGAGGACAACGAGGTCACAAGTATTACCGGTGTGGTCTTTAGCTGGGCATCGCCTTTTATTCGCCTGGTCATCTCCAGACCATCCATTACTGGCATTTCCACATCTGAGACAACAGCGCTAAAATGCCCGTGTCTTAGTGCCCTCAAACCTTCCTCGCCATTGTTTGCGGCTTGCACAGTATAGCCTGCTGATTCAAAAATGTTTTTCAGTAATACTCTTGATGTTATCGAGTCTTCCACAAGCAATATCGAAGATTTGTCAGGGGTAACCTTGGCTTCGTCTTTGTCTTCAAAAGAGTCAAGCAGTCCTGCTAGTAGCGAGTCTTGTGGTTTACTCGATGACTTAAAATGATGCACTGTTTCAACTAATTGATGAATGTCAATGACAAGGGCTGTGGCACCAGTGGTGAGGATTGTGGCGCCACTAAAATTGGTGAGATTTTGCAGGGGATAGCCTGGTTTTTTTACTAAAAATTCTCTTTGATCAAGTACATGATCGACAATGATGCCGGCTGTACGCTCTCTTGATTGCACTACCAGTATTTCGAGAAACTTGAAACTACCGCTTTTGGCTTCTTGAGCATTGATTGACAGGGCCTGGCTTAAATGAGCTATTGGTATTAACTTACCGTCAACAAAAAAGGTACGACGCCCCTCGACCATTTCTAAGGCCAGTGGGTGGACGCGCATAGCTCTGACCAGACCAGCAACTGGTATAACAAAATTTTGACCTGAGGCTTCCACCATTATGCCTGCAAAGGTGGCCATTTTTGTTGGCAGCACAATTTTAAAGGTTGTGCCCGCTCCTTCGGTGCTGGCAATTTCTAGTCGTCCTGCCAGCTCTTCGATTTTTTCTTTGACAATAGACAGGCCAATACCCCGCCCCGATAGCTCCGATACTTCATCTCTGGTCGAAAAATCCGGTCTGAATATAAGCCCCAGGCTTTGCGCATAAGACATGGTATCGGCTTCGTCTTTGTTTATGAGACCCAAGTCTAGAGCTTTTTGTCTGACTTTACGAGCATTGACTCCGGCACCATCATCGGTGACCAGTATTTCCAGGTTTTCTAGCGAGAGCTGCTTTACTATCAGCTCCATCTTTGCTTTACGCGGTTTACCGGCGCGCTCTCTTGCTTCTGGATTTTCGATGCCATGATCCAGTGCATTGCGCATAATATGCAAAAGCGGCTCTTTGAGTCGCTCCAGTATGCGTCTGTCAATCTCGATATGGGCGCCTTCGACAGTCAGGTCACATTCTTTTTTTAGCTCGCGGCAAAGATCTCGCACCAATCTGGGGAAGACCTCCAGGGTGGTGGTCATGGGCTGCATGGTAAGAGTCTTGGCTGTATCCAAAAATTGACTGATCATCAAAGCAGCATTTGAAGCATCGCGCGCTGTCTGGCGATAGAGCCTGGTTGCCTCTTTGTGAGTTTGCTCCATTGTTTTTGGATCAGCTTTGATTGACAGTTTGGCAATCATTTCTTTGAGGTCATAAACCTGCTCCAGTCTTTGACCGAGCTGGGCTTTTAGCAATAGTAATTCTTCAGAGGCTAGTAGCAATTTGTCCAGTCTATCTACCTGCACGCGCACAGTTGTATCTGGTATTACTTCGCTGCGGCTTGGCTTATAAATCGACTGTGGTAGTGCTTCGCCTTTTGAAGCTGCGATAATCGAGCGCAATTCAGAGACATTAAAAGTGCCAGTCTCCATCTGTTGCATTTGCGTTATTGATGGCTCAGTTACTTTTGGCTGAGGGGCAGGCTCTGGTTTATCTGGCTTGGGCTCGTCTGTAGTCAAACCAGTCAATTTATGATTGAGTGCTGCAAGCTTGATATCGAGCGCGTCTTTGAGACCCTGGTCGGTACCGATAATTAATTTGTTGAGATTGTCTATTACTTCAGTCAATGGATCGAGAGCAATCATCAAAGCGCGAGGCAGATTGTTTTGATCCATTTGCTTGAGCTGCGAGGCCAGTGACTCTATGCTCTGGCAAACTGAGACTATGTCTTGATCGCTTACCGCTCTGGCACTACCCTTGAGGGTATGGAGGTTGGATAATATGCGGCTCAATATATTGATCTGGGCTTGATAATCGACTTCTAAAGCGAGGTCCAGTAAGGCATCTGTAGTTGCCTGCAAAATCTCGCTGCCTTCTTCAACAAAGGCCGCCCTTAGACGCTGGAGAAACTCTTCATCGGAGGACAATAGTTAGCCTCAGTTAGATGGAGAAGTCGTTGTCTGCCACTGTTCATCCGGAAACAATTGCTGCAAGCTATTTTTGACAGGGGTGTAGGCTTTGACTAGCTCACCATAAGTCTTTTTAGCTTCTTTCCATTTGTGTTTGGCACCTTGTTGCGCCAAACGTCCGGCTAGCTCCGCTTGATAGCTCAGTTTTAGCGAGGACAGTGGACCTTTGATTGAGTAAGAGAAGTGATTTACGGCATCAAGATCTTTGGAGCTTACAGCCAAGTCCAGGCACTCTATAAAGGTGCCGGTCACGCCCAAAAACAGTTTGACTATTTCTTCTGCTTCTTTGACGCCGTAGGTGCGCTTGAGTGCATCGTAGTCGACAGTATCATTGCGTTTACCGCTGGTCAGATTGCCGTCAGGCGAGGCAAATAAGACCGCTCTGGCCTTGGTCATCAAATCATTTTCTTCTAGACCAGAGTCATCATCACTATCATCGGCTTTGATTTGAGGCAACCATTTGATTAACAGACCGCGCAATAGTTTTTCGGGAGAGCCTTTGGTGATGTAATCATTCATACCGCTTTCTAGACATTTTTGTTTGTCGCCGTCGCGGTCATAAGCCGTCACTGCAATGATTGGCACCTGTCCTCGCTTACCTTCGATAGCGCGGATCATGGAGGTGGCTTCGTAGCCGTCCACTTTAGGCATGTCGCAGTCCATCAAGACTATGTCAAAATCATGACTTTGAGCTTGATCAAATGCTTCTTTGCCATCATTGGCGGTGCTGGTAGTAAAGCCCATCTTTTCGAGTTGCAGGCGCAATAGCTTTTGGTTGACAGCCACATCATCGGCTATCAAAGCTTTTAGACCAAGGGCAATGGGTTCTGCTTTTGCTTTTTGCTCTCGGACCGGTTTTTTGTCAGGTTCGGGCAGGTCGTTATGCTTTATTGCTGCCAGCTTTTGCACCAGTAAAGCAAGCTCTTTAAGACCGAGATTAAACTCATCGAGTTTCTTTTCGGTGTCTTTGCAAATGGTGCTGAGTTCGCTGACAACGTGCACATGGTCGGTGATATCAGCAATAAAGGCAATCACTCCACCAATTTGTCCACTGTTATGCATGCCTGATGCCAGCGGATTGACCGTCACACGCAAATATCTTTTATCATCGTTGTTTTGATTTTTGAGGATGATTTCAGCTTCCTGGGACTGGGCATTTTTGAGAGCACTAAACCAGGGCAGTGAATTTTTATCCAGTTTGTCGCCGCGCAGTGAAGTGATAAAAGAAGTGGACTCTTGATTATCTTCGCCGCCGCTAATTTCATGTTTAATCAAGTCGCCAAGCAAATATTCTGCTTTGCTGTTGTGCAAAATGCGGCGTCCGTCTTCGCTAAAGACCATGGCGCCAATATTTGGGTTTTGCAGGATAGAGCCCAGCACTCTCGGCAATTGATAAAGCGGATCCTGTCCGGCAGCGCGGTTATGCAATAGTAAATTGAGTTCGGCTGTGGCTTGTTTAAGCTCTGGTCTCAATTCGTCTTTGGCATCATCGATTGTGCGCAGAGTATTGCGTAAGTCTTCGAGCTGAGATGCTAGTTTACTTACCGGTGTATCCCATTCGCCATTCATTCAGCATCCCCCAGGGCAATATCTCATTCTAACAATAACCCGTCTGGGGCTGGTCAAGCAGTGAGATGTAAAGATTGTGACTGACCATCCCGTAAGGGTGCATTATAACCCGGCTAATCGGGCACGTATAAGGTGTCGAGCGGGTATTGGTATGTCTGAGTTAGGCCATGAATTTCTTCAGCGCCTCTCTCTGGTAGTCAGCGAAGTCACTGGATTGCATTATCCAGAAGAGCGTCTGTCTGATCTGGAGCGAGCCTTTGCTCGCCTTGCTGCCGAGAGTAATGTCAATGCCTGGGAAGTGGCCGCCAGCCTCGTCTCCGAACGGGTGGATAGAAGCCAGGTGGAGCGCTTTGCCCGGCATCTCACAGTGGGTGAGACTTACTTTTTTAGAGAGCCCAATAGTTACCGGGCGCTGCTCACTCAAATATTGCCTGAATTAGTTGCCAAAAATCGGGCTACCCGCAAATTACGCTTATGGAGTGCTGGTTGCTGTACAGGGGAAGAAGCCTACAGCCTGGCTATGCTTTTGTGCCGGGTGATACCCGATATCGATGATTGGCAAATTAGCATTCTTGCCACCGATATCAATCCTGATTTTATTAAGCGTGCTCGTGAGGGTATCTATGGTGAATGGTCATTTCGTAATGCCTGTATCGATTTTGAAGCCGAAAAGAGACATTTTACTGAGCTAAATGGGCGTTATCGCATCAGTGACCGCATTAAACAAATGGTGCGATTTGACTATCTCAATTTAGCCTGTGATGACTATCCTAAGTCCATCACTGATACTAACGATATGGATTTTATTGCCTGCCGCAATGTGCTTATCTACTTTTGCGAAAACAAAATGCAGCCGGTGCTAACACGTTTGGCTCATAGTCTGGCTCCGGGCGGCTATCTCAGTTTGAGTGCTACCGAGGTAGGTAAAGTTAAACCAGAGCTACTGGAGCAAAGAATCGTCCAGGGCAGTTATTTTTATACAAAGCCGCAATTGTCACCAGGCAAAAGTCAATTTGCACTCAGTGACCTGGAGCGCTCAGTGGCGCGGGCCTCCAAACTAATCGCACAGGGCGATTACAACTCAGCTATATCCTGGCTTGATACCGTAGAAAACTCAATTGACACAAAAGTGCTCGCCTCCCATCGCTATCTGGAGATACTGGAGCTGAGAGCGCGGGCTCTTAACAGCTTGGGGCGTCTCAAAGAAGCCCTGGCAGCGGTAGAGCGCTATATCGGTGTCGATAGAAAGCGTCCAGATGGCTACTATCTCAAAGCTCTGGTTTTGCAGGAGGCTGGTAATTATGAGGCCGCCAGTCTAGCTCTTGTGCACTGCATCAACCTCGATCCTAATTTTGTCACCGCCGAATTTTTGCTGGCCAGTTATCTAATCAGTCAAGGTGAGCTTGACCTGGCCCGCACTCATATGCAACATTTGCGCGACAATCTATTAAAATTGCCCAGTGCAAACACTCTGCCCTGGTCAGAAGGTACCAGCGCTGGTGATCTGCTCAAAGTTGTAGACAGCCTCATCGAAATTGACTCAAAACAATCCCACAAGTGAATTAAACAGAGTATTGCGGGATAAAATCTTGCGGGCCAGAGCGCGTCGTCTGGCTCGACCACTCTTAAACGATGAGCTAAAAACTCTTGCTTATCAAGTAGTGGTGGCTGGCATTGGCGGTGGCAAATTTGGTTTTGAGACAGCCTATGTCCAGGGCGCCTATAAGCTAAAATCGGTCACACCGGTGCCTGGTCTTGGCGCTCCATTTATTGGCTTGACCAACATTAGAGGCGAGATTTTAACCCTCATTGACCCGCCATCGCTTTTTGGTTCTGCTGCCAGTGTAGGCTTTGGTGAACGCTCAAAATATGCTCTGGTGATTGCCTTTGAAGGGCATAAACTGGCTCTGGCCATTGAGGAGCTTGTCGGTGTCAAAGATGTTGATGAGCTAGAACTGGTCACTGAATTTAGTGGACTGACCGGTCGACTGAGCGGTTTTACTCTGGCGGTGACAAGCGAGATGCTGATAATTCTTGATAGCAAGAAATTTTTTGAAGATTACACTATCTCAGAAGAAACTTTATATAGTTAGGGGCCTATCTGCCACGGGTATATTTCTCAGGGCTTGATAGCGCTTTTTACTAATGGAGTTTGCGATGGCATCCGATAATACTATGCTAGGTGCCGATTTGATGTCGGGTTTGATGCGCAAACTGACCAGTCAAATTGGTGCTTTGCAAAGCGAGCTGTCTCAAATCGAAAGTACTGTCGCTTCCAAGTCAGGACTCGAAAAAGCTGTCAAGGCATTGATTAGTGATAGCCAGCATCTGGAGCTGGCCCTCGTACCAGGCATCATTATGAGGCTCTCCAAAGAACGCAGTCTCGGCGCTGTATTGACTGGTGAAGAGGGTCAGGTACTGTTGGCTAATCCGGCGTTTTATACTCTCACCGGTATGAGCGGTCAGGACTTTGAAAATAATCAAATTGCCTTTTATGAGCCAGGGCAAGATGGTCTAGTCCCTGTTGCTGTCAAACCATGGGATGTGCCTCAAGACAAGCGCTCGGTCAAGGCAAAGGATAGTGTTCTTTTGTCTGGACGCTTTGCCCTCAGTGATGGCAAAGATGGTGGCACAGTCAAATGGCTACAGTTTGTTGGCAAGCCCCTGACCGATGATGAAGGGCATTATGGTGGCTGTCTTACTTTTGTGGCAGAGGCCACTGAAGAAGCTCAACTTGAGCAAAAAATCGCCCAGTTATTGTGTGAACTGAGAGGTCAGCTAGAGCGTTTAAATAGTCCAGTGGCTGATTTTAATCGGGTCATTGCCAGCGCCCTTGCTTTTAATCAATTTGCCGCACCACAGGCAGTATTGCCAGACTCATATAATCACGACTTAAGCGAGATTGAAGAACCATTTTTTAGAGACATAGAAGAAGGGCTCGATAACATCATCACTGGTCAGCCTCAGACTACCGAAGTACTCAATAGCTACAACCGTATGCATGTGGCAGAGCCTGATGCCAGTGAGTCAATCGATGAAATCTTGCCCGAAGCAAAAATCCCAGAGCCTCAAATAACCGAACCACCACTAGAAGTGCTGGAGGCGCCAGTAGCTGAGACCCAAGCCGAGCCTGAAGTTGCCAGTTTAGCTGTTGAATCTGTGATTGAAGCGGCCGCTGAGCCAGTGATAAGCGTTGAAGAAGAAAGTGTCACGACCCCAGAGGAGCCAGAGGCAAACGAGGACTTTAATCCTCCTGTTGATGATAGCCAGGCTGACATGAACGCTCAAGCCGTAGAGGCTGTGAGTAATGCCGACAACGACTTGCTCGTTGATGACATCGAAGAAATCGGTGCTGAAGTAGAAAAAGAAGCAGCACTCTGGAGTGAGTTTTCGGATTTTGTTAGAGAAGTGCCGCAAGTCCTTGATGATAGTCGAGATGACGAACCAGTTAGTGTCTTTGCACATCATGAAAGCCCTGCTTTGACCTCCGCACAAGAAGACTCTGTCCCAGAGCCAGAGCCTGTATCAGAACCCATCGCCGAACCCATGGCAGAACCATTACCTGAGCCCAGTATTGAGGCTCCTGTAGAGGAAGAATTGCCAGTATGGCAAAGTGCTGTAGCTGAACCTGAACCCGAACAATCCGATGAACTGGATCAAAGTCGCGAGGAACAAAGTCAAGCCCAGGCACTGCCTGTACTTGAGGCAGCACCAGTACTGCCCGTATTTGAGCCTGTAGCGCCGTCCCCAGTTGCTGAGCGCCGTGCTCTGATAGTCGATGATATCCCAGTCAATCAAAAACTTCTTGTGCATCAATTGCGTAAGTTAGGATTCAAAACTGAAGTAGCAGCAAATGGTCTGGAAGCCCTGAATCATTATCATAAAGACCTGACCATTATATTTATGGATTGCGACATGCCAGTGATGAATGGTTATGAAGCAACGGCCGAAATCAGAAGGCGCGAAGTGGAGCTGGGCCGGCATGTACCGATTATTGCCATGACCAGTTATGACCGTGATGCTGATAAAGAGCGCTGCATATCGGCGGGTATGGATGACTATCTCACTAAAGGTATCAACGAAGGCACACTCTCGCGCGTAATTGAGACAGCCCTCGGGCACGAGCATAATGCCGCTGGCGATCAAGTCTTGCAAGCTCAAATTAGCGATACCATGAGTGGTGGCGAGACCGCTCCCTTTGATGCTGATAATATAGCGGCAAGTTACAGCCGCGAAGAGCTAAAAGACATAATGAAGTCCTTTTTGGCGGCAATGGAGGGCTTTGTCGGATCGATGCAAAAGGCTATCGACGAGAACAATGTCGAAAAGGTCAAACAGTTATCCAATAGTATTAAAGGTCCCTGTGCCAGTCTCGGCCTTAAGCTGATGACTAGAGTGGCTTCGGACATTATCACTTATGCCAGTAGCAGCGACTGGCCTCAGGTGAGACTAAAGTATCTCAAACTCAAAACAGTTTATCTGCGCTCTCAGGCTGATCTGCGTAAAGCCTGTCCAGAAGCTTTTGATGAACAGGCGATGAAACTCAATACAGTCTAAAAAGGAAGCGTAACAATCATAATGACCGCCCAGGAATTAGAGGGTACAAACAATCCACCCGCCAAGCTCTCCGAGCTAGAAGCTCAATTTGACCGGGATCTGGCGCGTGAGCTAGTCGCTGCCTACCTGGAAGATACTCAGGATGTAATGGAAAAGATGCAGGAGGCTATTTTTAATCGTGATGAAAAAGCCCTGAAATCAACATCGCACATGCTCAAAGGAGCATCGCGTATTGTGGTGGCAGAACAAATAGAACAGTTGTCCAGCCAGATGGAAGAAATCAGTCGCAGTAACAACTGGCTAAAGGCTGAGAGTCATTTTGATACTCTCAATCAGAGTTTTGATCATCTAGTGGACTATCTGAGGAGCTATTTAAAATGACTCCTCAATTACTGGCTTTTTGTGCTTTGCTTGTCGCTGCTGCCAGCTTTTGCTATGGCATCTTCATCTATATAAGTATGCGTCGCATGATGGATGTGACACATGGGCGTACTCGTGGCGGCAATCAGACGTTAGCAGATCTAGCTACGCTCAAGCGCGAAGTGGGACTTTTGTCTGAGACTGTGACCAGATTTAGGACTCAGAGTCTGGCTGGCATTACCGAATCAATCAGCGAGCAAGAACGTCAGCTCAAGAATAATCTGCAAAGTGAGTTTAACAAAGAGCTAACTGGTTTATCCAATGAATTTGACCGGGCACTCAAAGCTGTTGTAGATCGGTTTGATCGTAAACAGACTGAGCTATTAAAGGACCTTGAGTCTATCGCTCAGATTGATCAATTACGCAATGAAGTTGAAAATCTCAAATACCAACTCAGTCAGGTTGAGGGTACAAAAGCTGCGCCAGATCTCAGTGCCTATGCTAGAGCCTCGGTCCAGGATCGCTTTATTGCCAGTCTGGAGAGTGCTGAAGACAGGCGCAAATGCTTGCTCTCCTCCCTCGATACAGTGCTCGATATACCTACTCTGGGCAAGTTGGCCGTGGCTTACCCCAGCGTCAATAGCTGGATGTTGCTCAAAGAGTTAGCAGATCACGGAGTGGTATCGGATGTGGCCGGCTGGGCCCTTTTGGCTGGTGCTGAGCTGAGCTTTGCCGGTAATGATCACAAACTAGCTGAGCAACTCTATCAAGCTGCCCGTCTCAGTTTTGCCATTGGTGGCAAAGAAGATCATGAAGGTCTGTTTTTTGTATCGGGTGGGCTGGCTCGTGTCCTCAATGAAGCTGGTCGAGAAGAAGTAGCACAAGCACTGGCAATGGGCTGTGATACTCATTTGGAAACATTAAAGAGTGCACCACCATTAGAGCCAGGTTTGAGCTGCTTTAATCTGGCTGAATATTATCTGCAAGATGAGCGCTATGCCTGTGCTTCTATCCTTTATATGCGTACGATTTTGCTCTGTCGCTTGCTCTCATACAATGGTGACCACTGTAACCGGGCCTGGGCTGGGCTGAATAGAGCCTTGCGCTTTATAGTAAGGGCTCAAGCTGCCAGCGAAAAACGTGAGCAGTTTAGTTATTTTGGACCAGAGATTATCGAGTTTTTGAGCAGTGGTCTTAATGCGCCGGATAGTCCCCTCAAAGAAGCTGCCGAAAAAGAAGGTGTGCTGCTTTGCCTGCTCCATCTCTCCGAGCGCGAAAGCGATGCTAATACAGCACTTGCTACTATTGTGGCATTGATGAATCAATTAGAATCCGGTCGATTGAGTAAAGACCATAAGTCCTTTTTGGCAGCAGAAGTGCTCTCCTGTCTCGATGAGATGGGGCTCAGTCGCAAGGCTGTCGGCTTGCCCATCCTCAAACAACTGGTGGATGTTTTTAGCAAGGCTGGTAACTATACTAAGGCTGCCTCGGCCGGTGCCAAGCTGGTGGATGTGTCGCTCGATTTGTTTGGTGATGCCTCGCTGGAGACTGTGGCACCTATTGAGCTTTTGGCGCGAGTCTATAAGGCTATGGAGCGTTTTGATCTGGCCGAGGAATGTTATCGTCAAATTTTGGAAGTACAGTACAAAGTTTATCCCTCAGAACACGAGCATATGATTGATGTGCTTTTGAGTCTGGCTGAGGTTTGTTTGATTCAGCATGACCAGGGTGAGTCCGAGATCTTTATGGAGAGCGCCCAGGAGATGTGTGTCAATCTCTTTGAGGATGTTGCCATTAATAGTGAAGATGGTCAAAACAACTACATGCAAGAAGATGATACGGATCGCAAGCAAAAAGCTGAGCGCATACATGAGCGCATTGATGGACTCAAAGCGCAAATGGCTAGTGCCGCCAGCTGATTATAGAGCAGCAAAAAACTTGGCAAAGACGTCGACCATGTAGGCTGCACTGTCATCGTTTATGCCCGGGTAAACGCCAACTACAAAAGAGTTATTCATCACTCTATCTGTATTGGGTAACTCCCCAATAGAGCGGTGCGTGACTTGCATAAAGGCCGGTTGTCTGAGCATATTGCCACCAAAAATATGTCTTGTGGCTACTTTGTGAGCTTCTAAATGTTGCACCAGTGCAGATCTTGTAAAAGGGGCATCGTCTCTGACTGTAATAGGAAAACCAAACCAGCTCGGTTCACTACCTACGGTGGCTTCAGGCAAAATCAAATGCTCTCTTGTAAATTCGGACAGACCTTTTTTAAGTAAATTCCAGTTATGTCTACGTGCTTTGATAAAACCAGGCAGTTTTTGCAACTGAGCTACGCCGATAGCCGCTTGCATGTCAGTTAGCTTGAGGTTGTAGCCCAAATGAGAGTAGATGTATTTGTGATCATAGCCTTGCGGTAAGGCTCCAAGCTGCCAGCCAAAGCGCTTGCCGCAGGTATTGTCTTTACCCGGGTCGCAATAACAGTCACGTCCCCAGTCTCTGAGAGATTCGACTATCAACTTAAACTGAGCATCAGATGTGGTGACACAGCCGCCTTCACCCATAGTGATGTGATGGGCTGGATAAAAGCTTGTGGTAGCCAGATTGCCAAAGGTGCCGGTCAATTTGCCGCGGTAGAGGCTGCCGAGGGCGTCACAGTTGTCCTCGATGACAAAGAGATTGTGGCGGTGGGCAAAAGCCATGACCTTATCAAGATCAAAGGGATTACCCAGTGTGTGCGCCAGGACAATAGCGCGAGTGCGTTCGCTCAGGGCTTCTTCTAGATAGCTGGTATCGGCATTTAGTGTCGGCAAGTCGACGTCGATAAAGACAGGCACCAGGTTGTTTTGTACTATAGGCGCCACAGTTGTGGGAAAACCAGCCGCCACAGTGATGATTTCGTCACCGCTCTTGAGTTGTTTGTCTCTCAGGCGCGGAGAGGTGAGGGCTGAGATGGCCAGTAAGTTAGCGCTCGAGCCCGAATTACAGAGGATAGCGTAGAGTCTGCCCAGATAAGCGGCGAATTCGGTCTCAAATTGCTTGGCAAATCGGCCTGTGGTCAGCCAGAAATCTAGCGAGGCATCGACCAGATTGACAAGCTCGTGCTCGTCAAAGATGCGTCCTGCATAGGGAATAAAATCACCCTCGGCAAAGTCCTTTTGGGGCCAGTTGAGCTTTTGATATTGGCCAACAAGATCAAGGATTTGTTGACGGAGTTGGTCGGCTTTGCTGTTTGACATTTTTTGTCTACGAGGATACCCAGGATAAAGAGCTATAATTATAACCCTGAGCGCTAAATTGTCTGTTGGATAAGGATCTCGGGTGAAAGTTGTAATACTAGCCGGCGGGCTCGGCACGCGTTTGCAAGAAGAAACGCAAGTCAAACCCAAACCCATGGTGGAAATCGGGGGTCGCCCGATAATCTGGCACATTATGAAGCTGTATTCGCATTTCGGCTTCAAAGAGTTTGTCATTGCTCTTGGCTATAAGGGTGGAGTAATCAAGGAATACTTCCTTAATTACCGCCACAGAGACAGTGACTTAATTGTCAAAACCAGGACAGGTGCCGTCACTGTCAGCCATGACGCCGATGTTGAAGATTGGACTGTTCACCTGATTGATACTGGCGTTAATGCCATGACTGGTGGTCGTATCAAAGCCGCTTCTCAATATATAGGAGATGAGCCGTTTCTTGTCACCTATGGCGATGGCGTAGCCGATGTAGATATCAATGCAGTAGTAGCTTTGCATAAAAAACAGGGTAAAAAGGCGACAGTTACCGCTGTCAGACCGCCTGCCAGGTTTGGTGAAATATACTTTGACAACCAGGGCGAGAATCGAACAGTCTCGCGCTTTGAAGAAAAACCACAAACTCATAGCGGCTGGATCAATGGTGGCTTTTTTGTACTGGAGCCATCTGTTAGAGACTATATGACCGATGAGACATCGATTTTTGAGCGTGAGCCTTTAATACAGCTGGCTCAAGAAAATGAATTGAGTTCATATCTTCATCATGGCTTCTGGCAATGTATGGACACCATGCGTGATGTCGAGACATTGCAAAAGCTATGGGCACAAGACGAAGCTCCCTGGCGGCTCTGGAAATAAATATGGCAGATATGATTGATGGTGTTGTAATTAAAAAGCTCAGACAGATTGTCGATGAGCGCGGCAAAATCATGCATATGATGAGGGCTGATGACCCGCTCTTTAGTGGCTTTGGCGAGATTTATTTCAGTCAAGTCTATCCTGGCGTAGTCAAAGGTTGGCATATTCACAG
Source organism: Candidatus Obscuribacter sp. (assembly GCA_016718315.1). Lineage (GTDB taxonomy): Bacteria > Cyanobacteriota > Vampirovibrionia > Obscuribacterales > Obscuribacteraceae > Obscuribacter. The sequence goes on along the minus strand of JADKDV010000001.1, from coordinate 685,518 downwards.
CATCATGACTCTTAACTATGCTGTGGTTACAGGCACTATTAAACTTGTGCTCTTTGATGAACGCGAAGGCTCTCCCACAAAAGGAGTGGTCCAGGAAATCTTTATGGGTGAAGGTGACTACAAGCTTGTCCAGGTGCCACCCAATGTTTGGAATGGTTTTAAGGGTGTCGGTACCACACCATCTCTGGTGGCAAATCTGGCCAGTCACGTAGATCAAGTCGATGAGATTAAACGTCTCAGCCCTGACAAAAATCCTATCCCTTATGATTGGGCTTTAGTCAACAAATGACAGATCTGGTGATTGGTGCCTCCGGCCAAGTCGGAGGAGCGATTGTTGATTATCTTAAGAGTGAAGAGTGCGAAGTTGTCGGTACTTATACTTCTCACAATCCACCCCACTTTCCGCTGACTCATCTTGATATAAGTGATAAAGAGCAAGTTAATGAGCTGATTGGCCGGCTCAAACCAAAAACCATTTATTTGCCCAGCTCTTATACCAATGTGGACGGTTGCGAGCGTGACCCGGAGCTTTCGTACCGGGTCAATGTCCAGGGCGCTATCAATGTCTTTGAAGCTGCCCTCAAGAGCCGCAGTAAGGTGGTTTATTTTTCTTCTGATTATGTTTTTGATGGTGTAGGTGGTCCCTACAAGGAGACCGATAAAACAAATCCGGTCAGTGTTTACGGTCAACATAAACTGGCAGCCGAAAATGCCTGTCTGGCTCAGGCTGCCAATCTGGTGATTCGCACCACAGTTGTCTATGGTGTGGAGTGGCAGGGCAAAAACTTTGTTATCCGTTTACTCAAGAGTCTGCTTAATAATGAGACAGTCAAAGTACCTGACGATCAAGTAGGCAATCCCACTTTATCGAGTGAGTTAGCAAATGTCAGTGTGCTCTTAGCTCAGAGAGACCGTGATGGTATTTATAATGTGGCTGGCACAGGACGGGTCTCGCGTTATGAGTTTGCCCGCGAAGCTGCCTATGTCTTTGGTCTGGATGAGAGTCTGATTGAGCCTGTAAAAACAGAAAGCCTGGCACAGGCAGCAAAAAGGCCGCTCAATGCCGGGCTTGTAATGGACAAAGTGCTCGATATTCACCAGGGTCGTATATCCGACTATAAAGCCGGGCTCAAGACCTTGCAGCGCAAACTGGCGCCTTAAGTACTGGTAGGCTTTTGATTGCTAGCCGCCGTATCGTTGAGAGTGGCCTGGTCTTCGTTCTCTTTTTTGATCTCAAGCTCTTTCATAAAGGAGTCTTGTTTTGCTTCGGCGGCCTTAGCCTCCATTGCTACTTTGGCCAATTGTTTTTCTCGTACCATTTCATCCCAGCGGCGTCTTTCGTACTCTTCTTTCTGGCGCCGATTGTCCATTTCTTCACGGCGGCGTCTTTCGGCACGTTCTTGGTCAGCGCGACGGAGAGCTTCTTCTTCCCTTTGTTTGCGCTGCTTATCTACTGACATGAAATTCACCTCGGCTAATGTTGGCTAGTTAAATACCTACCAGATTAGCCGAGTTTATAAACCCACTTAGACCAATACTTATTGATTGTATTCGTCACTCTTATAGCGGCGAGCTACTCCGGTCTTCATGGCGGCTTCGGTGACTGCCTCGGCTACCTTTTGGGCCACTGTCGGATTAAATACACCAGGGATGATGTAATCCTCGTTTAGCTCAGAGTCGGCAACACAGGAGGCGATGGCATAGGCTGCTGCCAGTTTCATCTCTTCGTTGATGTCTCTAGCATGGCAATCGAGGGCACCTCTAAAGATACCGGGGAAGCAAAGGACGTTGTTAATCTGGTTTGGATAGTCAGAGCGTCCAGTGGCCATAATCCGCACATAAGGAGCTGCTTCTTCTGGCATCACCTCAGGTACCGGGTTAGCCATGGCAAAGACAATGGCATCTTTAGCCATCTTTTTGAGTGAAATCGCTTGTATTGTGCCTGGACCGGATAAGCCCATATAGAGGTCAGCACCTTCCAGGGCATCTTCTATTGAACCTTTGAACCCTGTGGGATTGGTATGCTCGGCAAACCAGTCTTTCATAAAGTTCATATTGTCGCGGCCTTTGTAGATAGCGCCAGTGCGGTCAAAACCAATAATATTTTTGACGCCGGCATTGATCAAAATTTTGGAGCATGCCACACCAGCCGCGCCTACACCGCTAACTATTACTTTGAGGTTAGCCATTTCTTTTTTGACTATTTTGGTGGCGTTTATCAGTGCTGCCAGGACCACGACAGCCGTACCGTGCTGGTCATCATGAAATACTGGAATATCCAGTTCTTTTTTTAGTCTTTCTTCGATTTCAAAACAGCGTGGTGCTGAAATATCCTCTAGATTTATGCCACCAAATACAGGGGCAATATATTTGCAGGCTTTGATGATTTCTTCGGTGTCTTGAGTGGCTAGACAGATAGGAAAGGCATCGATTTTGCCAAACTCCTTAAAGAGCATGGCCTTGCCTTCCATCACAGGAAGCGCTGCTTCCGGTCCGATATTACCCAGTCCTAAGACTGCTGTGCCATCGGATACAACTGCCACAGTATTGCGCTTGATAGTCAGTTTATAGACGTTTTCGGGCTCATTATGAATAGCCATACAAACTCTTGCTACACCAGGTGTATAAGCCATGGAGAGGTCATCGCGAGTCTTGAGTGGCACTTTATTTGTTACTGTGATTTTGCCACCAAGGTGCATCAAAAAGGTTCTGTCTGAGACGTTGACGATTTCGATACCTTTTATGTTCTTAAGGTCTTGTACTAATTTTTCGCCATGGCTGGCATCACGGACTTTGACCGTGATATCGCGGATGATGGCATCGTTTTCAAAGCCGTGGATATCTATCGCCCCTATATCTCCGCCGATTTCACCAATTAAGGATGTCACTTTGCCCAACATACCTGGCAAATTGGTGATTTTGAGTCTCAGAGTTAAACTGTGACTGGCGCTTGGTTTGAGGTTTTTTTCGGTTTTATCCGAGGCCGATGTCTGGGCTGATTGAATAGACATGATGCATTCTCTTTTGGTTTTGAGTTACGGGTCCGCGCTTGGCAACACCGTTGGGCGATGTGAATATGTTAAGCTGAGCGGCCGAAAATTCCGGCTTTGAACTAGGTTTTTTAATTGCTTGGCAATTGATTTAAGTTTGCTGGAACTTTTATGGCTCAAGATGGTCACAATCTCTTTGGGATCTCTTTTACTCTGTGATAAGGAGCAAGCATGGCATTTAAGGATAAAGAAACTGTGGGCAACTTTGAGGCCCATAAGCAAGGACTGATTACCAGAAGAGAAGCATTGATGCTGGGCGCTGTAGCCGCCACTAGTATTGCTACCGTTGGCGCTGCCAAAGCAGCCGAACAAAAAGTTGTAAGTGCCGAGCCATATAGCGCCAAAGACTTTGGTGCACTGGTTACCAAAAATATGCCAGGTCTCTCATCCAGCCAGATTGAGCAGCACCTCAAGCTATATAAGGGTTATGTCGGCAAGTCCAATGAGATTTACAACAAACTTAAAGACGTGGACATTACTTCCGCCAATGCCACATATTCACCTTTACGTGAGCTTTTGTTAGAGCAGAGCTTTGCTGTAAATGGCGTGGTCTATCACGAGCTTTATTTTGGTAATCTCGGTGGTAGTGGTGGCGAGCCTACTGGCGATCTCAAAGCCGCTCTTGATGAGCGTTTTGGTTCTGGCGCCAAGTTTATGGACTTCCTCAAGGCCAGTGGCAAAAGTATGCGCGGCTGGGTCATTGTTGGCTATAACATGCGCGGTAACCATATCGACTTCTTTGGTCTGGATACTCACAATATGTTCAGTCCCACAGCCACAGTGCCTCTCCTTGTGCTCGATGTCTATGAGCATGCTTATATGATCGATTACGGCATTGACAGAGCCAAGTATCTTGACGCTTTTGTCAAAAACCTGGACTGGTCTGTTGTCGCCAAGCGCTTTGGCGTAGCACAAAAGAAAGCATACGAAGGTTAGTTAGGTACAGTCACTCCCGGGAGTGCTGCAAACGTCGGGCACTATATATAGTGCCCGGCGTTTTTATAAGAGTTGGTTGTAACGAGATATAAGTAATGTCAGTAAGTGCTGTGTTTTGGATCCGAGATGGCGTTTTGGTGGACCGCATGCATATAAACCCTGTGGCTTTTGCCCTTGCCTCATGGCTCTATGCTCATCCCCAGAGGCGCACAAAGACTTCTTGTGAGGCTCTTATAAATTTTGGTTTTGCCAGCTCTGGTTTGTCATGCGCTGACAAGATGCGTTTATTTAATGAGCAGTGCGTTGATATCGTTGGCGATATTGATGCTGCCGCCAGTTATTACAATCAACTAGCTACCGAAGCCGCTTTAGACGCGCACTATTTTGATGGCGCCATTGATTTATTGCGTGATCTGCATCTTAGTGGTGCCAAGAATTTTATTACTTCTGCCGTGGAGCAGTCCGTACTGGATAGCTGGAGTCTGACAGCGCCGGGACAAATGATTGCTCCTTATCTCACCGCAGTACTCGGCAAGCGTCCTGGACTTACAAAAGGCCGAGAACACTTTGAATACGCCTTGACTCAACATGATTGCTCAAAAATCTATTATGTAGCTGATGCTACTGCCGAAATAGTCAGCGCTAAAGAGTATGCCAGTACGGGCAATATAACTGCTCTGGGCTTTAGCCATGTAATAACAAAAGAACGGGTAATGCTCGCTGTAGACAAAGTTTTGCAAGCCGCATCTAAATGCAATAAGTACCTGAATACTTTTGAGAAGGATCTGGCGACAATAAAAGTGAATAGCGCAGAGCTTGTGCTTTCAGGGCAAGACGAGCTTGTCTCGGCTCTGACAGAGGCGGGAGCCGAGTCTGTCGTGAGCGGCAACTGCCAAAAAATAATGGCAGATTTGCGCAGCTATTTTGCATCAATTGCTTTACTAAAAAGCCAAAGCCCCTGTTAGGAGGCTTTGTTGCTTTTACTGGTCGTAGGTTTATTTTTCAATAGTCAAAGACAATTCGATTTTGTTTGGCGCTGCCCCGGTATCAGCAGCTACAGTTTTAACTGTGCTCTTATTTTTAGGCAGGATTTTTACGTCTCTGGCAAAAAACACTTTGGACTCGTTGACCAGTTTGCGGTAAGCCTCTGGCGTCATATCGGCGGAGCGAAATGGACTGTCAGTGGTTGTATTCATAGCAATAGAGAGCGGTGCTTCAGCTACCGGGTAGGCAAAAACAAAGATGCTTTCGCTTACTTTTTTCTGTCCGGGTGTGACCGATAGCTGATATTCAAATTCGCTCTCGGCTCCACCAATAGAGACTGTCTGACCGCTTCTAACAAGCGAACTCTGTTGATAGTTGTTGGGGAAGATTTGAGTTAACTTGCCTTTGCCGTCATAGTCATAGATTGTGACATTGCAGTCACGGTGAGCTTTGACGTTGATTTCCATTTTTTCGCCGTCTTTATAGCGAGGTGTCTTGCCTGTTTTGTTGAGCCAGGCATCGATAATGGCATCGGCATCAAAAGCGACAGTCTGTATGCTTGAGGGAGGCTCGTTTTTAGCCACCTGAGACTCAATAATATTGACTGTGTGGTGTACAGGTTTTGGTTTGGCAGGACTGCCTTTGTGACTGGCTACCTTGCTTGTGCTTTTGGCTGTTGCCACATGGGGCTTGGCCTGAGCGGTGGAGGCTTTGACCTGGGCTGGCTTGCTTGGTGCCGTGGCCGTTTTAGGTTCGGCAGTTTTGGCAGGCAGCTTGGCTGGCGCTAACGAGGCTTCAACTTTTGTGGATTTGTCCACAGCCTTGCGCACATAAGATGGTTGTTCGATAAAGAGTCCGCGCTCTTTGGATTTTTTGAGGTCTTCGACACTGGGACCGTCGACCTTATCTTGAGCCAGGACTGGTAAGTTAAAGCTACAAGCCAGAGATACCAGGGATAAAGCAACAAATAATGTGGCGCTCGTTTGAAGTTTCATTGGTAAATCCTCTACCTGTTTCTCTGCTTTCTATTGTGACTGTTTTGCCGACTCTTGCATAACCTGCAGCAAAACAATATTAGGAGGATATTTTATTTTTTTTCAAAAGGGGGCAAACGCATGTCCGCTATGGGTCCATCCATCTGTCCATAGATTACTTCGCCCGGCAGTCGTTTTTTGAGATCGACCAGCTGGGTCATGAGATAGCGGTTGTCTTTGAGGTTGGTTTCGTTAGTTTCTGGATTAACATCAAAAGCAGCCTCTACCTTTTGGGGTGGCAGTCCGGCTGTGACAGCAAATAGATGAAATTTGCTTGGCTGATCGTTGACTTTGATTGGCAGTGTGCCCAGTGTCTTAATGGCCACACTCTCGCCGGCTTTGAGGGCGGCAAGCGCTCCATTATCATCCTGAGGAAAAAGTCTGTAAATAGAAGGTGAGCCGCTGTCTTCGAGAAACAGATAGAGGCTGCAATCAGAGTTGGCTTTTAAGCTTATTTCTACTGGCTCGTTGAGGCGATAGCCATTGCGCGGATGGTTAAAATGCACCAGCACTGGTTTGACCTTTGGTGCGTCGATTTGCAAACTCGATAGCGATGGCGCAATCAATATAGCTGACACAAGAGCAAAAGCCAGGGCAAAGGCCAGGGCAAACTTGCTCAGCAAAACACCCATGGCGCCAGCTTTAACAGGCGGCGGCGGTTGAGTTTGACCATCCACTCCCAAATCACGCAGAGCGTCCACCCAGAGGGCCAGGCGGATAGAGGTGGTTGGTAGATTGAGACCGGGCAAAGTTGCTGTATCGCCGCAGTGCAGCGCCACCACCGAGCCCTCCGGACCAAATATGGCTGTACCCGAATCCCCCGGCGATAGCGCCAGGTCATGGAGCAGGTGAAAATTATCGTGCTTGCGCAGAGGTCCAAGCAAACGACCCATCTGTGCCAGTGGGTTGACTGCTGAACTGAACTGTCCCAGGTGTGTGGGGAAGCGCACAGCGGTGAGGGCAAGTTGCACCGGCAGAGTTTTTTCGTAGACAATCGGTAATGGCTTGGCTGCTGTTTCTGGTTGATCAAGCTCCACAGCCAGAATTGCCGCGTCGAATTTAACTAGCTGGTCTGGTTGTCTGACAAAGCTGGGATGCAGTCTGATTTGATTGACCGGGTAGCGGCTACCAGACTGAGGGAAGTCTATATAAAGCAGATGAGGTGTCTGTACAAAGGCGTCCACCACATGCCCGCAGGTAATCAGCCGGCCAAAGCCAACTAGCCAGGCCTGACCCAGCACTACGTCTTGACTGCCGCCTTCGACTTTTACAACGTGTGCCAGTGAGCCAGCATAATCGTCGGCGTTGACTTGGTGGTTTGTCACTGATTTGCTTCTTCCGCTTCCGGTCACTGTAACTTGCTAATCGAAATATTAAGGAGAATCTGTACTCGGCTAAGAGCTTATAGATTACCGCAAGCTTGCCTATACAATAATAGGACTAATAAGCCGGTTAAATGAACGAATCTGAAGAAAAATTGGACGCAAATACCAGTCCCGCCACGCAAGTGACCACCGTTGCCCCAGCAAAGCCTGTGGTCAAGAGTTGGACGCAAATATTGAGATTTTGGTGGATACCGGTCTCTTTTGTTGTGCCGGCGGTCTGTTGTTATTATCTGACGCAGTTTAGGGACCATAAAGATGACTTGGACGGCGCTATCAGAATAGGGCAGGTCGGTTTGTGCGCCGCCACGCTGGTTTGGGGTATATGGCGCCTTGATGTGCGACTGGGTGCCAGACAAAAGCTCTCCGACAGTGAAGGCATTGTCAAATTGATTGTGCACTTGACTGGATTTGCCTTGTGGATTTGCTGGTTTTGCGCCTTAGTGATTATCGCCATGGCTATGGATCAGGTCTACAGTCTGCCGTCCACCTTGCCTAATTTACCTGGATAATTGAGAGCTAGCCATTGTTAACCAGTAAGACCGAATTACAAGAACTACTCGCACTTGCCCCAGATTGGCAGTCGGTACTTGATAGCTATATCGCCAGTAAGCGCGCCAGTGGCGCGGACTTTACAACTTTTGAGCTGCTCGAAAAATTAGGCGCTAAGGCTCTTTACATGAAGTGTCTGAGTCTGACCAAAGAGCAAAAAACTCTAATTCGCATCTTGCGTGACTTTTATTTTCAGCCTCTTTTGACAAAGATGCTCAGCAATAATCAAAATCTCAAGAGATTTTGGGCTCAGCGCAAACACCCACCGGATTTTCAAAAAGCTCAAGCAATATCTATGGCCTCTGAGTTGTCGCAAAAAATGGAAGGTGTGCTGGTGCGTCATCTCGGCAACCAGGCAGAAGACGGCTTTAAGGTGCTTTTACCGGCTTATGTGCAGCGTACTGTGCAAAATGCCGTGGTCGACTACATCAAAGACGAATGGCAGTGGGAGCGCGAATCTCTCCAGGACTTGAATCTCGATCCAGAGCAAGAAGACCCCAGACAAAAAACTGCTGATGATGTTAAGTACACGCCGGAGAGCCAGGCTCTTTCAAAAGAGCAGGTCACTCAACTAAATCAATTGCGCCGTGAGCTGCAAAAGATGCTGGGCGATAAAAACACAGCCCAGGAGCCACTAATCGTTGTTGATTTGATTTTTGGTCTGGGACTAACGCCCAAGTCTACCAGTGGTACTGAGCTGACTATGCGCGAAGTCTGCGATGTGCTTGCTATTGCCGGTGAGACTCAGGCTCGCAAAATCGCGCGCTGTCAGGTCTTGCTCGATAAAGGTCTGGATATGATTCGCTCGGCTGTGCGCGCCAGGCTGCCTGGGGTGGCTGATTGCTGGCAGACTGATATCAACGTCAATACAGCCAGTCGTCGGGAACTCTCTCACCATCTCAGTCTTACTGAGGGCGAAGTGGATAGACTCTTGGCTGGGCGGCAATACTATTGCATGGAAGAACTGGTGGAGCGCGGTGTAATTAAACCCATTCGACTGGATGATTTGCGCAAAAATGGCGCGGTGGCTGCGTTTGTTCCCTTTGACTTAAACGTTTGCACCACTAGAGATATGATCGATATCCTGGGTGTCTCAAAAGAAATCGCTCAGCAAATTACACAGGGCAGACCCTTTGCTAGTTTTGAAGAAATTATCGCAAAAAAACTACTGACAGAAGCAATGGTCAAAAATTGCATCGACAGGGGCGGTAGCGTGCGGGCCCAAAATCAGGGTGAGGCTCGTCTAGATATCAATAATGCCAACAAAGAAGCCCTCACTAATCTGGGTCTGAAGCAGCAGCATGCTGAAAAAATATTAAGAGGTCGTCCCTTTACTACCTGGGGTGAGCTGGAAGAATATCTGGCACCTGATACCCCGACCTGGCAATTAATCAGACAAAAAACATGTCTTTCGCTTTTTTCCGGCTAAATTTTTGCAACTGGCCGTTAACGTCCAAGTGCGACTGACTCATCTGGGAGCTACCCATGAATACGAACAACCAAAAGTCCAATAGTAACCAGGTCAGCTTGACTCCAGAGCTTGTCCGGATAGCTCAGAGACGCAGCCAGTGTGGTGTCCGCCTTGAGGACGAAGTCTCTCGTCTGATGGTTGAAGCGCTCATTGTTGAGATGGACCCTGAATTAGATATCCTTTTAGACGAAAGTGCTGCCATGTGTCAGTCAGATAATCTGGCTAGTACCCTTGGCGTCAACGACATCGTCGTTAACGAGCGCCGCTTTGATGTTAGGGCGATAGATGATCAAGATACAGTTTATTTGAGCCGTACCTTAGTAGGCTCACAGTACTTGAGCTATGGCACTATCCTGGTCAAGCTCGATAACCTGACCAGTGGTAAGGTCGTAGGCTTTATTGGGGCTGGCAGCTGGATGCGTGCCGAAGAAGGTAAGCCTGCCAAAGAAGAACGTGTCTCGCTTAAACCTGATCTGGAAGAAGATTTTGACTTTGCCACCACTTTGCAAAGTTATCTCGCTAAGCCCTTGATCAAACTGCCATCAACCAGTCAATTGACCGATGTAGTCAAAGATGTGACCAGTCTTTTGAATAATGCACCTGATCTAATCTCGGCTCGTCGCAAGCAGATCTTTAGTTATCTTTGTGCTCACTGGGATGAAGCCACAATTGCTATGGTTGACTCAATCAAAGTGAGCTTTAACAACAGCACCATTAAGCCAGTATTGCGTGGTGCTGCCTACTGGAATAACACTGTAGAAATGCTCACCGACAAAATCGATGGCAAATTTAACAAGCTCAGTCGTGATGACATCAAGGCTCATGTTTTGACCATGGGCGAGACCTATGGCTCCGAGTATCGCGCTCCAGCCTTCCGCAAGAGTTTGCTTGAAGCTTTGAGCAAAGCACAGCTTGCTGGTAGCCAGGTCTCCGAGCAAAAGGTCAATAATTTAGTCGAAAAAATCATCAGTGGTACTTCGCCTCTAGAGGCTGTTAGACAGCTAGTCAACAACAAGACTGCCGTAGATTTGGCCTACGCCATCAAGCGTGAGCGCCAAAAGGTAAGCGGATTTGTCGCTGCTACTGCCGAAGAAATTGGCATGGCTTTTCAGAAGTTGGCTCTGCAACCGGCTTACGCTACTCATAGCAGTGGCGATTCGGGAGTTGAGTCAATCAACGAGGCTCTGGCACTTTTAGAAGTAAGCGAACTGGCCGAATCAGTTAAATCTCTTGATGTGGAGATGGCGGGGCTTTAAACTTCCTTCGCTTTATCTGCCAAATGTCCACCTAAACCCAAAGATTGGGTACAATCGGCACATGCCAGCAGGTACCACTACGACAGATTGTAAGAGTTGCGGAGCCAGGACAAGCTCTGACATGTCATTTTGCAGCAATTGCGGCAAAGTACTGTCCTCCCTGGTCGAGGCTCAAAGACAAGCCAGGGGCGTCAAAAAACGCTCCTGCCATAGCTGCGGCCGCTCTGATGAGTTAAACAAACGCTATTGCATCTTTTGCGGCTCTGAGATTGATATCTTTGTGGGCAAAGCCACCAATCCTGCCGCTTTAGCTCAATTTAGCTCAGAGCTAAACTCATTGGCTGAGCCGCCCACTTTGCGTCCTACCGAGTCTTATGCGGCTTTGCCGGCTATGATGCCAGTGGACCCGGTCGCTGAGTTAAAAAAGGGTGCGACTGGACCAGCGCTAGAATACTTTTTGATATTTGGTTTGGCTACGGGGCTTATTTTGCCTTTGATTATTGGTGCCAACACTCTCAGAGCCCTTTTGTTGACTACCCAAATTGCTCCTAGCGGGCTTATCATGTTTACAGAAAAACCTGATGTCAATGTCGAAGTCGAATCCGATGATCGCACCAGTTATTTGATCGGACAAACATCTAAAAAAGGCGTCCTCAACGTCAAAGATTTAAATGGTGGCATTTATCAATTGAGGTTTAATTTGCCAGGCACCAGGACAATAATTCAGCGGGTCAAAGTGACACCAGGGCAATGTACTGTGGTGGCATTCGAAAACCGTGTCAAATTGCCCAAATCCAACATGCCTGGCAATTAGGAGGTCCAGTGAATACGCAGACCTCAGCTAATCATGTGCAATGTCCCACTTGCGGCAAAACAGTGCCTCGTACCAGTAAGTTTTGCGGCTATGATGGCACCGATCTGACACTGGCTCTCAGTGCTGGTAACGTGCGCAAGATTTGCACTTTGTGCGGTCGGTTTTTTCCTGGTTATGCTAACTTTTGCGCCTTTGATCGTAGCTCCTTAGAGGTCCCTCAAAGGGCAGGGCTCGACTGGACCGCAAGTGGCTACACCGCAGCAGTCCTATACTAATTTGACACCGCAACAGTCTCACACCAACTTAACTCCTGCCAGTGCTAGTCCCACTATGGATGTCGGTCCTGGCGATACAGTGGCTACTACTCCGGTGGCTTCTGACGATGAAGACGACGACGGCGACGAGCCCTACTCAGCCTTGCTGGGTAAGACAATTGACGGCAAGTATCTAATCCAGTCTGTGCTTGGCGAAGGCGGTATGGCGCTTGTTTATAAAGCTAACCATATCCAGATGGAACGCACTGTCGTTATTAAAGTCATGCAAGGCTGGCTTTTGTCCAACAAAAACTCAGTAGAGCGCTTTGAGCGTGAGTGCAAACTGACTGCCAAACTCAACCACCCTAACATCGTCTCGGTCTACGACGTTGGCTCTATTGGTGGCAAAGAGCCTTACTTGGTCATGGAATACATCAAAGGCGAAGCGCTAGCAGACAAAATCCATAATAGTGGTGCTCTACCTTATGCCACCACTGCCAATATCATCATTCAGATGTGCCGTGGTCTACAAGAAGCGCACAGCATGGGGATTATTCACCGAGATCTCAAGCCCGATAACGTCCTTTTGCAGCATAAGTCTGACAGACCAGACTGGGTCAAAATCGTTGACTTTGGTATCTCTAACCTGGTGCAAGGTAGCAAGCGTCTCACCAAAACCGGTCGTATGGTTGGTACTCCTGAGTACATCGCTCCTGAGCAGCTCAAGGATCGTCCCATCGATATCCGCACTGACCTCTATGGCATGGGCATCATGATGTTTGAAATGCTCACAGGCAAAGTACCATTTGAAGGTGAAAGCGCTGAATCTATCTTGATGAAGCACTTGCTTGAAGATCCACCGCTTATCTCTGCAGTCAAACCAGAGCTTGAGCCCGGCAACCCATTTGAGGCCATTATCGCCAAACTGTTGCGCAAAGAACCAGACGAGCGCTATCAAACGGCAACTGAGTTAAGATTGGATGTAGAGCAAGCCTTAAACAATATCTTGCTCAAGCGCAATTAGTCCTAATAAACCGTGCTGGTCAGTCATACTGACAAGCACAGGACAGATGGCAAATGGACAGAGCAATAATCAAACTTACTCTCTTAACCGCTCTAGGCGCACTCTATGCGCTCAGCACAGGCTCTGTGGCAATGGCTCAATCGAGTTTTTCTACTCCATCTGTGCCCACTCCCGCCTATAATCCTCCGCCAGTGATGCAACCGCCTCCTACTGTGCCGCAGGTCAATTTCCCCATTTTTCCTGTGATTCAGACTATGCCAGTGCGCGATACTCTGCCACTGATACCCACTGACTTTACTAGACCATTTATGGGCACTCCCAGCCCGCTTAATTTTCCTACTCTACAGCCGGGCAATGCTGTTAAAAAACTCTCCGAAAAAGACTTCCCCGCACCTGATGACTCGCAGAGCGATAGCGGCATCATCGTCAAATTTATTCCTGGCTCTGATTACACAAGACCCAGCCCCTCGACTGTAGATTTAACTGAGGGTGCACTCTTAGTCAGTGTGCGCAAGCCAGCCACCCTGGCAGTCATCTCCACCCCTCATGGCTCGGTGTCGCTGGCTACCAATAGTGATGTCATAGTGCGCTACCAAAATGGCGTGTTGCGTGTGATGAATCTCACTGGGCTTGGCGAATCAGTCAAAGTAAAAGTGCACAGTGCTGAAGTATCAGCCACCGTTAACGGTAAATCCTATAGCGATCCTGTCAAAAACTTTGCTATCACTCTTGCTCTCAAAGTCGGTCACGAGCTGGTCTCAGCTGATCATGCTCTGACCAATCGCGATCTCCATCCCCATGATGGTATCGGGCGTCGGCAGTTTGCTCTGGTGGAGCAAAGCGTCATGGCAGTCAGTGAGTTTAGCCTGGAGAGTGCCCTTAACGGAGCTGATCTCTTGCTCGATTTGCAGCAAGCCACAAGCGGCGTCAAAGAGCGTCGGGTGCTAAATGACATGGCTAAAATGGCATCGGTGCTAAACTACCTGCACGGTGCTGGTGGATATACAGCATTAAAATAGTGCGATGAGGATGAGTTATGGCGCTCTGGTCTGACCTGACCATTGGTTTAAGACGTGATAGCAAAATTAGTTGCAGTAGCAAAAACAAAAGTGAGACAGCTGTCTTTAAACGGTCAGTAGTCCGCTGTTTGCCGCTTAGAGTGGCATTAGGTCTCAGTCTGGCAGCAAGCCTTACTCTGGGCAGTGCACTGCCTCAACCTGTATTTGCAGAGGACTTTGATAGTCTGCGTAAAGCTGTCGAGCTCAGCAAAAAATCCGGCAAAAAAGAAGAGCAAGCTCTTAACCTCTATGCCCTTGGTCAGGCTCTGGCTGAGGCCAGGCGCCTGGACGAAGCACTCCCCTATCTGCAAGAGGCTCTGGCTAAAGATAGAGAGCTTAACCGGCTCAAAGAAGTGTTTGATGACCTGGTAGCAATTGGTCTGGTGCAAACGCACAAAAAAGATTATGCCGCTGCCGAGGCTACTTATCAGGAAGCTCTTAATTTTGCTAAGTCAACCAAACAGGACAAACTGGCCAGTCGGGCCTATAGCGATCTGGGCGCTAATGCCATTTATAGCAAGCAATACGACAAAGCACGTGAGTATTATCAGAGTGCTCAGTCACTCGCTCACGGTCAAAACGATTTTGTTGCCGAGGCTCAAGCTAGACTCTCAATCGCCATGCTCTTTAAAAGAGAAGGCAAATTAAATGAAGCCATCGCCGAAGCTGAGGCATCTGCTGCTTTGCTTAAAAATATATCGCAAGAGCCTATGGTGGCAGAAGTGGCAACTCGTCTAGCTGAACTCAAAGAATACAGTGGCGATACCAGTGGTGCTATCGCTGGCTATCAGCAGGCTGCAAAAATTTTTAAGGAAGCCGGATCTGCGCACCGAGAAGGTAATGCGCTTTTATCTCTGGCTAATAACTATCTCGGTCAGGGTCAGCCTAAACTGGCTCTATCGGCCTTAAATCAGGCACACACAGCCTTTGATGAAGAAGGCGATCAAATGATGCTGGCTCGCGTCATGGTGCGTGAAGGCTGTGCTCTCGCTGATATGCGCAACTTTGCCGAAGCTGAACGGATGCACAAAGATGCTGCCAATTTAGCTAAGACACTTAAAGATAATGATGTGCTGGCTCTGGCTCTTTATGAGCAAGGCTACGACAATTTTATGGAGGGTGCGGTAGATAAGGCTCTGAACCACTTTATGGCGCTCTCTGATTTTATTAAGTCTGGTGCCAATCTCTCAGATCAAGATATAGAAGCCGAGGCTCTGATTGGCGTGGCACAGTGTTACAGCGCAATGGGTCAACAGGCCGCTGCTATCAAATACTATGAAATGGCAGTTGAGAAATACAAAAAAGTCGAAAATAAGCTGGGAGAGATTAGTACCGCCAATAGTATTGCTTCTACTTATCTAAACTTTGGCAACACTAAAGCCTATCTAGATAAGTATCAACAGTTAAAGACTATGCTTGATGCCGTAGATCCGGCTCAAAAGGCTACCAGAGATTTTAAGTCTCTGGCTGGTGCAGTAGCTTTTAACAAAGCACAGCACGAGCTAATCAGCAATAAATACCAAGATGCTATTGGCGAGTACAAAGTTTGTATCAACTATTTTGAACAAAGTGGCAACACAAAAAAATTGCCTGGTGCATATAGCGGTATTGGTTTTGCCTTGCTAGATGAGGCTATATTAGCTGCGGCAAAAGAGCCAGCCAAAAAGGACGAGTTGCTCAAACAGTCCATTAGTTATTTCGAAAAGGCCTTGCCTATAGCAAAAGAATCAGGACTGCTTGAACAGCAATGGGATTGTGCCATTGGTCTTGGTTCTTGTTATCGCATCATGGGTGATAAAGATAAAGCCGAGAGCAACCTGCGTAAAGCCATTAGCCTATTTGAAAAGAAAAAAAATCTCCATTCCTGAGATGATTCTAAGACTTATACACTTGACTTGGAGAGGGAGTAGCTTTCAAGAACTAGTTGCCCTTCTAGTTGACGAAGGACGCTTGATGAGGCCCTTGAAATTGCCGAAAGAGGTCGTGCTAGAGCCTTTCTCGACTTATTAGAAGGCCGTCGGACATCTCAAGCTAAAGGTTTGATTGCCCAGAGTAGCACTAACATAAAGGCACCAGAGGCAGTATCGCCCAAGAGTGCCCCTGCGCCAAAGCCTGATCTAATTGCTATGGCTCCAGCAATGCCTGGACCAAATGGTGTGATGCGCTCAGTCGAAGTCGTACCTCGCGTATCTGGCTACGTGCTGGATTCTACTATCAGTGATGTCTCGGCAAAAGCACCAGACATAAAAGAGATAAAAGAACTCGTTAAACAGTCCAAAAGCTATGTCGTGGAGTATTTTGTCACTGGTCCGCGCCTGTACATCTTTGTCATAGATCCCACTGGTGAGATCAAAGCTGCTAAGCCTGTGGAGATAAACAGAACTGAATTGACTCAAAAGGTAGTCAATGCCTATCAAGCTATCATCACTCCACCAAAGGATTTGAGCGATCTAAAGGCATCTAACGAGCGTCGCCAAAAATATCTAACTGATTTACATACCATCCTGATTGACCCAATTCAGTCACTATTGCCAAAAGATCCTGAGCAAGTGGTGACCATCGTCCCCCATGATGCTTTGTATAAAGTCCCTTTTGCTGCGCTCACAGCTAAAGACGGTAAGCTCCTCATTGAGGACCATACTCTGGCTGTAATCCCAGCTGTGGGTGTGTTTAGAGCAACCCATCAGCTATTGGATCAAGCCAACACAAGCAATGCCCTGCTCGCTTTTGGTAATCCTACTCTCAAGCAAGTTGGTGGTCTTGGCGCCTTACCCTTTGCTGAGCGCGAGGTCAAAAAAATCTCCGATCTCTTTGGTGCAGCTAATAGCACTGTACGTGTCAAAGATGATGCTAGTGGTGTAGCCCTCAGAGATCTTGCACCTAAGGCAGCCATCATCCACCTGGCTACTCACGGTCTAATCGACGAAGAGCGTCCTATGGACTCTGCAGTCCTGCTTGCTGCCTCGGGTAGTGATGATGGTATCCTCTCTGTGCGCGACATCCTCAAGATGCCCCCGCTCAAAGCCAAGCTCATAACCCTGTCTGCCTGTCAGACTGGACGCGGCAAAATCAGTGGAGACGGTGTGGCTGGACTATCCAGAGCCTTTATCCTGGCTGGTACGCCGTCAGTACTGGTGAGCTTGTGGAACGTCGACGATGTGATGACTGAGTATCAAATGGGTGCCTTTTATCAGAGCTATCTAGCTGGCAACAACAAAGCCAAAGCCCTCAGAGAAGCTCAGATTAAGACTCTTAACTTTATGGAAAAAGGGCTGGCTGCCACACCACCGGGCGCTCTCAAGGTGCGTGCTAATCCTCGTTACTGGTCGGCCTTCCAGCTTGTCGGTGAGTACCGCTAAAAAGCGGGTAAAACAAGAGCAGGACCGGTATAGAGGAGTCAGTGATGAAAACTCAGCTATCACTAATTGCTTTTAGTCTTGCCTTTGCTCTAGGTAGTGCTATGCCTGCTTATAGCGATTCCGAAGCCAGTCTTTCTTGCTCCAGTGAGGCCAGTCTCAGTGCCAGCTCAGAAGCCAGGCGTGGTGGCAGCTCTGAGGCCCAGTGGGGCACGAGCAGCTCCGAAGCCCAGTGGGGCAGAGCAGCTCCGAAGCCCAGTGGGGTACCAGTAGCTCCGAGGCTAGCCTCAGTGCTAGCTCTGAATCTGGATTTGCCAGGCAGTACGGTCAAATGTACGGCAACCGTGGCTTGATGAATGGTAATGGAGCCTACGGCATCCCCAAATTTAGAAGACGTACTTATCCGGGCGGACCGCCTCAGGTGGGCTATCAGCCTCCCGATCCCTCTAGCCGCTATGCCACTCTCAATAGAATCAACCAGGATACTGCCGCTCAGATTTATCATGAAGTGCACCTGGCCAGCGAGCCCACCAGTGATTTTATAAAGACTTACGGCTCCACTCCCGCTCCTCAAACAATCTCCACTACGGATCAAGCCAATCCCGGTATCACTACCAGCGGTGCGGGCTGGACTCCATACAACAGTGCACCGGTGGCACCGTCTGTACCTTATGGATATGCATATGGTGGCACAAGTTTTGGCTCGGGCTCTGGATATGGTTATAGCTCAGCGCTACCCAAAAAGCCCTATGGCTCGGGTATTATCGAGACTTATCGCCGCAATCAACAGCGCAACTGACACCGCGGTTTTGTTTGACTTAATTCAGATGTGTGGCAAAAAGGCTCTTAATGAGGTAGGTCTCTTTTCCTTCGCGGGGTTGCGTGAGAAAAACCCAGGGAATTTCTCATATCAAACAAGTATTTAAAACAGAGACAGCTAGCTGAATGTGTTTTCTTCTTTGAGTCAGGATAGAAGCAAAATATCAAAAGTCAAAAAGTTAGTGAGGGCGAATAGCCAATTCAATTCAGTGGTGCTCTAGCTTTGCTGCGCTTTCTCTGTCTTTAGAGGCTTCTTGTTGCTTGCTCCAGGTGTCGTAGACGAGAGCACGCTTTCGGTATAAATCTGCGGATGGGCGCAGTTTAATGGCAAGTGTGTAGTCATTAATGGCATCTTGCAATTTGAAGAGTGTCAAATTGGCATCGGCTCGCTTAATCAGGCTGTCTACATCTGTGGGTGAGTTTGATATTTTGCGATTTGATTCATGCCATGTTTGTTTTGTTTGATCAAGCACCTGCCTTTGCCAGTGAGTGGTCAGTTTGTCACGCATCGGTGACCCTACCAATATTGCTAGACCGCAAAATATTATGAGGAAAATGGGTGAACGAAAAAGAGCACCAATATCCAGACCCTGTCCCGATACTTTTGGTTTTACCCAGTTATATGCGGTGCCGCAAAATCTACAAGTTGAAAATTCAGTCTGGTCAATCTTTTTACAACGAGTACATTGTGTGGAGTGAGAGCCTGGATTTGGTGCCATTTTTTTCCTGCCTTATAAGTGTGGTTGTTTGTATGGGACTACTTTTTGTAAAAGCAAAGTAGTACAAGTACAAAGAAAGCCACATAGAGGTAAGGCAGTATTTGCTTCATGTTTGGATCGTCGATAACCAATTTGTAGCTCCTTTTTTGATTAGTTAGTTGGTTTGTCAAGCTCAGTGCTTAAGGACCACCGATAGCAGTGGGTATTCCATACATTGGTCCATAGGCAGCTACTGTGTCTGATACACGGTCAAAGGAACTGCCCTTACCACTAGCCGCCGAGCCCATAGCAGGATCGAAGTTGAGTGTTGTGAGGGTCTGGGGCACAAACGTAGCTACAGTGCCGGCAGCTTGCAGCGTGTCTTTGTCAACAAAGTTGGGATCGGTCATCTGTGCTGCTAGCGCTACTGTATTGCCACTTACTGCATATTGGATGTTGTTGCCAGCATTGAGCACTTGTGTGGCTGGCACTTTGACTACGCCGCCATAAATGATTGAATTGCTCACCTTAACATCGGCAGTGCCGCTGGTCGCGATGGTGTTCTGTGTCAAGCCACCAACTGCTTTAGGTACGATATTGCCGTCTGTAATTTGCTTCTGATAAAAGGTACAGCTAACTGCTCGCACCGAGGCTGGTGCATTGCCGGTCACATTGAGGTTGGCTATACGTGCATTGAGGAAGAGTGAATCTGAAATTAGCAGATGGTTATTGCCTTGATCGATGCCGTAATTGACAAAAGGACCAAAGACACAGTGATGTGCGTAGATTATGGACGGTGCGCCTGTGGCTGTTTTAGCTCCGACTATGCAGCTTCCGTCTTCGCCCCAGTAACCATAACGGTTTGAGCCAAAGGTGCAGTTGTTAAAGACAGTCAGATTGCGTGCACCAGCAACAGGTTTTTCGACTGCGCCATAAACACAATCGCGGAAATCACAGTTAATGAATTGATTGTTGAAGCCACCGAAGGCAACACCACCAATTTTGCCAGATCCGTAGGGTTGAAAACCTGTAATGCCATTTATCTCTACATTGCGCAGTGAATTGCCGTTGGTTTTTAGGCTTACAGCGAGGGCTGGATAGTTCTTGAGCACTATGCCTGAGCGCCTGGCTGCAACTATATGTACATTTGAGCCCAATACATTGATGCCAATGCTGTTCAGGTTTCTTGTCGGGTAAATTCCCTTAAGGGTTACTTGTCCCCCGTGAGCTTTGTCGGTTGCCTGTCTTATAACTACGCTGCTTGCTGGTACGGCAAATTCGGTTACATAGGTGATGCCGGATGTGCCGCCGTCCAGGATTATCTGGTCTCCAGCTTGCACTTTTGACCAGTCGATTTTTGCCGGGTCTTGCCATGCCGATGACCAGGAAGCCCCATCAGTGCCGCTACCCGATGGAGAGATATAGAGGTTTTTAGCACTAGCAGCAGTATTTAGAGCAATACCTGTTGATAGCGCGCAAATTAAGCCAAGTAGTGATTTCAGTGTGCGTCTTTTCATGCAATTTCACCATAGCTGTAGCCGCCCAATTACTGGGAGCCAGGGGATTAAGAGGAGAACTGACCTCACTGTACGGTTAGTACGTGAATTGGTTGTGAGGCTATTGTGAATGTCGCGTGAAGTAGTCGTGGCTGAACTCAAGACCTACAGCCACGCCTGGTTGCTGGATGTCTCTAATTTTTTGGCTTAAACTGTGTCGTATGGCAATAGAGAATGAGGTGCCTTTGCGGCAGTGTCTCATTAGATACAATAATATCGGCTCCAACTAGCACTTGATAGAGATGCATGATGAACGATAAAGACCTGGTTGCTCCCCAAAGCTCTGCTGTAAGAGTGGCACTATGGCGGGCTATACATGTGCAGGTTGATAGTCCACCACATGTGATCAAAGACGAGGTAGGGTATAAACTCCTGGCTCCCGATGATAGCTGGCGCCAGCGTCCTGATATGGACCCTGATGGTACGCGCTTCTTCCGTGCCTCAATTATCGCTCGGGCTCGCTATATAGAGGATTTGATTTTAGAGCAAACCAGTCAGTCAATAAAACAGTATGTCATTTTGGGCGCCGGTCTCGATACTTTTGCTCAGCGCAGACCCGAGATAGCAAGCCACCTCAAAGTTTTTGAAGTGGATCAAGCTGGTCCGCAAAAGTGGAAGGTCAAGCGACTGATTGAGCTAGGTTATGGTGTCCCTGAGTGGCTGCGCTTTGTGCCGGTAGATTTTGAAGTCAGTGGAGATTGGTGGCAAAATCTCATCCAGGCAGGCTTTGATATCAATGCACCAGCAGTGGTGACCTCTACTGGTGTCAGCATGTATCTTACTATTGATGCTATCAGTGCCATGATGCGTCAAGTGGCAACTCTTGCTCCTGGATCGACTCTTGCTATGACATTTCTTTTGCCTCTGGAGATGGCTGCCCCCGAGATACGTGAGGGTATGGAGCGCTCAGCAAAGGGTGCGGCTGCCAGCGGTACGCCCTTTATCAGCTTCTTTAAACCGGAGCAGATTATCTCACTGGCTAAAGATGCTGGATTTAAAAAGGTTGAGCACGTCTCTGCTTTTAATCTCAATACCAAATATTTTGCAGACAGAAGTGATGACTTGCGCCTACCCTCTAACTCAGAGGAAATGATTATCGCCTCAACTTAAGGTATTAGCCTTTAAGTTTGATTGGGAATATTGGTGGCTTCGATACTTCAGCACGGATGCCACCAAAGATACGGAAGTTGAATCCAGAGAAACCAGGTGTTGTATTGGCACCCATGTTAAAGATTGGCTCTGCTCTGACAAAGGCTGTGACAGGTAGATGAGGGTGGATGCGACGCCCGACTTCTCCAGTCAAGATGATGACCTGGTTGTTTGGACCGCCACGCAGATTGCTATTACCAAAGTTGGTTACTAGTGTTGAGTCTCCCAGGAAGCTCCAGGCGCCTTTGCGCCAGATACCGCCGAGAGAGTAGAACTGGTCACCCTCCTGGAAGTTTGAAAATGGATCGCGGAATCTCAGCTGTCCAAGAACGCTGCCATACACGACACCATTCATGCCAGCTCTTCTGGTGATGGTGGCAGATGGGATGATGTCGTAAAAATCTATGTTTGGTGCGTTAGCAGTCTGGATAAACAATGCCCGCGAAAATACGCCAACGCTGAGCATTGTTTTTTCGTTGATGGGAATGTCGTGATCAATGCGTCCACCAACTGAGTGGATATTGCGCGAGAGTCTAGATGCCCTGAGATCGTATTGATCGCGGAAGAAGAAATAGTTAGCAGCTACTCTGGTCTTTTTAGTAAGAGCATAGCCAGCAGTGACGTTAGGCAAGACACGATAAATCATGTCTGACAGATAGTGTCTATTGGTCTGGAATGTGTTGGCTTCAAATCGCAGTGAGTTTTCGACTGAGGCGTTAAAAAACACGCGGCCGGGCAATTTATATAAAGCCTGAGCTTTGAAGTTTTCGTAGTTGTTAAATGTACTGACGCGCTCCGGCAATCTAACTGGAGTCAAGTCGATTGGTACAAAGTCGTTGTCTCGACTGATAGGACGACCTTGTGCAATTGCTCTTGGTGCGTCGGCAATATTCTGGTCTGGTTTTTGGGCTGAGGCTTCGAGAGTTTGAGATAGAGGTGTATCACCACTAACTGCCTGTGGTGCTGCTACCGCAAGTGGTGCCCCAGAGCTGCTGCTTGCAGCATTATCTGTAGCACTGCCTGTCTGGTCCCATGATGGAGCCGTCTGCGCCTTTGTTCTGGCATTTGCTTTAGCTTCTGCTTCAGCTTCAGCTTGTGCTTCTGTTTTGGTGTCTTCGATTGCCGGTCTCAAATTGATAGGACTGGTGACGTCTTCACTTGAGACTTCTTGTACCGAAATCGCTTGAGTGTTTACCGGCACATCAGCCAGGGCAGGATTTGTTAGCCCAAAAGAGAGCGACAATAAACCAGCTAAGCAATATCCAGTGGATTTATTGCGCAGGCTAAAAGCTTTGAGAGTAGTAAGTGGTGCCGTTATTTTCAAGGTTCTCAAGTGAAAAGAGCGGTTGCCAATAGAATCATAGGCAGTTAGAAGTAAATTGGATTATAA